>BPIQ01000003.1:0-300000 GCA_026004195.1 Candidatus Binatia bacterium
CGCTGAAGAACGAAGATGTCGATATAGTCACCGTCGGGGTACATGAACGGGGTACGGACCCGAATCCCCTCCTCGGGCCCCGGGCTGCACTCGAACAGCGGCGGCAGCTCCTGGCGGATCGACGAGCAAAGGGTCGCGGGGTTATCCCTGGCTTCATCCGCCCTTGCGCACGTGCTCTTCGAGCCGGCGTCCCACACCGACGATCGTCAATCCGACGACCTCCCGGGCCTGCTCGTCGTACCGCACGATCACGCCGTCACCAACGTCTACCCCCACCGCCGGCCTCGGGGCCCCGAAGCTGATGTAGAGAGCGTCCGCCTCTCCGTCGTACTCCCACTCCAGGGGGACGTCTTTTCTTTCGAATAACTTCACCGTTTCCATACGATCCCCCGCCGACCGGCGTACCGGGAACAGAAATAAGCCGTCAGCACGAATCCGTCCAGTTCGGAGATCTCACGGTAGATTACGGCACAGGATGTCGCCTTGCGATGGGGTGCACCCGTTCCTCGGTCAGCCGTATCGGGACGCCGTGCTTGGAGGTACCGCCGGCGAGGAGCACCCGTCCACCGCGGCGTCGCCCTTCACGAGCGTCACATCGGCGCGCCGGAGTTCCTCGGCACGCGGGGCGACCGAGTCCGGAGCGAGGAGGGGAGAGAATCGGTTGCAGAGGGCGATGTTCGGCCGCGTGTCGCTCAAGGAGCTACCGTACGACGCAGCGGATGCGACGCCGGGTGGAAGCGGTGTCCGGGTGGCTCGAGACGTTCGGGCTTTCCGGAAGACCCGTCACAGGGGAGTGGCCCCGGGTGGGCTGGATGTTCACGCTCACACTCGAAACTTCTTCCGCGACGGCATTTTTCGGCAGCCTCCTAGGTCCAGACGACGTCGACGTCGTAGAGCCCGATGCGCCGGTCGCCCGTCACCAGCACCAGGCCTTCCTCCCGTGCCTGCGCGACGAGCATCCGGTCGAAAGGATCGGCATGGTGGGGTGGCAATCGGGCTGCCGATTCCGCGTGGGCGAAGTCGATCGGGAGCTTTTCGAACCCGCTTTTTTTCACACCGGCTTCGACGGGCTCGGGAATGCGCAGCCGGCCGAGCGCGATCTTGATTGCGATTTCCCACGCTGTTGCAGCGCTCACGAAAACGATCTCGGCGTCCGCGATCGCCTGTCGAGCTTCCTTCCGGAGACGCCGGTCGTTGACACGCCACCAGAGGAAAACGTGCGTGTCGAGAAGCAAGCGGGCCCTGCGTTTCAAGATAGGCCCTCGAACGCTTCCTGGATTGTCTTCGGCAACGGGGCGTCGAAGTCCGGAGCGATCCAGACCTTTCCTTGCCATCCTCCGGGGCGCCGCTTTCGGGCAGGGCGGGAAAGAGGCACGAGCTTGGCTTTAGGCTTTCCGGCCTTGGCGATAATGATTTCCTCGCCGGCAGATGCACGATCGACCAAGCGGGAGAGCTGGGACTTCGCGCGGTAAAGGTTGTAGATCTTCCGGGACATCTGCGGTTGGTCTACCTAGGCCAACCTATCCTCGGACGGCGTCGTCGTCAAGGGCGGACCGATCGGCCTGCCGTGGCGCTCGCACCCGGGTCCACAAATCCGCAACTACGCCTTCTCGAGTTCCGCAACCAGATCGGCAAGCGAAGTTGCCTCGACATCCTTTCCTACCGGGAACCGCTCGCTGCCGGGATATACGACGAAGCGCCGTGTCGGTCGCAAATCGGCGCACGCAGCGTAGAAACCCACGATCGGGCCTCGGGACGACGCTCCGTTTGATCTCCACCGCCCATCGCTCCCGTCCTGGGAGGTGAAGCAGCAAATGCCGGGCCGTCCATCAAAGAGAGTTTGGCTCTCCTGCACCCCCGTCACAGCGCCACCGTCCGGAGCCGTAGGGCGTTCCCCACGACGGAAAGGGAACTCGCGCTCATGGCGGCAGCGGCGATCATGGGGTTCAAGAGGACTCCGAAGAAAGGATAGAGGACACCGGCGGCGACGGGGACGCCGAGAGCGTTGTAGACGAAGGCGAAGAAGAGATTCTGCCGGATGTTGCGCATCGTGGCGCGGCTCAGGCGGCGGGCGCGGGCAATGCCGCGGAGGTCACCCTTCACGAGTGTGACGTCGGCGCTCTGCATGGCGACGTCGGTCCCGGTGCCCATCGCAATGCCGACGTCGGCCTGGGCGAGGGCCGGGGCGTCGTTGATGCCGTCGCCCGCCATGGCCACGCGGTGGCCGCGATCCTGGAATTCGCGGACGATCCGGGCTTTTTCTTCGGGCAGCACCTCGGCCCGGACTTCGTCGATCCCGAGCTTGCGCGCGACGGCTTCGGCCGTGGGGCGAGAGTCGCCGCTCACCATGACGATCCGCACGCCCTCCTGGTGGAGGAGGCGGACGGCCTCGGGTGTGGTGGACTTCACGGGATCGCTGACGGCGAGAAGGCCCGCGAGGCGTCCGTCGACGCCGACGAAGACGACCGTGTGACCTTCGCGCCGGAGCTCTTCGGCGCGCGAGGCCAGAGAATCCGACCGGATGCCGAGCGACTCGAGAAGACGCGTGTTCCCGAGTGCCACTTCGCGCCCGCCGACGCGTCCCACGACCCCCTGCCCGGTCACCGACCGGAATTCGGACACGTCGTGCCGCGCTAGCCCCTCCGCCGCATCGGCGACGGCGCGGGCGAGCGGGTGCTCGCTTGCCGTCTCGAGGGAGGCTGCGAGCGAAAGGATTTCCTCGCGCGAAAGCTCGCCCGCCGTCTCGACGGCCGAGACCCGGGGCTTCCCCTCGGTCAGCGTGCCCGTTTTGTCGACCAGGAGAACGTCGACCTTCTCGAGCCGCTCGAGCGCTTCGGCGTTCCGGACGAGCACGCCCGCTTGCGCCCCGCGGCCCGTGGCGACGACGATGGAGACCGGCGTGGCAAGGCCGAGCGCGCACGGGCACGCGATGATGAGGACGGCCACGGCAACGAGAAGCGCGTGGGCCATCTGGGGAGGCGGACCGAAGAGCGCCCAGGCAACGAAGGCAAGAACCGGCGACGGCAACGACCGCCGGCACGAAAACCGGCCGCCACCCGGTCGGCGAGGCCCTGGATCGGCGCGCGGCTCCGCTGCGCTTCGGCCACGAGCCGCACGATCTGCGCGAGCAGCGTGTCGCTGCCCACGCGCTCGGCCCGCATGACGAAGGAGCCCGTGCCGTTCACCGTACCGGCCGTGACGCGGGCGCCGGGGGTTTTCTCCACGGGCAGGGGCTCGCCCGTGATCATGGATTCGTCGACGGAGCTTCTCCCTTCGAGAACGACGCCGTCGACGGGAATTTTCTCGCCGGGACGCACGCGCAGCCGATCTCCCACCTTGACGTGCTCGAGCGCGACGTCTTCCTCGCTGCCGTCGTCGCGAATCCTGCGGGCCGTCTTCGGCACGAGGCCGAGGAGTGCGCGGATGGCGGCGCTCGTCCGCGTGCGGGCGCGGAGCTCGAGCACCTGACCGAGGAGAACGAGAACGACGATGACGGCAGCGGCTTCGAAGTAGACGGCGACCTGGCCGTGCGCGTCACGAAAAGAAGCCGGGAACGCCCCGGGGACGAGCGTCGCGACGACGCTGTAGAGGTAAGCGACGCCGGTGCCGAGACCGATCAGCGTGAACATGTTGGGAGAACGCCGGAGGACTCCCTCCCAGCCGCGGACGAAAAACGGCGCTCCGCCCCAGAGGACGACGGGAGTCGCCAGGAGGAGCTGCGTCCAGAGAAGCGCCCGCGGCGAGAGCCAGGGGATCCGCACGACCATCTCGCCCATGGCGAGAAGAAGGACCGCGAGCGCCGGCAGCGCGCTCCAGCGCAGGCGGCGGGAGAAGTCCCGAAGCTCGGGAGGTTCTTCTTCGGCCTCCGAGACGACCTCGGCTTCGAGCGCCATCCCGCAAATGGGGCAGCTTCCCGGCTCGGAGCGAACGACTTCGGGATGCATGGGGCAGCGGTAACGGCGAGTGGGGAGCGGAGGAGAGAGGGCCATCCCGCACCGAGGGCAGGAACCTGCCTCGGCGGCCTCGACCTCGGGGTGCATGGGACAGGTGTAGGAAGCGGTCTTCTCCGCCGGCTCGGGTGCGGCCTGCACCGCGTGGGCGTGGCAGGAGTGTCCGGGCCGGTCGTGTGCGCGCGACTCCTGCGCGGCCGGCTCGTGCTTTTCCTGTTCGTTGCCGTGGTGTCCGGGTGCAGGTCGCTTTCCGCCGTGCCCTTCGGCTGCTTCCCCGCTCCCGCCGCGTGGCGCGTGGGTTCCTGCCCCTCGGGCGGCCTGTCCGTGTCCGCTCCGCTCCTGCCCTTGCCGTTCCTCTCCGTGCTCGATCCGTGCTGCGTGCCGGTCGGCTTTCTCCTTCTCTCCGTGGTGCTTCATCGGTCTCCTCCTCTACGAACGACGCGGGCGGACGTTCCCTTCGCGCCTACCCTCGGCGGGATGCATTTCGGAACGCATTCGGCGCCCCTCGCTCGTCTCGCCGAGGGTTCGCACCTCGGCCGTCATGACCTCTCTCCTAGCGGGAGCCCGAAAAGGACTCCTTTTGTTCCGTATCCACCGGGCGACGCGCCGTGTAGAAGCGGAGCGTGCCGAACCAGGTCCGTTTCATGCCCGTTTCCTCGACGTCGGCGAACCCCGCTTCGCGCATTTTTTGCGGAAGGAGGCCCAGGGCGTGGTCGCGCGTGCGCGAGAACCCGTCGAGACAACGAACCGAGAGAAAGGCGAGCCGCTGCAGCGGGTCGGCAGGTTCGCCCCAGTCGGCCACGTGAAAGCGGCCGCCTGGCTTGAGAAGAGCGAGCACGGCCGCGAGCGTCGCCCGTTTCTCCTCGTCCGAGAGATGGTGGAGAAAAAGACTCGCGAACACGTGGTCGAAACTCCCGGGGCGGAACGGAAGTGCGGGAGCCCTGGCGCAGACCAGCCGGACCCCAGTGGAGCCGACTTTCTCCCGCGCCTGCCCGAGGATGGCGGGATCGCCGTCGAGACCGACGACGAGCGCCCCGGGACAGGAGGCCGCAGCGAGAACGGCAAGACTCGCCGTGCCGCAGCCGACCTCGAGGGCCGTCTCGCCGGGCGCGAGGTGGGCCTCCTCGAGAAGCCGGCCCCGAAGCTCTCCTTCCGGGAGACCGAAGGAGACGAGCCGGTCGTAAAGCGGCGTGAGAAACCCGAACCGAAGCGCGGGGACGTACTCGGCTTCGCGCTTCGAGCCCTTCGGGTCAGCGGCTCGAGAGATGGCCATAGCGGGAGAACACCTCGAGAAGCTCCTCGATCTTCGCCTTCCGCTCCGAAGGAGAGCCGCCGGCGAAAGCCTCGGCCACGCACGTCTCGACGTGCCGTCCGAGAACGATCTTGCCCACCTGCCCGAGGGCGGCCTGCGCGGCCGAAATCTGGAGGAGGATGTCGACGCAGTACTTCCCCTGCTCGACCATCCGCCGGATTCCCGCGACCTGGCCTTCGATGCGCTTGAGGCGGGCGGTGACTTTCTGCTGCGTCGCACGGTCCATCATGCCATACCCCTGTAGGGTATTTGCGCCTTGCCGTCAATCCCCCGGGCAAAAAGCTCCGCGCCCCACCTCGCGGGATGACCGCTCCCCAACATCCCCTTTTCCGGAAACGGCGAGCTGCTTGTCCTTTTTCTTCGCAGCCACACGAAGGCGAGACCGGTCGCACGCAACCGGCTGTCGCGCCGAACCCTGGCATCCGCCTTGCTGCGCTCGAGATTTCGGTCCACGCTGGGGTGCTGCCCCGACGAGGCATTCACGGGGGGCGAACGATTCTGCCCGCAGGGGAAAACCTATGGTGGTCCGCGAGTTCATGTCGGCGAAGCTCGTCACGATCGGTCCCGAAGAATCGGCCGAGAGCGCCCGCAAGCTCATGAGCCGCCACCGGATTCGTCATCTCGTGGTCACAGACAAAGACCTCTTTCTCGGCGTGCTTTCCGAACGAGACCTCTTCGGAGCGAGGTCGGAAGCTGCCACTGTGCGGGAGATCCTTCCGGCTTCTCAGCCGACGGTAAGCCCCGAAACCCCGCTCGAAGATGCCGCGGCTCTCATGGCACGGCTTCGCCTCGATGCGATCGGTGTGACCGAGGGCCGGCGTCCCGTAGGAATCTTGACGTCGACCGATGCCCTCCGCGCGCTGGCCGAACTTGCCGGCGCAGGACAGCCTTCGGTGCGGCTCGTCGTGGAAACGCAAGGGAAGCCCGATGCGGAAAAAGAGGTCCGCAGGACCGTCCGTGAGCTTCACGGCGAGATCAAGTGGCTCCACCGCCGGGGACGGACTCTCTATGTCTCGCTCGAGCCACGGCACGCGGACGAAATCGCCGATGCGATCGAGCAAAAGGGCTTGGAGGTGCGGGCCGTCGTGCTCCCCGGGCGAGGCACCGCCAGCTCGAGCAGCAGGCGCCCCCGCGCTGCGAGAGGCCCGTCGGCGCGCCCCGGGGAGCCGGAGAAGCCGCGAAGAAAACTCCCGCGCGATCGCGTCCGTTGACTTTCTCGGGCTCTTCCGTACGCGGCCTCCGTCATTCGGGGATTTCTTCGAGGATCCGCGCGTCCCGGCACGCCGACGCACGTGGGCATCCCGGCTTGGCCGGAGCGGATGCGGCTTCTCCGCTGCCGCTCGGCTCTGGCACCGGCCTCCTGGGGTTCGACTCGTGCTTCGTCCCGGAAAACTCCCGGGGCTGCGGTTTTCGTCGCCGGCTGCGGGCCTCGTTGCTGCGTATGTCCCGAACGCGGCCGTGCTTTTCGGGCGCTCGGGCTAGAGTCTTTTCTTTCCGGCGAGGATGGCGCAAAAGGCGGCCATGCTCGGGCGGCTTTTCCTCTGCTTTGCGGCGGTTTTTCTCTCTGCCCTGGGTCCAGGGGTGCGTTTCCTGCAAGCGCTTTCTCTACGAAGGCTTCGGCCGAGACCGCTGGCAGAAGCCCGAGCATGTCCTTTCGGCCCTCGGGGTTCGCCCGGGCATGGCCGTGGCGGACCTCGGAGCCGGCACCGGCTACTTCACCGTGCGCTTCGCCGAGGCCGTGGGTCCCGAGGGCGTCGTCTACGCCGTCGACGTCGACCGGGCGGTACTCGAGTACACGAAAGAGAGGGCCGAGCGCGCAGGCCATCGCAACGTCCGGACGGTGCTGGCCGACGCGTCCGACCCGCGACTCCCCCCCGCGAGCGTCGATCTCGTCTTCGTCTGCAACACCTACCACCACCTGAAAAACCGGGAGGAGTACTTCCGTGGGGTGAAAAACGCCCTGAGGCCGGACGGTATCCTTGCCGTCGTCGAATACCGGCCCCGAGGAATCCTCCATCGCTGGTTCGGCCACGGAACGGCGCCCGAGACGATTCGCCGGGAGCTCGAAGCAGCAGGCTACACGCTCGTCCACGAATTTCCCGCCCTTTTGCCGCGTCAGAGTTTTCTCGTCTTCCGGGTGGCGGGACGCGATCCGTAGCACCCGGGCGTGTCCGCCGGAGGGACGTGCTCCGTCGCGTCCGGGGGGCGGGGGAACCGACGCGACCGTTCGCATCCAGGGATCGGCGGTTGCGTCGCCGACGACCGCGGCCACGCGGAGGGACGCGCTCCGTCGCGTCCGTGGGGGGCGGCGGGGGAAGCGACGCGACCGTTCGCATCCAGGGATCGGCGGTTGCGTCGCCGACGACGTGCGTCCCTAATCCCCTCCCATGAGGGCAAGGAGGAGGTGGGCGGTCGCAGTCACACTGGTGCGGAGCGTGCCGCGGGGCTCGGGGGCGAAAAGGCTCGAGTGCGTCGAAGGTAACGGCGGACCGCCTTCCCGGGCTTCGCTGGAAGCGCTCGGGCGCGACCGTGCCCACGCGGAAGAGAAGCCCCGGGACACCGAGAGTGCGGGCGTAAAGCCCGAAATCTTCGCCGCCCATCCGAGCGGGAACCTCGACGACGTTCTCCTCCCCGAGGAGCCTGCGGAAAAGCCCGGCAGCAGCTTGCGTCAGGTCGGGGTCGTTGTAGGCGGCAGGAGTGTATTCGTCCTTCACGGTAACCTCGGGCGGACGGGGACAGAGAAAGGCGCGGCACACGTCGCGGGAAAGCTGCTCGATCCCGTCGAGGAGAAGCTTCCGAACCTCGTCCTTGTAGGAGCGAACGGTGAGCTGGAGCCTCACCTCGTCGGGGATCACGTTGTGCTTGGAGCCGCCGTGGATGGAGCCCACGGTCACGACCGCCGGGTCGATCGGGTCGACACGCCGGCTCACGAGCGTCTGGAGCGCCACGACGAGATGCGCGGCGGCCACGATCGGGTCGACCGCCTGATCGGGACGTGCTCCGTGACCACCGCGACCGTAGAGCGTGATATCGACGGAGTCCACGTTCGCGGCGAACCAGCCCGGCGTGTACCCGACCGATCCCGCGGGAAGGTCGGAGGCTACGTGGATGGCGAGCACCACGTCGGGCTTCGGGAACCGTTCGAAAAGGCCGTCCGCGATCATAGCGCGGGCCCCCTTGCCGATCTCTTCGGCCGGCTGGGCCACGACGACGAGCGTGCCCCGCCAGCGATCTCGCATCCCGGCGAGAAGGTCGGCGACGGCGAGCAGGTTCGTCACGTGTACGTCGTGACCGCAGGCGTGCATCACGGGCACTTCTTGCCCCGCAGGATCGATGCCCTTCGCACGGCTGGCATAAGGCAGGCCCGTTTCTTCCTTGACGGGCAGGGCATCCATGTCGCCGCGGAAAAGGACGGTCGGCCCGCTCCCGTTCCGAAGGACGCCGACGACGCCGGTCTTCCCCACGCCCTCGGTCACCTCGAAGCCGAGCTTTCGGAGATGCTCGGCCACGCGGCGCGAGGTCCTCCGTTCCTGGAAGGAAAGCTCGGGGTTGGCGTGGAAGTCCTCGTAGATACGGAGGTAGGCGTCGAGGTTCTTCTCGACCCAGCCTTCCACGTCGTCCGCGAACACCGAGGTGTCACGCAGAGAGAAGGCTCGCCCCTCACCCGGCGCACCTCGGTCGTCCCCGGAAACGACTCGGGCACCGCCGACGGCGAGGAGGGCTACCCACAGAATCACCCACGTCGCACCGCCGAACGATCGTTCCATGGGCGCAACCAATCCCGCGCTCGCGCCTTTTCGTCAAGGATGTACCCCACGCCCCGGACGCGACGCAGCGCGTCCCTCCGGCGCGTGCGCCCGGTACCCCGGACGCCGCACGTCCTTGCAAACGCGAGCGACACGTTCATGCCCACCCCGGACGCGACGGAGCGCCACGCTCTGTCGTGGCCGTGTTCATCCATCCCACGAACGTCCCTTGCCTGGGCGACGGTACGGCCCGCTCGCCCACGCCCCGGACGCGACGGAGGGCCACGCTCTGTCGTGGCCGTGTTCATCCATCCCACGAACGTCCCTTGCCGGGCGACGGTACGTGCCCGCTCGCCCATCGCCCCGGACGCGACGGAGCGCGGAGGATGTGAAAACATTCCGCCCGCGCCGTCCGGGAGCTGGAATTTCATGGAATTTTCTCGGGCAAAATTCGGGTGACCGGGGATTTTTCACGAGCCGCGTCCCTCCGGGTGGGTACGACGTGCAGGACGACGCAACCGCCCCGCGGGCTCGACCTTCTCGGCGATTCGGCTTTACCTCCGGCCGTGGTAGACTCCGCGGCTCGATGGAAGACATTCGCCTCACCACACTCGTGCAGGCCGGCGGTTGAGCCCGTAAGCTCGCCGCGGAGGACCTGGTTCAGGTCCTGAAAAAACTCGGCCCACTCTCGCACGCGTGGGTGGACCCCTCGACGGGTCCGCTCGACGACGCCGCTCTCTTGCGCCCTCCGGCAGGCCCCTCCCTCGTTTTCACGGTCGACTTCATCACGCCCGTCGTCGACGGTCCGGAAGATTTCGGTGCCATCGCGGCCGCGAACGCGCTCAGCGACGTTTACGCCATGGGCGGAGAGCCGAGGGCGGCTCTTGCCGTGTGCGGTTTTCCGCAGGACAAGCTTCCCGTCTCCATCCTCGAGCGAATCCTGCGGGGAGGACAGGAGAAAGCCGCCGAGGCCGGTTGTGCCATCGTCGGCGGACACACGATCGCGGACCCCGAGCTCAAGTACGGCCTCTGCGTTCTCGGAATCGTCGACCCCGAGAGAGCGCTCGTACACACCCGGGCCCGGGCCGGTGACCTCCTCGTTCTCACGAAACCCCTGGGCTTCGGCGTCGCCGCGCAAGCACTGAAGGCAGGCGAGCTTCCCCCGCCCGAGGTCGCGCAGCTCACCGAGCTCATGAAAACACTCAACAAGGACGCGAGGGACGCGGCCCTCGCAGCCGGGGCGCACGCCGCGACGGACGTGACGGGTTTCGGCCTTCTCGGCCACCTGCGGCACCTCCTTCTCGGGGCGGGGCTCGCGGCGCGGCTCCGGGCATCGAGCGTCCCCGTGCTGGACTTCGCCCGCGATCTGGCCCGGCGCGGTCTCGTTCCCGGAGGCACGAAAGCCAACGCCCGTTACGTCGCGGCGGCGTGCCGGTGGGACGCGGGGGTGGACGAAACGCTCGGGACTCTCCTGGTCGACGCGCAAACCTCGGGCGGGCTTCTCGTCACCGTTCCGCCCGGGCGCACGGACGCCCTTCTCGAGGAACTCGAGCGTAGGGGCGTACCGGCGCGTTCCGTCGTCGGCGAGCTCTGCGAAGGAGAGCCGGGCTCGATGGACATCCGGCCGTAAAGCCGGAAAGTGTTCCGAGGGAGGTCCGAGGATGACGACGAAGGCGGTCCGAATCCACGAGCACGGCGGCCCCGAGGTCTTGCGGTACGAAGAAGTCGATCTCCCCGCTCCGCCCCCGGGACATGTCCGCGTCCGGCACACGGCCATCGGCCTCAACTACATCGACACCTACCACCGCACGGGGCTCTACCCCCTGCCCGGCTTTCCGGCCACACTCGGCGTCGAGGCCGCGGGCGTCGTCGAGGAGCTCGGCGAAGGAGTTCGCGAGCTCCAGGTAGGGGACCGGGTGGCGTACGCGGGGGTGCTCGGCGCCTACAGCGAACGGCAGAACTTGCCGGCCGAGCGACTCGTCAAGCTTCCGGTAGGCATCGACGACCGGACCGCCGCCGCCATGATGCTCAAGGGAATGACGGCCGAGTACCTTCTCAGACGCACGTACCGGGTGAGACCCGGCGACACGATCCTTTTCCACGCGGCGGCCGGAGGCGTGGGACTTCTCGCCTGCCAGTGGGCGAAACACCTCGGCGCCACGGTCATCGGCACGGTGGGAAGCGAGGAGAAGGCGGAGCTCGCGCGCGAGCACGGCTGCGACCACGTGATCGTCTACACGAAAGAGGACTTCGCCGCGCGCGTCCGCGAGATCACGGGGGGAGAAGGCGTGCCGGTCGTCTACGACTCGGTGGGGCAAGCCACTTTCGAGGGGTCGCTCGCCTGCCTCGCCCCCCGGGGTCTCCTCGTGAGCTTCGGGAATGCCTCGGGTCCCGTACGTCCTTTTCCCTTGACACTTCTGGCCGAGAAAGGCTCCCTCTACGTCACGCGGCCCACGCTCGCGACCTACACGGCCCGACGCGAGGAGCTCCTGGCCTCGGCGCTCGAACTCTTCCGCGTCGTCGAGGCGGGAGTCGTCCGGGTGGAGGTGCGACAGACCTACCCCCTGCGCGAGGCAGCCTCGGCCCACCGCGACCTCGAGGCGCGCCGCACGACCGGCTCGACGGTGCTCCTACCCTGACCCCCGCCGGGTGCCCCGGAAGTCGTACGCCGCGGCGGCGGAGCGCGCAAAAATCGTACTTTTGCCCGATGGAAATCCGGCGGCGCGGCCGGGAGAATGGCTTTTCGGGAGACGACCCGAATGAGCCTTCCCTCCCACCCCCACCGCCCGAGCCGAGAGGTGGCGCGTCGGACCGCCGGCGCGCCACCTCGATCGGCGAACTCGGGGCCTTGAAACGGAGGTCGAGCCTATGCGGCGTCCGGGAACGACGGCACACACGATCCTCGTCATCGACGACGACCCTTCCGTCCTTCGGCTCACCAGGACCGTCCTCGAACGTCGCGGACATCGAGTTCTCACGGCCGAGCGGCCCCGAGACGGCCTGCGGCTTTTCCGCAAGGAGTCCGTGGACCTCGTGCTCGTCGACTACTTCCTTCCGGAGATGTCCGGGGAGGAAGTCGTCCGCAAGCTCCGCGAATACGACCCGCTGGTCCACATCATCCTGCAGACGGCGCGCGGGGCGGACGTTCCGTGCGAAAAACTGCTGGCGGAACTCGACGTCCAGGGGTTCCACGACAAGCTCGAAGGGCCCCGAAAACTCCTCGAATCCGTCGATTCGGGACTCCGGGCGCGGAAAAAACTCCGCTCGTGGCGCAACCTGCGGAAAATCGAAAAAGACCCCGAAAAGGTCCTCGTCGTCGGACCGCCTACCTCCTTTCTCGCCCTCGCCGTCGGTCTCGTCCGGGGCGGCCGTCAGGTCTTCCGAGCCCAGGACACCGGAGCCGCCCTCGACCTTTTCGTCCGCCGCCGCCCCCACGCGGTCGTCCTGGACGAGACCCTCCTCCCCGAAGCCCGAGAGCTCGTCCTCCGCTTCCGGAGGATGGAGCCCACCGTGCTCGTCCTCCTCCAGTGCCGGGAACTCACCGCCGAGATCCGAGCGTTCGCCCGCGAACTCGAGCTTTTCGCCGTGGTTCCGATCTCCCGCCCGAAGCGGCTTGCCGCCAGGGTGCGAAGCGCCCTTCTTCTGGCTCGCAGGCTCGAGCGCTGGCGGGCGGAGCAGGATCTGCGGGCCCTCGTCCTCTCCAAGTTCGCCCACGAGCTCCGCAACGTCATGCACGCCATCCAGGGTTACGCCGAGGTTCTCGAAGGAATCACGCTCGGGAGCCGAGTCGAAAGCTTCGGAGCCGGACTGGCCCGGGCCTCCAGTGCAGCCATGACGCTTCTCCGGAACTACCTCGATCTCGTGCGTCTCGACTGGCCCGGCCTCCGGCTCCGAGAAGACGACGTCCCGATCGCTCACGTTCTCGCCGAGCTCGAAGCCCTCGCCGCACGCGAGATCGGCGAGCGGGAAATCTCCTTCCGGACGAGTCCACCCCAGGGCGGCGAGGTCGTGCGCACCGACGGGGAAAAGCTGAGAACGCTTCTCGGGGAGCTCGTGCTCGGTGCCCTCCGGGCCTGCGAAAAGGGCGCCGTCCACGTCGAGGTCCGGTCGGACTGCAAGAAAACCCGGTTTACCGTGAAGGTCTTCTTCGAATCCGCGGACCTGCGGTCGAGCGTCCAGGCACTCGGCGAAGGACTCGGCCTGGCCTTCGCCTTCCGGCTCGCGGGGCTCCTAGGGGGGAGCCTGAGGATGAGGACGGATCCCCGCGGGACGCTGCACCTCTTCGTCGACCTTCCCACCCCGGCACGGCTCGAGGAGCCGGGTAGCCCCTTTCTCCACTGACGGTTCCGTCAGCTCGACTCCGGGGGCACGTCGCGGGACGAGGGCTCTCTGCCGTAGTAGGCGAGCGCCGCAGCCAGGCGGTTTTTCACGGCAAGTTTCGCGAAGATCCGCGTGAGGTGGGTCTTCACCGTCTGCTCGCTGATCGAGAGGCGGCGGGCGATCTCGTGGTTACTGATCCCCTGGGCGACGCAGCTGAGCACCTCGCGCTCCCGCCGCGTGAGAACCGCCATCCCGCTTCCCTTCCCGCGCGCTTCTTCGATGGGGCGCTGGAAGGCGTCGAAGACCTTGCGCGGGAGCGAGGGGTCGATCCAGATGCCGCCTTCGGCGACGGTCCGGACGGCGTCGACGACCGAGGCGAGGCGGGTGGATTTCAGGACGTAACCGGAAGCCCCTCCCTCGGCGGCGCGCGCGGCCACTTCCGTGCTGGCGAATCCGGAAAGGACGATCACGCGGACCCCCGGGTGGGCGGAGCGCACCTCGCGGATCAGGGAAGCGAAGTTGCGGACGTGCGGCATTTTGTAGTCGAGGAGGACCACGTCGGGGCTCGTGCGGGACACCATTTCGAGAAGCTCCCGGCCGTCCGCAGCTTCCCCCACGATCTCGAGGTCCCCTCCCCGCGGCAGCGCGATTCGTAACATCTCACGGAACATCGCATGATCGTCCGCAACGAGTACTCTCGCCATCGCTCCTCCACCTCTCGGCGCGCGCCGGGAGATTCAATTCCCGTTCCAGCGCGCAGCGGGCGAGAGGTCCGACGGCCCGGACGCCGAGAAGAACCTCGAGAGACGGAGCGATGCCGCCGCTTCTTTCTCCGAAACGACTCCGCGGCCGCGCGGAAGCCGGAACGACGCCGGCGCGGAGCGGTCCCGTGCTCGCGCTCTCCGATCAGCGAGACAAGGCGCGGAGCGCCGTCTCCCGCGCCCAGCGGTAGTCGGGCTTTCCCGTCGGAGCCCTCACCACCGAGTCGACGAAAACGAACGCTCGCGGGAGCTTGTAGCGGGCGAGCTTTTTCGCCGCTTCGGCTCGGAGCTCCTCCTCGCTCGCGCTGGTTCCGGGCCGCAAGGCCACCACGGCCGTCACCTGCTGGCCCCAGCGTTCGTGGGGCGTGCCCACGACGACCGCGTCGTAGACGGCCGGGTGGCTCTTGAGAGCGAGCTCCACTTCCTCGGCGAACACCTTCTCGCCGCCGGTGTTGATGCACACCGAATCGCGACCGAGGACGTAGATCTTGCCGTCGGGAGCGAGCTTCGCGCGGTCGCCGGGCACGGCGTACCGCACGCCGTCGATGACGGGGTAGGTCTTGCGGGTCTTCTCGGGGTCGCCGAGGTAGCCGAGCGGAACGTAGCCCGTGCGCGCGAGCCAGCCGATCGCGTCCTCGCCGGGTTCGAGCTTGCGCGTGAGGTTCTCGTCGAGCACGACCGTCTGCTCGTCCATCTGGAAAACCTCGGGCGGTTTCTCCATCCCCTTCATGGAAACGGCGGCACCCTGCGCACCCGTCTCCGAAGCGCCGAAGCCGTCGAAAATCACGATGTCGGGCAGAAGTTCGAGAAACTCCTTCTTGAGCTCCGGCGAGAGGATGGCCCCGCCCGACCCGAGGATGCGGAGGCTCGAGACGTCGTAGGACCCCTTGCGCAAGGCGTCGAGAAGCGGCCGGGCGAAGGCGTCGCCCACGATGGTGAGCGTGAGCACTTTCTCCCGCTCGACGGTGCGCCAGATGTCGTCGGGGTCGAGCTTCCGGACCTCTTTCGGCAGGACGACCGTGCCGCCGGAGTGGAGCATGATGAAAGCCGACCAGTGCGCCGCTCCGTGCATGAAAGGCGGAGCCGGAAGCATCCGGAGCGTCTCGCCGCCCTTCGCACGCTCCACCACCTCCTCGATGCTGCGCACGGGCTCCCCGCCCACGACCCGCCCTCCCATGGCGGCGAAAAAGATGTCCTCCTGCCGCCAGAGGACCCCTTTGGGCATGCCCGTCGTGCCGCCCGTGTAGAGGATGTAGAGGTCGTCGCCCCTGGGCTCGACGGGCGGAAGCGTGTCCGAGGAGCGCGCGAGCGCCTCTTCGTAGTCGAGCGCCCCCGGAAGGAGAGGCTCGCCGCTTCCGTCGTCCACCTGCAGGAGGAGTCGGAGCTCGGGCAGTTCCGAGCGAAGTCGAGCCACCTGCGGCGCGAAGCTCGCGTGGTAGAGAAGAGCCTTCGGTTTCGCGTCCCGAAAGAGATAGAGGAGCTCGTCTTCGACGTAGCGATAGTTGACGTTGAAGGAAGCCACGCGGGCCTTCGACGCCCCCACCATCCCCTCGAGATACTCGGGACAGTTGTAGAGGTAGAGACCCAGGTGGTCCTGCCCCGATTCCCAGGGCTCGAGTTCGCTCCGTTCTCGGTGGCAGCCGAGCCCCGCCTCGAGGAGCAAGTTCGCGAGCCTGCGGGTGCGGAGCTGGAAGTCTCGCCACCGAAACCGCCGGGTCGGCGTGACGATGGCCTCGCGTTCCGGGTAAGCGTCCGCGATGGCCTCGTTGAGATTGCCCAGCGTGAACTCGCGTCCCGTGGTCATGAAGCCCCCTTTTGCCCCGGCACCGGGCCGAGGGCAACCGTGCTCAGCGCCTCGGCAGCTCCGCTTCGGCCACGCCCTGCGCGGTGACCTCGTCGCGCTGGTTCACGCACTCGACCTCGCAGCGGACGTAGGCCTTGCCGTCGCGCTCGAATTTCTCCACGACGCGCCCCCGGTTCCAGGTGACGTCGCCCATGAAGTTGAAGCGCTTGTAGAACACTTCGATGCGGGTGAGAAAGCCGTTGTCGCCGATCCAGTCGGTCACGAGATGACAGAGCCAGGCGCAGCGCTCGAGCCCGAGGTCGTAGGCGCCCGGAAGCCCGAGGAGCTTCTGCGTGAACTGGTTGTCCCAGTGGACCCGCTGCGGCGGCTCGGGAACGCCCTGCTCGTTGGGGATCATGAGTGCGGGGTGCCGGTCGTAGAGGTCGGCCGCGACCTTGTTCCCGACCAGGTAGATGCCGAAGTAGGACTCGAACGCGATTTCCGCCGTCGGCGTGAGCGGGCCCTTGAGCAGCGGCCCGAGCGTGTCCCCCACCTTCACGTCGTCCCAGTACCGCTCGACCGTGCGGGTCTGCCGCCGGTACTCTTCCTGGAAGCGCGCGATGTCTTCGGGCGTCCACTTCTGGAGCTGGATGGAAGCGTACTTCTTTTTCTCCCGCGTCGCGTCCCGCTCGATGCGGATCCACGTGTCGTTCCGCTTCCCGATGCGGTCTCCGTTCTGGTTGTAGTAGACCGCCTCGTACGTCTGGTAGACGGCCCGACCGCCGCCGAACGTGCTTTCCTTCTCGACGACGTCCTTCAGGTAGCTTTCCGAGCGCACGCGGTCCCCGAGAAAGACGGGACGCTCCCACTCGTAGAGGGAACCCGTCCAGATGGAGTGGACGCCGGGAAGCCCTTCGGGAAGGCCGCTCGAGCCGACGGCTCGGAGCGTGTCCATGCTGTTGACGATGATGGGCGGGGCGATGATGGTGCCCCATCGGGTTTTCTTGGCGTACTCCTCGTCGAGGTAGAGCGGACTCAGGTCCCCGATGGCGTAGGCAAGGTGGTAGATCGCATCGCGCGTAGCCTCCGTCCTCCAGGGGCGCCTTCCCGGAAACCCCTTTCCGATCCGTTCGCGGAGTTTCGCGATCCCCTCGTCGGTGATGCGTCCGTAGGATTCCCTACCCATGCTTTCTGCCTCCTCGGGCTTGCTTCGCCCGGCGCGAATGTTTCTCCGGCCTGCGCGGGCGTGTCCTTGCGGCTGCACCGTCCCCCGCACGCGGCCCCAGGAGCCGGAAGAGCGCCTTTTTCAAGAACCGGCGCTGGAGTGCGAGCGAGCGGCTTCCGTAGGGCCCCCCCGTCGACTGCGCGAACGCACGCACGGCACTCACGTTCGTGAAGTAGGAGAAAACCATCCCGAAAAGCCCGACGGCCAGATACGGTAGCTCGCGGGGCTCCCAGCCGGCGTCGTCCGCCATCTCGCGCATGACGGCCATGCCCCTCTCGTAGAGAGGGGCGATCCACTGGCGGATGAGGGCCCGCACGCTCCGGGAGTCCTCGAGAAGAGCTCGCTGGAGGAGCGGAGCGAGGTGCGGGTGCGCGGCCAGGTGTTGCGTGAGCCGGTCGACCGTCTCGCCCATGCGCTCGGGGCGCAAGGCACCCGGGTGCCACGCCTCGGCCAGGATGTCGAGAATGGGGCGCAAGCCCCTCTCCAGGACGGCGTCGTAGAGCGCCTGTTTGCCCCGGAAATGGTTGTAGAGGCTCGGCGCCGTGAGCCCCATCTCGCGTGCGAGATCCCGCACCGCCACGCCCTCGAGACCGCGGGCCGCGAAGAGCTGTTCGGCCGTGTCGAGGATCACCTCGCGCGTGGGTACCTGCTCTTTTCCGTCCCGGGCCGCCACGCGGGCACGAGTACCGAACGAACGTTCGTTAGTCAAACGAAGAAGCTTTCTTCACCCAACGGGGCGGTCGCTTCTCGACGAAGGCGGCGAAGCCTTCGCGCACCTCCTCGGAAGCCAGCGAACGGCGGAACATCGCGAAGTCGATCGTGGGAAGCTGGCGGTTCAGGTCGTGCTTGAGGGCGGCCCGCGCCTCGGGCGCCGTTTCCCGAACCCGCTCGATCGTTTCCTCGACGGCCTCCGGGAACTTCTCGGGCGGCACGACGCGCGAGACGAGCCCCATCTCGTACGCCTCGCGCGCCGTGAAGGGAACGGCCGTGAAGAGGAGATACTTGGCGCGCCCCATGCCCACGCGCGTGGCGAGCCGGGCTCCGAGGTAGCAATCGGCGACACCGCGGAGAAGCTCGGGGACGCGGAAGCGGGCGTTTTCCGACGCGACCGCGAGGTCGCCCATGAGCGTCATGACCAGGCCGCCGCCCTGGCAGTGGCCGTTGATCCCGAGAAGCACGATCTTCGGGCAGCGTTCGAACTCCACGAAGGGAAGGAGGTCGATCCCGTCGGTCTCCCGGTCGAGACCCCCTCCGCCCTCGTGCTGCCCGCCCATCTCGCCGCCGACGCAGAAGTACTCCCCGGTCCCGGTCACCAGGAGGACGTCCACGTCGGGATCCCGCTCGGCCAGGACGGCCGCCTTCTTGATCCCGTGGTACATCTCGATCGTGAGCGCGTTGCGCCGTTCGGGCCGGTCGATGACGACGCGCAGCACTCCTCTTTCTTTCGTTGCACGCAAAAAGCGCGATCCGAGCTCGACGTTCTCGACCTTGCGGCTCGCCATGGCCTCCACCTCCCCGCCGTTTTTCGCACACCGTCCCACGGCTTGCCAGTGGGATGGGACGGGCGGGGCTTTCGCGCGTCCACATAGCCGGCGCTTGCCACCCCGGTCGGGTGGGGGAGCGGAGAACCGAACCGGCACCCCTTGAAGGCCGAGCCATCGTTCCCCTATATTAACGAGCGTTTGTTCACCTAGTTGGGGCCGCAACAGGAGGGGAAACGATGGCTCGCGAGTACAACCTCATTTCCGCCGACTCCCACGTTCTCGAACCGCCGCACCTCTGGAAGGAGTACCTGCCGAAGAAGTTCCACGACAAGGCACCGAAGGTCGTGCCCGACGGAGAGGGCGGGGACGCCTGGCAGTTCGGGCCGGACGTACCGCCGGCACCGATCGGGATTTACGCTTCGGCCGGTCGCAAGCACGAGGACGTGCGGTGGACGGGCGTGACCTTCGCCGAAGCGAACCAGGGGAACTTCCGGGGGGAGCCGCGCCTCCGCGAGATGGACGAGGACGGCGTGGACGCGGAAGTCCTCTACGGATCGGCGCGCACGATGAGCCACTTCTTCTCCGACCCCGACCCGGAGTTCCACCTGGCCGGCGTGCAGGCGTTCAACAACTGGATGTACGAGGAGTTCCTCCGCATCTCTCCCGAGCGGCTCGTCGGTATCGCCGTGATGCCCGCCCTCGGCGTCGACGCTTGCATCACGGGAGATGGAACGCTGCGCGAAGCTCGGCTTTCGCGGCGTCCACATCATGACCTTTCCGAGCGCGGGCCCCACGCTCCAGCCCGAGGACGACCGCTTCTGGGACGCGGCGCAGAGCCTCGGCATGCCCGTGCACATCCACGTTCGGATCATGCGGAAGATCCAGCGTCCCAAGCCCAAGGGCGTACGCGGCGGAGACCTGACGGGGCTCGCGAACGTGGGCGCGGTGGACATGATGACGGACATGCCGGAGATCATTTCCGCGGGTGTCCACGACCGCTTTCCGGACCTCGTCTTCGTTTCCGTCGAAGCCGGCTCGGGTTGGATCCCCTACATTCTCGAGCAGCTCGACGACCGCTACTGGCGGAACCGCTACTGGCTACCGGTCAAGCTCAAGCACCAACCGAGCGAGTACTACCGGCGGAACTGGCGGTCGACGTTCATGATCGACCACTACGCCGTCGACAACCGCTACCGGCTCGGCGTCGACAACATGATGTGGGCTTCGGACTACCCGCACCACGGGTGCGACTGGCCGGAAACGCGGCGGGTCGTCGAGGACATGTTCCGGAACGTGCCGCTCGAAGAACGCCGCAAGATGTGCGCGCTCAACGCGGCCAAGCTCTACAAGCTCGTCTGAACGGCGGGCGCGAGAGCTCTCAGAGAAGCCCGGTCGCGAGCCCCAGAGCGACGCCGAAAAGGAGCACCCCGGCGAGGGTGCGCACGAAACCCACGCTCGTCCTGGGCAGGAGCGAGCGTCCCAGGTAAGCGCCGCCGAAGGCGGAAAGGCACGCGGCTCCGACGAGGACGGAGTCCTGGCGCGGCATGCTTGCCAGCGTGGCGAAGAAAAACGACCGGCCGTAGACCGAAAGCCGCACGATGTCGACGAGAAGGCCCAGCGCTGCTTGCGTCGCCGCCAGCCGGGCAGGCGCAAGCCCCAGGGGCACGAGAAACGCGGCCCGGAGCGCTCCCTGGTGACCGGAGAGGCCGCCGAAAAAGCCCGAAAGAACGCCTCCGAGAGGAAGCCAACGGGGCGGCGTGCGAAATGCCCGCAGCGACGGAACCAGTTCGAAAAGGGCGAAAACGAAGATCAGGATCCCGAGAACGAGGCCGAGCGGCGTCACCGTAGCCGTTTTCGCCCCGAGGGACCACTCCCAGAGGGGCCTCTGCCGCCCGGCGAGAAGACCGAGGAGTGTCGCGCCGACCCACGCCGACCCCACGGCCGGAAGGCCGAAATGAAGGACCACGCGCCGGTCGACCTCGCGCCAGAGAAGCGAGAGCTTGAAGGCGTTGTTCGCGGCGTGCACGACGGCCGTCGAGGCCACGGCGACTTCCGGGGAGAAAAAAAGCGCGAAGGCGGGCAAGAGGAGCGTGCCTAGGCCGAAGCCGACGGAAAGCGTGAGTGCCGAGACGAAAAACGCCACCGCACAGACGAGAACCCAGGCCGCCATTCCTTCTCACCGCAACCGCGCATCCTAGCAGAGGACACGACGTTTCGGACATGCACAACCGGACGGCGCCCGCCCGGACGCGACGGAGCGCGTCCCTCCGGGATCGCCCGTCGCGTTTCGCCGCATCGAAATTCGGAGGGCCACGCTCTGTCGTGGCCGTGTTCATCGGAGGGACCCGCTCTGTCGGGTCCGTGTTCGCGCTTGCCCGGAACGTCGATCCGCCCCACGTCCCCCCCCCGGACGCGACGGAGCGCGTCCCTCCGGCGGGGTCGTGTCCGCCCAGCGGTCGCCGCGCGTCGTTGCAAAGGTCATCGGACACTTCCAACCCCCCGCCCCCCGGACGCGCCGGAGCGCGTCCCGGCGGATCGCCCGTCGCGTGTTGCGCATCGAATTCGGAGGGACCACGCTCTGTCGTGGCCGTGTTCCTGCGCTTGCCCGGAACGTCGATCCGCCCCACGTCCCCCCCCGGACGCGACGGAGCGGGACACAGCGAACGGATAGGTGCTTCTGCCTCTTGCCAGGCTCCAGTGAGCTTCCGTGGGTTCGTTTTTCGGGGCCCTCCCCGCGTAACCTTCGATTCGGACGACGAGCGGCCCGCGAAACCGGTCGTGCGCGACTCCCTGGGCACGCGACGGGGTTCCCGACACCGCGATCGAGAGCAAGGTGAGAGTTGCAAGGGCCGTCGAGCGAACCCGGAGGGAACGGCCGAGCATCGAGATCCGCGGCGTCGCGCCTCACTTCCCGGAGGGGAGGCGCACTTTCTCCGCCACGAGTTTTCCCTCGGCCGTCTTCGCCTCCACCGCTATCCGGTCACCCACGTGGATTTCGTCGCGGGTCGCCGCTTTTTCCCCCTTGCGGTAACGCGTCTTTTCTCCGAGGAGCACGGTGACCTTCTTCCCGGAGCTCTCCTCGACGACGATCGCATCGGCGGTGACGTCGCGTACGACTCCCAGGACCTTGTGGGTGTGCCCCTCGTGCGCGAGCACCGAGCTCGCACCGAGAAACAAGGCCAGAACCCACCGTTTCGGGGCTCTCGCTTTCATGTCCTTCTCCTTTCTCGCACTCGGCCGTGTTTTCCCCACTCCGGCTTCTCGATGCCGCCCACCGTGCGCGCATCGCGCGGGCTAAGGCCTTTCGCCCTCGAGGAAACGGCGGATGGCCTCTTCCTCTTCCCACTCCCGTGCGCTTTTCGGATTGAGTCGCTCCATCTCCGCGATTTCCTCCTCGGTGATGTCCGGTAAATGCCGGATGAAGTGGACGAGCTTCCAGGTCTCCCTATCGTCGTCTTCTTCTTCCTCCTCCTCTACCCACGCCGGCATTCCAGTGAAACGGATGCCGTTCCGGATGATGTAGTAAAGCTCGCCGTCCGTCAGCGACTGCGTCGCTTCTTTTCGCATGTCGGGTGCAGGAGGGTAGAGTGCCCGGCCGATCGCGGTTTGACCGCTTCCGTCGTTGGCGTGGCAGAGGGCGCAATGGTCCGCGAAGTGAGCACGGGCCTCCCGCAGAACGCCCTCGTCGAGCGGTACCGGGTTCGAAAGTCGCCGCGCGGCAGCCGGGATGGCGAGCAGGCGGAGGCGCCGGGCCACGAACGTTTCGAGCGCGGACGGCGGGCGTCTCGTGCCGAGACCTCGCTGCGCGAAATCGAAAAACGCCCACCCGGCGAAGACCAGGAGAAAAAGGAAGACGAGCCCGAGCCACCGCAGCATCCGTCCCATACGGCCTTACCCCTGAAACCTGCCCTCGTTCGGCACTCATCTTCGCCCTCCACCTCGGGCGCGGCAAGCCCGGATGGAGGCGGCCGGGCTGGAAGCCCCTGGAACCCCGGTCCCGGTCGAGGTTTCCTGTGCCTCCTGCCCGGCTTCTCCTTCCTGCCCGGACAACGGGGGAGGAAGGGGCTTGACATGAAGCTGAAAATCAATTTCATTTGGTTCTGCGCTCGGGATTGTTCCGATGATCTTCTGTCTCTGTGCCGGAGTGACCGACGAAGCCATCGAGGCCGCCATCGAGTCGGGGGCCAGGACCGTGGCCCAGGTGAGCCGGATGACCGGAGCGGCCCGCCACTGCGGGCCCTGCCGCGAAGCGCTGGCGGAGGTGGTTCGGCGCCGGATCCGGCCGGAGCCTGCCGAGTCCCCGGTCACCGAACCCTGACGGTCTCGTCGGTTCGGCATCCGGCATTCCCCCGGACGCGACGGAGCGCGTCCCTCCGGATGCGGCGTTTCGCCCAACGAATCGGAGGGCCACGCTCTGTCGTGGCCGTGTTCGTCGGAGGGACCGCCCCTGTCGGGTCCGTGTTCGTGGGTGGTACGTCGTCCCCCAACCCCCGGACGCGACGGAGCGCGTCCCTCCGGATGCGGCGTTTCGTCCAACGAATCGGAGGGCCACGCTCTGTCGTGGCCGTGTTCGTCGGAGGGACCGCCCCTGTCGGGTCCGTGTTCGCGGGTGGTACGTCGTCCCCCCAACCCCCGGACGCGACGGAGCGCGTCCCTCCGTGCGGCGTTTCGCCAACGAATCGGAGGGCCACGCTCTGTCGTGGCCGTGTTCGTCGGAGGGACCCGCTCTGTCGGGTCCCCGATCGTTCGTGACCTCGACCGTCATCGGTCACCGACGGCTCCGTCCCCCCAACCCCCGGACGCGACGGAGCGCGTCCCTGCGTCCGCCGCCTTGACGCCGCGGATCGAAGCCTTATTCTCGCCGGTCGGAGGACGAAAGGATGAAAGGCGACCCCACCCTGATCGAGGCACTCAACGAAATCCTCACCGGCGAGCTCACCGGGATCAACCAGTACTTCGCGCACGCGCGGATGTGCGAGCACTGGGGCTACAAGCGGCTCGCCGAGGTCACGCGGAAAGAGTCCCTCGAGGAAATGAAGCACGCCGACGAGCTGATCGAACGCATCCTCTACCTCGAAGGCGTGCCCAACGTGCAGCGCCTGGGAAAAGTCCAGATCGGACAGACCGTGCCCGAACAGCTCCGGCTCGACCTCGCGCTCGAGAGCGAGGCCGTCGGCCGGCTCAACCGGACGATCGCTCTCGCACGCGAGAAGGGAGACCACGGCACGTGCGAGCTGCTCGAGAAGATCCTCCGCTCCGAGGAGGAGCACGTCGAGTGGCTCGAAGCCCAACTGAACCTGATTCGGCAGATCGGCGAGCAGAACTACCTGGCCCAGCAGATCCGCGACTGAAGGTCGCGGCGGCTCGCTCTCACGGCTCGTCGGCGACGCGAGCGGCCTTGTAGGCGAAGCGAGGCAACCCTCCCGGGGGAAGGAGCGTGACCTCCGCCGGGACGCCGAGTCGCTCTCGGAGCGTCCCCGCGAGCTTTTCTTCGAGGCCGGCCGGAGGCACGGCTCCCTGGAACTCCACACGCAGCTCGAGACGCCCGGTGTCCCTTTGGCGCCGGACGATCTGGTACTCTGCCGAGGGGCGCGACACCTCGGGGAATTCGTAGAGGACGAGAGCCACGTCGACGGGAAGCACGTTCCGTCCCGCCACCTTCACGATGTCGCGAACGCGTCCCTCGTAGAAGAGCCTCCGGTGCGTCTCGCCGCAGGGGCAGGGCTTTTCGTTCCACCGCACGACGTCCTCGAGATCGTAGCGGAGAAGGAAGTTGTCTTTCTCGAGAACGCTCACGACGAGGCTTCCCCGCTCGCCGTGGCCGCAGGGGCGGCCCGTCGCGAGATCGAGAACCTCGACGACCGCCAGGTCCTCGCACACGTGCGCGCCGTCCTGCTCCTCGCACGCCGTGCCCAGGAGGGGTAGCGCCTCGAGACCCGAGCTCACGGTGAGATACTGCTGGGAGGGGTGATCGCCCGCGATCGTCAGGTTGAGATCCCTCTCCGGGTCGAGACCGAGTCGGCGTGCCGCGTCGGCGTACGTGCGGGCGACGTTACCGAAAAGCCGGTAGCCGTCCGGACGCAAGCGCCGCCAGAGCTCGACGACGTCCCGGATGTGCTCTTCTCCGACGGGAGGGCCCGACGGAATGTTGAGGCAACCGAGCTTCTCGATCCCGTGGCTGAAGTGCCAGCCGCCCGCGTTGAGGCCGAACGGGTGCGCGTTGGCCAGGCTCTTTCCGGGGCGCAATCCCCAGCGCCACCTGCCGCGGCAGGAGGCCGCGTAATCCACCTCCAGGTCCTTTTTCGTCCAGAGAATGAGCGTCGGCCGCCCCGTCGTTCCCGTCGAAGCACCGAGCCGGACGCAGCGCTCGGGTGGCGCTCCGCGGTAATCGCCGAACGGCGGAAACTCGGCTTCGCTCGCGCGAAGCTCTTCCTTGCGCGTCGTCGGAAGGCATCGGAAATCCTCGAAGGAACGCACGTCCTCCCGACTCGCGCCGTGCCGCTCGAACTTCCGGCGGAAGAACGGCACGGGCTGCGACCAGACGCGGTCGAGCTGGCGAGCGAGACGCTGCCACTGGAGGTCCAGGATCTTCTCCCGGGGGAGCGTCTGGATTTCCGGGTGGTAGAACTTGCGGTCGGAAAGGACGCTCATTTTCCGCGCAGGTCCACGATCGCACCCTCGAAGCGAGGGGGCACGGCAGTCTCCGGTATCTCCGTCTCCGCTACGAGATCGACGTCCATCTGGATGAGCACGGTGGCTTTCACGCGCTCGGCGACGCGGCGCGCGAAGCCTTCCCGGTCGGCGGGCTCTTCCCGCAAGCCCAGGCGTAAACGCGCGCGGTCGTAGCGGGAGTCGGGAGCGTGGTCGACCAGGATCTGGAAGCGGGCGACCTCGGGGAACTCGGAAAGCGCCGCGTGGACCTGCGAGGGGTGCACGAGAACCCCCTTGATCTTGCGGATGGCACCGGCTTGCCCGACGAAACGGAGCCGCGGAGCCCGATTCCCGCAGCGGCAGGCGTCGGGAAGGAGGCGAAACACGTCGCGGGGAGCGTAGCGCACGAGCGGTAGCGCCCGGCGTCCGAGCAGCGTGACGACGAGCTCCCCCACCCCGCCCGGCCCCACCGGCTCGCCGGTCTCCGGGTCGAGAAACTCGCAGAAGAGGTCGCGCGCGTGAAGATGCATGCCGTCGTGGAAGCGGCACTCCCCCGCGAGAGGCCCGATCTGAGCTTCGCCGCAGTGGTCGAAAAGCTCGATCCCGAACATCTCCTCGAGCTCGCGCCGGAGCTTCGGTGTGAGGGCCTCGGCCGTGGAGAAGCCGACCCGGTACCGGAGGTCGCGCCGGGGGTCGAGCCCCATCTCGCGCGCGGTGTCGCCGAGGTGGGCGAGAAAACTCGGCGTTCCCGCGTACACCGTGGCTCCGTAGTCGCGCGCCACCTGCACCTGGAGTCGGCTCGCTCCGGTGCCGCCGTTGATGACGAGACAGCCGTACTCTTCGAAGGCGCGATGGAGGCGCAGCCCCCCGGGCATGATGTGGTACGAGAGCGTGACGTGCACGATTTCGCGGGGGCGGACTCCCATCGCCGCGATGGCTTCTTTCAGGACGGGCGTGCCTCCGCGCTCCTCGGCGAGGCGGGGGATGTAGATCGGACCCGGCGAGGTGTGAAGCGAAGCGATCTCGGAGGGCGGGACGGCGAGAAAATCACCGAAGGGCGGATTTTCCCTCTGGCGTGCGACGAGCTCCGTTTTCTCCGTGCGAGGGACGCGCTCGCGGAACTCGCCGTAGTCGCGAAGCTTCGTGGGATCGACGCGGGCGCGGTCGAAGAGATTCCGGTAGTGGGGCGAGTGCTCGTAGACCCAGACCAGAGTTTCCCGAAGCCGCTCGAACGCTTCCCCGGTCGGAGGCCAGGTCATCGCCCGCGGTTAACAAATGTTCACATGGGAGGCAAGATACCGCCCGCCCCCCCCGGACGCGACGGAGCGCGTCCCTCCGGATGGGTGCGTGCGTCATGCGTGCGCCTCTGCACGGCGCTTCGAATCCACAATCGGAGGGTCACGCTCTGTCGTGGCCGTGTTCGTCGGAGGGACCCGCTCTGTCGGGTCCGTGTTCGTGGGTGACGCGTCGGCTCCCGCCCCCCTGGGACGCGACGGAGCGCGTCCGGCCGGATGGGTGCGTGCGTCATGCGCGCGCCCCTGCACGGCGCTTCGAATCCACAATCGGAGGGCCACGCTCTGTCGTGGCCGCGTTCGTCGGAGGGACCCGCTCTGTCGGGTCCCGTGTTCATCCGTGACGCGCCCGCCCCCCCCGGACGCGACGGAGCGCGTCCCTCCGGCCGGGTGCGTGGCCGGTTTCGTCCGTCACGTTCCCGAAAACTCCGGGCGCGGTTCGACGACTTCTTCCGCGGACGGCCCGTCACCCGCGGACGGATGGCGTTCGTCCGGGAGCTCGGCCACCTCTTCGAGGCGTCGCTCGACCGCTTCGCCGCGCTTGATCGTGTCCTCGAGTCGGCGGCTCGCGCGGTGGAGATCGTCTCGCGTTTTCGCGAGAAGCTTCCCGAACCTCCGGAACTCGGTTCGGAACGACGCGAGCACCTTCCACACTTCGCTCGCGCGCCTTTCGATGACGAGCGTCTGGAATCCCAGACGCAGCGCACTGAGCAAAGCCGCGAGGGTCGTCGGCCCGGCCACGACCACCCGGCAGTCGCGCTGGAGCTCTTCGACGAGGCCGGGTTGCCGGACGACCTCCGCGAAAAGTCCTTCGGTCGCGAGAAAGAGAACGGCGAAGTCGGTCGTGTCGGGGGGATCCAGGTACTTGTCGCGAATGTCTCTCGCAGCGGAGCGAACCGCACGAGCCAGGGCTTCCGCCGCTCTCGCGACGGCTTCCCGGTCTCCGCGTTCCGAAGCTTCCTGGAGCCGGAGATAGTCTTCCTGGGGAAACTTGGAATCGACTGGAAGCCAGACGGGACCGTCGCCGCTCCGCCCTGGAAGCCGGATGGCGTACTCCACCCGCTCCGACGCGCCACGCTTGGTCGCCACGTTTTCCTCGTACTGCCCCGGCGCGAGGATTTCTCCGAGAAGCGCCCCGAGCTGAACTTCCGCCCAGGTTCCGCGCACCTTGACGTTCGAGAGAACGCGCTTGAGATCCCCCACTCCCTGTGCCAGAGCCCGCATTTCCCCGAGGCCGCTCTGAACGGCTTCGAGATGCTGTCCGACGAGCTGGAAAGACTCCGTGAGCCTTTGCTCGAGCGTCGTCTGGAGTCTCTCGTCGACCACGCCACGGATCTGCTCGAGTTTTCTCTCGTTACCCTCCTGAAGCTCCCTGACCCTAGCGTCGAGTGTCGTGCGGATGCTCTCCAGGGCACTCAGGTTCGAGCGCGAAAGCTCCGCGATCTGTCGCTGCATCGAATCGAGTTGGGTTCTCTGCAGCTCGGCGATCCGGTCGAGTGTCTCCGCGAGAGTTCGGTTGGCTTCGCGAAGTCGCTCCGCGAGCTCCTCGCGCGACTCCCGTGCGGCTCTGGCGGCCTCCTCTCGCCACGCCCGGAGTTCTTCGCGCACTTCCACGGCGGAAGCCTCCGTCCTCGCGCGTCGGAAGAAAAAAACCAGAAGCGCCCCGGCGGCCACACCCGCCGCACCGGCGAGAACGAATCCAACGACTTCCGGCATCCCAGGGGCCCTCCTCGGCACGAAATCGGCCGGTCCATCCGGCCTCCGCTTTTATAGCGGCGGTCGCCGCCGCCTGCCAGGGGGACCGCGGAGCCGAGTTTGGCCGTCGGTATCTTCGTGGGGAGGCATCCTGGGTGCCGTCATGCGCACTGCGACGCCCGGTTCGCTTCGGGGCCCGACACTCCACCCGTACGAAAAACGGGCGGCGCCGACTCCCTTGCACGGTTCTCGGGGCCTTGTTAGCGTCCCGTGCCGTGCGAGACGTCCGCGGCGGCACGCTCGAGGGCATCCGGGTCCTGGATCTGACGGGAGAGGCAGGCTTTTTCGCCGGGAAGCTCCTCGGCGACCTCGGCGCGGACGTCGTCAAGGTGGAGCCCCCCGGCGGAGACCCCGCGCGCCGCAGACCTCCCTTCGTCGGCGAGAAGGCCGACCCGGAAGCGTCGATCCTCTGGCTTTCCATGAACACGAGCAAGCGGGGCATCACGCTCGATCTCGACCGGCCGCGGGGGAGGGAGATCTTCCTCCGTCTCGCCGAGCGGGCCGACGTCGTGATCGAGTCGGCGCCCTCGGCTTCTTCGCCTACGCTGCTTTCGGCCCGCGGTCTCGGCTACGAGGTCCTGCGCGAGAAAAACCCACGCCTCGTTCTCTGCTCCATCACGCCCTTCGGGCTCGACGGGCCCTACCGAGACTACCGCGGTTCGGACCTCACGGCGGTCGCCACCGGCGGTAACCTCTACCCCACGGGCAACCCGGATCGCCCGCCCGTACGTTGCGCGCTTCCCGTCTCCTACTACCACGGGGGGATCGAAGCCGCGCTCGGCGTCGTCTTCGCGCTCTGGGGCCGCGAAGAGACCGGCCAAGGGCAACACCTGGATGTCTCGCTGCAGGAAGTCATGCTCATGCCCAACATGACGATGCCCGCCCAGTTTCCCTTGACAGGCCACAAGGGGGCCCGGACGGGAGGCTCTTTCCGCGGGGGCAAGGCCATCTTTCGCGAGCTCTGGCCCTGCAAGGACGGCTACGTTTCCTTCGCCCTCCGGGGCGGACCGGCCCGCATCCCGGGCATCCTCGCCCTGATCCGGTACATGGACGAGAACGGGATGGCACCGGACTTTTTGAAAGAGCGGGACTGGAGCCGTTACAACCACAACACGATCTCGCAAGAAGAAGTGGACCGGATCGAGGAAGCCATCGGGGCCTTCTTTCGCACGAAGACCATGCAGGAGCTTTTCGAAGCGGCGTGCGAGCGCCACCTCATGCTGGCTCCGGCCAACACCGCCAGGGAAGTCCTCGCCTCGCGCCAGCTCGCCGCGCGGGAGTTCTTCGTCGAGGTCGAGTACCCCGAGCTGGGTGTTCGGCTTCCGTACCCCGGGGCGTTCGCGCGGTCGAGCATCGGCGGGATCGGCATCCGCCGCCGGGCACCCCGGCTCGGGGAGCACAACGAGGAGGTCTACGCCGAGATCGGGCTCGACGGGGCGGCGCTCGCCGAGCTCCGAAAAGAAGGAGTCGTCTGAAATGGCCGGCGCGCTCTTCAGGGGCGTCAAGATCCTGGAATTCGGCGGCGGCGCCGCGGGCCCTTTCGGCACTCGCTACTTCGCGGACCACGGAGCCACGGTCGTGCGCGTCGAGTCGCGCGAGCGGCCGGACTTCATCCGCATCCTCCGGATGACTCCCGACACGCCCGGCGGTCTCGACGCGAGTCTCATGTTCGCCGTCGTCAACTGCAACAAGTACGGCATCGCGCTCAACCTGAACCACCCGAAGGGACGGGAGGTGGCGCTCCGGCTCGTGGAGTGGGCCGACGTCGTGGCCGAGAACTTCTCGCCGAAAGCCATGGCGAAATGGGGGCTCGACTACGAGAGCCTGCGCAAGAGAAAACCCGACCTCGTGATGATCAGCACCTGCCTCAACGGCCAGACCGGACCCGACCGCTTCTACCCGGGCTTCGGGGGACAGGGCTCGGCCATCGCGGGCTTCAACCACCTGACGGGCTGGCCCGACCGCGAGCCTCTCGGACCTTTCGGCACGATCACGGACTCGCTCTCCCCGCGCTACGTGGCGCTTCTCGTGGCGGCCGCCCTTTTCCACCGTCGGCGGACGGGCGAGGGACAGTACATCGACCTCTCGCAGGTGGAGGGCGGCGTCGTGTGCCTCACCGAGATGATCCTCACCTACGCGGCGACGGGAGAAGTGCTCGGGCGCATGGGCAACCGCTCCCGTCACGCTGCGCCCCACGGGGTCTTCCGCTGCGCGCCGGAAGGAGAGGACGACGACCGGTGGGTGGCGATCGCCGTCCACGACGACGAAGACTGGCGGCGTTTCCGGCAGGCGATCGGGGATCCCGACTGGGCCCGAGAGCCGCGTTTTGCGACGACCGAGGGGAGGCTCGAGCACGTGGACGAACTCGAGCGCGCGGTGGAAAGCTGGACGCGTTCGCAGAAAGCCGAGGAGGTCGCGAAGCTTCTCCAGGCCGCGGGCGTCGACGCGGGCATCGTCGAGAACTTCGGCGACCTCTGGCACGACGCGCAACTCGCCTACCGAAGGCACTTCCGCGAACTCGAGCATCCTGTGATCGGCCGCTATTTCGGGGAAGCGAACGCTATCCGGTTCTCGCGCACGCCCGAGGAGTTTCGCATGGCCGCACCGTGTCTCGGCCAGCACACGGAACTCGTCCTGCGCGAATTTCTCGGGATGAGCGAAGAAGAATATCGCGCCCTCGAGGCCGAGGGAGTCTTCCGCTGAGCGCATGGCCGGCCTCGAGCTCGACACGCGCCGCTGTGCGCTCTGCATCGTCGAGATGCAGAACGACATCGTGCACGAGTCGAACATCGGCAAGGGAGGGATCGGCGGCGTCCTGGCCGAGCAGGTACGCAAGCGCGGCGTCGTCCCGAAGCTCCGCGCCGTCCTCGCGGCCGCCCGGGGCCGGGGCGTCCCCGTCTTCTACGTCAACTTCGCTCTCAAACCCGGACTTCCACGACCGAACACGCTCCTCCACCGCCGCTCGCAGAGACGGCCCACGCTGATCGAAGGCACCTGGGGCGCGGAAGTCCTCCCCGAGCTCGCTCCCGCGCCGGAGGACTTCGTGCTCGAGCGCACCGTCGGCATCGACGGCTCGTACGGAACGCAGCTCTATCCGCTGCTCCGGATGCTCGACCGCAGGACCATGCTCGTCGCCGGGGTCTCGACGAATCTCGCGGTCGAGGGACTCGTCCGGGCTTCGGTGAATCGCGGCTTCGACGTCGTGGTGATCGAGGACTGCTGCGCGAGCTACCCGGAAGAGTGGCACCGGTTCTCGGTCGAAAACATCCTCCCCCTCATCTCGACCGTGACCTCCTCGGGGGAAGTCGTGCGCGCCCTCTGGGAGTCGCCGCCCTCGGGCTGAGGGCCGGAACGCGGGAACCCGCACCGGAGACGGCACGGAACGGGAAAGGTTCCTCGGGTCGTTCTGCCGGGTCGTTCTGCCGGCTCTTTCTCCCGGGTCCTTCCCTCGGATCTCCGTCTCAGGTCTTTTTCTTTCGCAAAGCCTGGAGAACTTCGAGCTGCTCCCTGTAGCGACTCCGGATTCGGATGAACTCCGAGTGCGAGAGAAGCAGCGCCCGGGCGACGGCGCGGATTTCCTCGTCCTCGACGATCGTCACGGGGCTCTCGGCCGTCGCGATCGCGTAGAGGCAGTCGACGAGCCGCTCCTTGTCCTGCTGCGTCCCGAGGCGATTCATGGCCTCGGTGAGCCGCGCGTACTCGATGCCACCCACGGCCTCGGCGTGTCGGGTCACGATGTCGGCCACGGCTTCCGCTTCCTCCGGGGCGAGGCCCACTTTCTCGACGACGAGCCGGCGCAGGGCTTCGCGCTCGGCCGGCGAGATGTTCTCGTCCGCGTGCGCCACGCGAACGAGAAGACCCGCGAAGGCCGCCACGAACTCCGCCCGCTCGGGTGGAAGGTTCCCGAGCCGCTGCCGAATTTCCTCGGCGAGCGGATTGCGCGGCTCCCGGGACTTGCGGGGCCTGAGACCGAGTAGCTCGAGAAGCGACACTACGCCGATGTTTCCGCACGCCGGGCGGCGTTGCAACTCGGGAGCTCGAAGAGCTCAGGAAGCACAGCCCTCCGCCAACGCCAGGAGAGCCGCCACGACCTCGTGGGCGCTCACGCGAAGATCGGCGTCGCGGTCGGATTCCGGACAGAGGGAAAGCAAGGTCGTGTCGAAGAGAAAACTCGTGACGAGCTCGAACTCCTCGGTGTCGACGGCGCCGTCTCCGTCACAGTCCCCGGGACAAAGCGAAGGGGCCACGGCGACGCAGTAGGGTCTCCTTCCGGGGGTGGAAATGCCGCCCGCGATGTTCCCGGTCGGGACGTCCACGACCCGGACTCGAGCGGCCTCGGGGTCGGTGACGTAGGCCCTTCGGCCGGCGGGCCCCAGCGCCACGCACACCGGTGCCGTGAAGCCCGTAATTTCCGCCACGACCTCGTGGGCCCTCGAGTCCACCCGGAAGAGCTTACCGCCGCTCGGCGTCGGCAGGAACACTTCGCTCCCGTCTCGCAGGAAGGCGAGGCTCACGGCGTCTTCGCCGACACCGGGCAGCGAGCCCACGACCTCGCGCTGCCCGAGATCGACGACGCACGTACCCCCCTGGCAGCCGCTCACGTAAGCGAACTTCCCGTCGGGCCGCACACCCACGGCCAACGCTCCGCCCAGTGGGAGGAAAGCCTCCACGTCGGCGGTCCCCGTGTCGAGAAAGCAGAGCCCGACGGTGCCATCTTCCGGCGCGCAGCCGGCGACGAGCACGGTCTTCGTGTCCGGCGTGACGGCAACCCCGAAAGGCTCGCCGCCTACCGGGACCGTCCTTCGCACCTCGTGCCTCCGGGTGTCCACCAGGACGACACTACCGGAAGACGGGAGGGTCACGTAGGCTGCTCCGAGGTTCGGAGCCACGGCCACGGTACCACCCGGGCCCCCGAGGGCCACGGAGGTCACGACCGACCGCTCCGCCGTGTCGAAAACGACCGCCGTCCCGTCGTCCGTCGGCGAGGACGTAACCGAACTCGCCGTTCGGTGCGAAGGCGAGGTGCCGGGGACTCCTTCCCGCGGCGAAAGCGCCGACGAGCACGTTCGGGTCGCTGGCGGTGTCGATCACGACGACCTGGCCGGACTGTTCCCACGTGACGAAGAGGAAAGGCTGCGCTCCCGCAGCGGAGGCGACGGCGAGAAAGGCCGCGAGGAAAAGTCCTTTTCGCGACGCTGCTGCCATCGCCCGGATTGCTCAGCGGGCCTTCCAGTTCGGGGGACGCTTTTCCACGAACGCCCGGGGCCCTTCGTCGTGGTCCTCGGTCTGTTCGACCACTTCGAGGTAACCCGCCGCGATCTCCTCGGCTTGCGGAATCGGAAGGCCGAGCCCCTGCACGATGGCCATCTTGGTACCCCAGACGGCGAGCGGCGCGTTGCTCAGGATCATCTGGGCCAGTTCGTAGGCTCGCTCCATGAGCTTTTCGTGGGGGACGACTTCGGTGACGAGACCCACCTCGTAAGCGCGCTGCGCACTCATCCGCTCCCGGCTCCCGAGAAGGGCCATCCGCATGGCCACGGCCACGGGAACCCGGCGCGCCATGTTCACCATCTCGTGCGAGGAGACGTAGCCGATCGAGACGTGCGGGTCGACGAAGTAAGCTTTCTCCGAAGCGATCGGGATGTCGGCCTCCGTCACGAGGTCGAGAGAGACACCGGCGGCCACGCCGTTGACGGCGGCGATGACGGGCTTGTGGACACGCTGGCGGCGGGGTGTCGGCAGGTTCACGATCCCCTCGATCATGGCGAGCTCCGTCCAGCGGTCGGGTTTCCGGAAGCCCCCCGTCGCGAGCGACTCCACGTCCGCCCCGCTCGAGAACGCGCGGCCCGCGCCGGTCACGATGGCGACCCAGATGTCGGGGTTGGAACGGACCTCGAGCCAGCACGAACGCAGCTCCTCGCGCATCTGCATGTTCATGGCGTTGAGCCGCTCCGGCCGGTTGAGCGTGATCGTGGCGATGCGGTCACGAACTTCGAACTTGACGGTTTCGAACTCGGGCATTTCCACCCTCCGCCTGCGAGCTAACACACCCGCCGCGGCGACCGCAACTCCCGGCTCTTTCCCCCGGAAGAGGGCCGTGCTCCGAGGTCGCCGGAAGCGTTCGAGCCCTGCTCCCCCTCAAGCCGAGGCTCGCTCCCCGGTGTAGGGTTCGTGGAGGCCGACCGGCGAATGCAGCTTGCGCAGCCGAAGGTTGAGCGCCTCCACGAAAACGGAAAAGCCCATGGCGAAGTAGACGTACCCCTTCGGGATGTGCTGGTGGAGACTCTCGACCACGAGCGTGAAGCCGATGAGAAGAAGGAACGACGAGCGCGAGCATCTTCACCGTCGGATGGCGGTTCACGAACTCTCCCACGGCATCCGCCAGCGCGATCATCGCGAGAGCCGCGACCACGACCGCAGCCACCATGATCCCGATCTCGTCGACCATGCCGACCGCCGTGATCACGGAATCCAGCGAAAAGACCACGTCGAGAAGCACGACCTGGAGCATCACCCCGGCGAACGAAGCCCGGACACGCGCCGAGGCGTGTCCCGGCACGCCTTCGAGCTTCTGGTGGATCTCGATCGTCGCCTTGCCGAGGAGAAAAAGCCCGCCCAGAAAAAGCACGACGTCGCGGCCGGAGACTTCGAAACCGAGAATCGAAAAGAGCGGTTCGGTCAGGCCCACGATCCAGGAAAGGCAGAACAAGAGCAGGATCCGCGAAAACACCGCCAGCGTAAGGCCTGCCCTCCTGGCAAGTCGTTGACGGTTTCGGGGCAGCTTGCCGGCCAGGATCGAAATGAAGATCACGTTGTCGACGCCGAGCACGAGCTCGAGCGCGACCAGCGTGACGAAGGCTACCCAGGCTCGAGGTTCCACGACCCAGTCCATCGAGCTTCCCTCCTAGCGAAAGACTCCTTCGCCGAGCAGCCCTGCCTAGGCGGGAACCGTTCCGCCGCCGAGCCAGAGCCAGCCCCAGTAAGCGCAAAAGCAAGCGAGGAGGAGGACGCCTTCGAAGCGCCCCACACGAAGACCCGTGCCGACGAAAACGGCAGCCAGGGAGGCGAGGAACACCATGGCCCCCAGGTCCGCCCACGAGATGCCCTGCGGTCGCAGGGGACGGGCGAGTGCCGAGAGTCCCAGGACACCCAGGATGTTGAAGAGGTTGCTTCCGAGCACGTTGCCGAGCGCGAGATCGGAGCGTCCGCGGAACGAGGCCACCGCAGTGGCCGCGAGCTCGGGTAGACTCGTCCCCACGGCGACGACCGTGAGACCCACTACGGCTTCGCTCACGCCGGCCCAGCGTGCCAGCGCCACCGAGCCCTGCACGAAAAGGTGCCCCCCCGAAAAGAGCAGGAAGAGCCCGAGAACCGAAAGAGCCGCGGCAGGAAGCACTCCCGAGCGCCGCGACGCGGCGAGAGGCGAGAACTCCTCCTGCACGCTCGGGGGCTCGCTCTTCGCTTCCCGGAGGGTGAAGGCCGTGTAGACCGCGAGCGCTCCGGCGAGCGCGGCGCCTTCCGCCCGCCCCACCGTACCGTCGGCGAGCAGAAAAACCAGGACGACCGACGCGAGGACGACCAGCGGCGCGTCCACGCGCACGATCTTCGCTTTGGCCACACACGGGCGAAGGACGGCGGCCGAGCCCAGGATCAACGTGACGTTGGCGATGTTGGAGCCGACGACGTTGCCGACGGAGACGTCGCTCGCTCCTGCGAGCGCCGCCTCGATCGAAACCGCGAGTTCCGGAGAACTCGTCCCGAAGGCGACCACGGTGAGTCCGATCGCGAGCGGCGAAATCCCCGACCGCCGTGCCAGCGCCGAGGCGCCCCGGACGAGGGCTTCGCCTCCTGCATAGAGAAAACCCAGCCCCACCACGCTCGGGACGACGATACCGAGGACACCTTCCATCTCTTTCGCCCCCCTTCCCGTGCCGACGCTTGCGACCGCTCGCCCTCCCCGCTCAGCTCCCGATCTCGCCGAACCAGCCTCGCCGGACCATCCATTTGACGAGCTCGAGAACGGGGGAGACGGTGAACGCGAGAACGACGACGATCGCCCAGTCGATGGCCGGGAGCTCGTACGTGCCGAAAGGCTCCTGCAAAAAGGGCACGTAAACGATCGCCGAAAGCAGCCCTAGCTCCCAGAGAATCGCGAGGTTGAGCCAACGGTTCGCGAACGGGCGATCGAAGACCGAGTGACGGTCCGAGCGGAAATTGTACGCCTTGAAAAACTGGATGAGGATCAGCGAAACGAACGTCATCGTCATGGCCTCCTCGAGGCCGCGCCCCGACTCCAGAGCCCAGACGAAGACACCCAGGTTCACGAGCGCCGACCAGAACCCCCCGGCGGCCATGAGCGCCACGACGGGCCGAGTGAAAATGCCCATCCGGGGATTCCGCGGCTTCCGCCGCATGAGGTCGGCCTCGGGGGGATCGACGGCCAGCGCGAGTGCCGGAAGCCCGTCGGTGGCGAGATTCACGTAGAGGATCTGGACGGCCGTGAGCGGGAGGGGAAGGCCGGCGAGCGTCGCGCCGGCCATCAGCGCGATCTCGCCCACGTTCGAGGAAAGGAGGTACATGAGGTACTTTTTGATGTTGCCGAAAATGGCCCTCCCTTCTTCGACGGCGGCCACGATCGAGGCGAAGTTGTCGTCCGTGAGCGTCATCGCGGCGGCTTCTTTGGTGACGTCCGTACCCGTGATCCCCATCGCGACGCCGATGTCCGCCTTCTTGAGGGCCGGGGCGTCGTTGACGCCGTCGCCCGTCGCGGCCACGACGTGACCCCTTCTCTGGAAGGCGGCGACGACGCGGAGTTTGTGAGCCGGGGAGACGCGGGCATAGACGTCGATGGACTCCACGTCCTGCTCGAGGCGTTCCTCGCTCATCGTCTCGAGCTCCGCTCCGGTCACGACTCGACCGTCGCGGAGAAGACCCAGCTCGCGCGCCACGGCCCGGGCCGTGAGCGGATGGTCGCCGGTGATCATGACGGGCTTGATACCCGCCTCCTCGCACGTGCGGATGGCCGGCATCGCTTCGGGGCGAGGAGGATCGATGAGACCCACGAGCCCCAGGAACGTCATCTCCCGCTCCGCGTCCTCGGGAGTCGCCCCCGCTTTGTAAGCGACCGCCAGGACCCTGAGCGCTTCTTCCGCCATCTGCCGCGCGACGGCGAGAAGACGCTCGCGATCCCTTTCTCCGAGTTCCCTTTCCCCGGAGGCCGTGAGCTCGCGAACGCACGAGCCGAGGACCACCTCCGGCGCGCCCTTGGAGAACGCGACGACCCCCTCGCCCTCCTGGTGGATCGTCGTCATGCGCTTGGACTCCGAAGTGAAGGGGATCTCGTGGATACGCGGGAACTTTTCGTCGAGCTCCCGTTTCGCGAGCCCGGCCTTCGCTGCAGCCACGACGAGCGCCCCTTCGGTCGGGTCGCCTTTCACGCGGTAGGCCCCGCTTTCCTCGTCGCGCACGAGCGTGGCATCGGAGGCGAGCGCGGCACCCCGCAGCAGGAGCTCGAGCGGCCCCGATACCGCGACGGGCCTTCCGTCCCGGAAAAACCCTCCCACGGGCTCGTATCCGACCCCCGTGATCTCCAGGAACTCGCCCGCGACGTAGATTTTTCGCGCCGTCATCTCGTCCCTGGTCAGGGTCCCCGTCTTGTCCGAGCAGATGACCGACGTGCAGCCGAGCGTCTCCACGGCCGAAAGGCGGCGCACGAGCGCGTGCCTTCGCGCCATTCTCCGGACCCCGATGGCGAGCGAGATCGTCACCACGGCGGGAAGCGCTTCGGGTACCACCGCCACCGCGAGCGCGATCCCGAAAACGAGCATCTCGACGAAAGGCTGGCCGCGGAATAGGCCGAGTCCCACGATGAGGGCCACCACGACGAGGGCTGCCTGCGCGAGCCTGTGCCCCACCCGGTCGAGATTTTCCTGGAGCGGGGTGCGTGTCGTCTCGATCGTCTCGAGCATGCGCGCGATTTTCCCGAACTCCGTCCGCACGCCCGTCGCGACGACCACGGCACGGCCCCGGCCGTAGACGATCGCCGTGCCCGCGTAGAGCATGTTCCGCCGGTCTCCGACGGGGAGCTCCGCTTCCCCGAGCTCGGCGGCCTGCTTTTCCACGGGCACCGATTCCCCCGTGAGCGCCGATTCCTCGGCGCGAAGGTTCACGGCCTCGAGAACACGGGCGTCGGCGGGGACGCGGTCGCCCGTTCGCAAAAGAAGGATGTCGCCGGGAACGAGCTCGCGCGCGGGGATTTCCTCCTCCCGCCCCGCGCGAAGCACGGTCGCCGTGGGAGCGGCCATCTTTCGAAGTGCCTCGATGGCCCTTTCGGCACGGTATTCCTGGACGAAACCCAGAACCACGGCGAAGAGCACGATAACCGTGATCGCGACGGCCTCGACCCCGTGGCCCAAAAAGGCGGAGATCGCGGTCGCCACGAGGAGAAGAACGACGAGAACGTTCTGGAACTGCTGGAAAAAAATCTTCCAGGGCGATACCCCGCCCACGGCTTCGAGCTCGTTGGCGCCCCACTCCTCGAGACGCCTGCGGGCTTCGGCGCGGGTGAGGCCCTCGCGGCCCGACCCCAGCAGCTCGAGGGTTCGCTCAGGCGAAAGGGTGTGCCAGAGCGGAGCTTCGTCTTCCGGGGAAAGCATGGGCGAGACGATAGCTGGTGGGCGGTGTCCTTCCAACGCGGCGGGGCTCGGACAACCTGCTTCGTGGAGAAGGGCGGCCGACCCCCGAGCTCATCCCGCCCGAGGTGGCCCACCCGGAGTCGCTGCGGTTCGTCCTTTCGGACACCTCCCCCGCCGCTCGCCGAGCCGAACGCAGCGCGCCGGCGCGAAGTCTCGCCCCGGGCGGCACGCGAGCGTGGTCACGGCGCGCGAGCGTGGTCACGTGGAGGAGCCCGTCGGCACCAGCATGCCGAGGTCGGCTACCTTCTCCGCCAGAGCGCCGCCAGCGCCTACCGCGACTCCTGCCTTCTTTCGACGGCGGACCCGCTGGATGTGGGGCTAACGCTTTGCCGATCCGCGGCCGGCCGAAGGCCGGTGCGCTGCATCGGCTTGTTGGCAGGGGCTTTCGCTCCTGCGCCAGGTTCCAATTTTCAAGGAGTTCGGCCTGGTGCAGGCCGTACCACTCCAACACCAGATTAAGCGCCCACCGCGGAAAACGGCCTTCTACGACCCCATCTGCAATGCGCACCGTGATTTCGAAGTGATGCCCAGAAGTCACGAGATCTCAGGCACGATTCTCCCATACTGGTTGGCAGCTAACGGCGTGCGCTTGAGCCGTGGGAGGTGGGGGGCGGGCGACGGGAAGTCGGCTCGAAGCGCGGGATTGGATTGCGTCACAATAGCCGCTTGAACTCTTCGACCGTGAGACGAGCCTGTTTCAAGATGTGCGCAAGCGTGGACCGTTTGATGGGCTGGTGCGCGGGGACAACGAGCTTCAACGTTTCGTCCGGCGTATGTTTCTGGAGCCGAATGTGGCTGCCGCGTTGTCGCACGACGACCCAACCGTCCCGACGCAACGCCCGAACCACTCGATCGTAGTTCAGGCTGGGGACCTTGGTCATACCGCGATCTCAATGACCTCGGCGTCCGGCGAAAGGATCGCATCGTCGTCGACGGGTTCGAGATACAGTTGGATGGCCTCCCGGATGTTGGCAAGCGCTTCTTCGCGTGTGTCGCCCTCACTGATACAGCCGGGCAGGGAGGGCACGAGTGCCGTGAAGCCACCCTCATCGCTCGGTTCCAATATGACCCGCAATTTCATCGTGGTCTCCTCCGGACCGAGGGTACAACGGGAGCGACCCGCACAGCAATCCAACGACCTGGCGCTGAGTTGCAAGCGCGCTCTCGCCATCGGTTCGATTATCCCGATATTCCCACGCGGTCAAGCATTCCGCCAGCTAGCGCGCCCGCAACTCCAGCGCCCTGTTAGGCGTCGCGCCTCCGGCGCTTCCCGGTCTTTTGTCCGGCACCAAGGTCCCGTGTCCCACATTCCTCACACCAATACTTGCCGCTCCTGATGATGTAGCCATCCGTCCCGAGCCGGATCCGGCGGTGACATCGCGCGCAAAAGCTCGCGCGAAACTGCGGCAGGTTCTCAAGCTTCTCGAAGTTGTACTCATTCGTCCCGTACCAGACGTACAACTCCGTCTCGAAAGCCTCTCTGCACTCGGCGCAATCCTTCCAGCTGCCCTCATGCTGCTCCGCCCAATGGTAGCCACACAGCGTGTACCGCCGATGGTTGCGTAAACACGAGTTGCGTGCATAGGAGAAGAGCACATACTCGTGTTCATCGTCACAGATCCAGCGATCGCAGCATTCGGTTCGCATGAGCGCCTTAGTCTTGCCGCAAAGGCCGCACGACTTCGGTTGCTGGACACGGCCGTCAGCGGCCAGCTTGCCTTGCGCGCTCTTCCCTCTCGCCATCCTCATCCTTTCAGCGACGCCTAACGCTTGGGTTCAGCCGCACGCGAAGCGGAGGGAGCAGAGCGACCGGAGCGAAGCGTGTCGGCTGCAACCCGTTGTTAGGCCCCACGTATCACATCAATGATCTCTGCCGCGATCTCTTCAATGGTGTGAGTGGTCGTACTGCGAGCCACCTTGTCCGCAAGTGACGGGCTGTACTCAATAAGCTCCTGCTTTGTGATCTCATGCCAGATCGGCAAGAGGATCTGCTCCCCAGACACCTCCCGAGTAACTAGTCCGTCAAGTTCATAGTTTGTCCATCCCTTACCGAAGAAGGCTCGGGATAGCACCACAACTCCGAAGCGACTACGTGCGAGCCCCATGTCGATCTTCCGGCGCAGACTGTCACCGATACGCAATTCGAACTCGTCGTACCACACCTTCAGGCCACCGCTGCTGAGGGCATGCGCAAGCGGTCGAACAACAGCATCCTTGTCTTCACTGGCATGAGAGATGAAGACATCATAGTCACGCTGTTCAGCTCCGGCGTCGACCCCTGGCGGAACATCCCGCTGCAGCAGGGAGGGGACTGATGACAGCGGTACTTCGCGCAATTCCGGCAGCGGGGCTGGAAGGATTCGAGCAGATGACCGCACCGAACCACGAAGTCCCTGCATGTCCACCACGACGTACCAGTGTCCCGAATGTGGGATCTGCAAGCGCACAGGGGACCTTTTTGCGAGACCACCGTAGTAGCGGTGCCGCCGCCCACTCTTGTATGCGCTGAGATTAGAGCTGTCGAGAAGGCGCACGTTGGCCGCGTTGCCAGAGAGCGTGACCTCTACGATCTCGCCGCCTTGCCTATAGCCCAGGTCGTGCTCTATGAACTGCATCCGGTTTCTCATTCTTGGTATGGGCCTAACGGATCAGGCTTCAGCTGCGAGCCACAGCGCCTCCGAGTTCCGGCGAAGCCTTGATGTTCGATGCGAGATTGTACCATCGCCCGATAGGGCCGAGCTGTGGCTCGGCGGCTGCAAGCCGTTGTTGGGCGGCACGCTACAACTCGACGATGGGCCCGAACGCCACTTCCGAGCCTTGTCGCTTTGAGTAGATTCCGAGCACGCCCACAACGTCGCCGCGAGGACCTTGCAAGAACACGAAGCGGCCCGGGTACGCTTCGACCGTTCCGGTCTTGTGACGAACGGGGATGTTTGTGGTGGCACGATCCAGGTTGCACACCCCGCTCGATACTGCTCGATGGAATCCCTTCCAGTGCCTCTCCCGAAACTCCTCGGGGACGATGAGATCAAGCGACTGACCAACCGCTTCGTCCGGCAGGAACCCGAAGAGCGACGTAGCACCCGGGCTCCAGTAGCAGATGATGCCCTCTGGATCTACCAGGATCACGGCGTGCTCGTCGTTCGCCACCAAACCTCCTACGCGCCCGGGCCGGTCGACGCATCGAGCGGGCGGTGCTGGCCGCCGGGGCCGGGTGTGATGTAGAGGAGTTGGCTTGGTTCGGAGAGGATCACCCGATGCCAGACTCCTCTGGGGACGATGAAGGCCTGCCCCGGAGCAAGGTGAACCTCCCTCGCCGGATCTCGGTCCTCCAAGAGGACAGTAACACTTCCGGACAGGAGCAGGAGCAACTCGTCGCCGTCTGGATGCATCTCGCCGCCGTGAGGTGGCTCGCGAGTCATGAGAGGCGCGCCAATCGAATAGCCCTCGATCCGCGGAGGCGGGCCAGACGCTCCGGAGATTACTCTCGCGCTGCCGTCCCGATAGAGTCCGACTACGGAGTCCTTTAGATCGATTGCCTTCGAAGGGGTTGCCATGCTGTTCGCTCCGCTTCGCCTCGTGCCGCCCAACTATTGATTATCTGGTTTCTCGATAACCCCGCTGGTGTATGATCACGTCCAGATAACACCGTGGCCCGGATATTCAAGAACTGCTTGTCAGGCGGGAGTTTGGGAGAAGGAGCGTCCGTGGGAAGCACGCTATCCGGTTTCTCGATAACACCCGGCATGGAGTGCCCCAGAGGGCATCGATGGGGCTTCTCACCCCGCGGCCACCGCGATTCACGACGTCCGTGTACACCACGGTCGTCCGTATGTCCTTGTGAACCAGAAGCTCGTGGACGCCGCGACTGTCGGATCGCGATTCGAGAGGGTGAACAAAAGAGTGCCGGAGCCTCTGGCACGGCGCTCGCCGCGTCAGCCCCGCCTCTCTTACCGCTCGCTTGAAAGCCTTGTGCACAATCGATTCGTGGACGTCGTGCCGGCCGTCTAAAGAAGTAACAGGGTTTCGCCAGCCTTTCTGCTGCAGGAATACCACCCGCGCACCACTCGCTTGCGGCGTTCGGGTAGTTTCTTCCGAGAGCCTCCGGCATCCGCACCCGGTCCCAGCCGTTCCGGAGGTCTTTCTGGTGAACCCGGAAGACTTCTTCGGGTGCTCTCGAAGGAATCCTTTCGGGAACTCGGGCAGCATCGTAACACGGCTCTTGCCGCCCTTGCCGTCGCGAACCGTGACTTCGTGGATCACAAGCCAGGGAAACGGACGAGACTTTCCGTGCCGAGTTCTCGCGCGGGAGACCTTCCAGGGATGCCATCCGGGCGCCTTTACCCAAGCTTCCGCGCTTTCTACCAACGGGCTCGGAAAGCTGTCCATCGGCCGGCGGCACGCCTCGACGACACGGCGAAAAGCTCGATCGACACGCGCCATGGCTTCCGGCCGCCCCCGACCGGATACTCACCGCGTAGCCACGAGAGGACGGCCTCTTGCCGTTCGACGCGTGCAAGGGCGCATCGGGCTCGACGACCCCGACGTCGCCTCGACGTCACCGTGAAGCCCCGTATTGACCCTTCCCGGCGCGCTCTGCTACGCGTAGGTGAACAACTGTTCGTCCGAGGAAGGGGAGCTATGCGAGAGTACAGGGTCATTTCCGCGGATTCCCACATCGTCGAACCGCCGGACCTCTGGAAGAAGTGGCTGCCGCCCGAGTTCGAAAAGCGGGCACCGCAGCTCGTCAAAGACGAGGACGGCGGTGACGCCTGGTCGTTCGGCGACGGCGGGCCGCCCGCGCCGCTCGGGCTGGTGACCGTGACGGCAGGCCGCAGCCGCGACCAGCTCAAGTGGACCGGGGCCCGTTACGACACGATCAACCAGGGCTGTTTCGAGGCCACGGCGCGCGTCCAGGAGATGGACATCGACGGCGTCGACGCCGAGGTGATCTACCCGCCCCAGCGGACGATGCGGCACTTCATGCAGGACGAGGACGCGGAGTTCCACCTGGCCGGCATCCAGGCTTACAACAACTGGCTCGCCAAGGACTTCGTCGCCAAAGCACCCGACCGCCTGGTCGGCCAGGCCCAGATCCCGAACCTCGGCGTGGAAGCGGCCATCGCCGAGATGCGCCGGGCCCGGGAGCTCGGGCTTCGCGGTGTGGTGATTTCGAGCTGGCCCTCGGGAAAACCCTTTCTCGACGACGACTGCGATCCTTTCTGGGCCGAAGCGGAAAAGCTCGGCGTTCCCGTGAGTGTGCACATCAGCCTCGTCCACAAAGGCCAGCAGCGCGAACGCATCGGAGAAGTTGCCCGCGTCGGAAAGGCGGCGCTGACGGGCTTCAGCGCGGCCGGACTCAACACGATGCCGCTCATCCTCGGGGAAATGATCTTCTGGGGGGTGTTCGACAAATTTCCGAACCTCAAGATGGTCGGCGTCGAAGTCGGCGCCGGCTGGATCCCCTACTTCCTCGAGCAGATGGACGACCGCTACTGGCGGAACCGCAACTGGGCTCGGAGCACGCTCCAGCATCCCCCGAGCGAATACTTCCGGCGGAACTGGAAGGTCACGTTCATCATCGACTCGTACGCGATCCAGAACCGGCACGCCGTGGGGATCAAGAACATGATGTGGTCCACGGACTACCCGCACCACGGATGCGATTGGCCGTACTCCCGGAAGGTCATCGAAGACATGTTCCGGTTCGTGCCCGAGGAAGAAAGGCACGCGATTCTCGCGCGGAACTGCGCCGAGCTCTACGGGCTCGTCTGAGCGCGGTTCGACAGGAGGACCGCCCGAATCCGGCGGTTCCTCTGCCACCCCTTTCGACGTGTTCGCCGCGCGCCTCCAGCTTTTCGCCGCGGCCGTCCTCCTCTCGACGGGCGGTGCGGCCATCAAGGCTTCGAGCCTCTCGAGCTGGCAGGTCGCGGGGCTGCGGTCCGGCATCGCGGCGATCCTCCTCTTCGCGCTCGTGCCCGGAGCGCGGAAGGCGTGGGGAAAATCCGACGTGCTCGTCGCCCTCCCCTACGCCGCGACCCTCGTGCTCTACGTCACGGCCAACAAGCTCACGACCGCGGCCAACACGATTTTCCTCCAGTCCACGGCTCCGCTCTACGTGCTCCTCCTGAGCCCGTTTCTCCTCCGCGAGCACCTCGACCGGCGCGACGTTCCTTACCTTCTCGCCTTCGCGGTGGGACTCGCGCTCTTCTTCGTCGGCCGGGAGTCGCCGCACGAGACGGCCCCCGAACCCTTGCTCGGAAACCTCGTCGCGCTTTCGAGTGGTTCGACGTGGGGTCTCACGCTCGTGGGGCTCCGGTGGCTCGCGCGCTCGGAACGCGAGGGCTCGGCCCTTCCGGCCGTCGTGTGCGGGAACGGACTGGCGTTCCTGGCGTGCCTGCCCCTGGCACTCCCCCTTCGAGAGATGGCTCCCCTGGACGCGCTTCTCGTCTTCTACCTCGGCAGCGTCCAGATCGCGCTCTCCTACGTCCTCATGACGTCGGGCTTTCGCCGGGTAAGCGCCACCGAAGGGACCTTTCTCCTTCTCCTCGAGCCCGTCCTGAACCCGGTCTGGGCCTGGTGGTTTCACGCCGAGCGTCCGGCTCTTCTGGCTTGCCTCGGAGGTGTCGTGGTGCTGACGACCGCCGCCGCGTTCTCGCTGCGACCCCGCTAGACCGCCCGAGGTATCCGAGCCGGAAAAGTGCCCGGCCTCGTGCGTAGGGACATGCACGAATCGGGACGCGGCCGTCAAGACGAACCCCCTCGGGCAGGTCTCCACACCGGAAGCACGACCCGATCGGTGAGCCGTCGGAACACGACTTCCACGGGCATCCCGAACGAAACGTCTTCGGGCTTCACGCCGACCATGTAACCCACGAGCCGCGGTCCTTCTTCGAGCTCGACGAGCACGAGGACGAGCGGGAGAAGGTGGCGGAAAGCGGGAAGAAACGGCTCGTGCGCCACGACGTAGGAGTAAATCCGTCCCCTCCCGCTCGCCTCGAACCACTCGAGGACGCCGCCTTTCCAGTACGGAGGCTTGGGAGGCCAGTGGACGGACCCGTCTCGACGGTCGCGCTGCAGAAGGAGCTTCCCCTGGCGCGCGCCCTCCCAGAAGGGCCGCATCACGGGGTCGTCCACGTCCGGGAGAGGGTAGTCCGGGTGGAGTTCGAACTCGGGCTCGTCGAGGAAGCGGTCTTTCTCTTTCGCACTCACGGCGAAAAGGCTCCCGGATCCGCGCCGCCGAGGTCGCTGCGAGTCGCGCGAAGCACGGCTCAGTCTCCCCGCACGATCATGGCACTCGTCGCCACGCCCGAAGCACCGGTGACGAGCACGGCCTTGCAGTTCGGCACCTGTGCGGTGGAGGTGCCCCGAATCTGACGCACGGCCTCGAGGACCAGGTTGAACCCGTGGACGTAAGCTTCCGAGAGACTCCCGCCCGAGGTGAGCACGGGCAAGTCGCCGCCGAGCTCGATCCGTCCGCCCTCGGTGAAGGGTCCGCCTTCCCCCCGCGCGCAGAAGCCGTAGTCCTCGAGGCCCATGACGACGAGCGGCGTGAACGCGTCGTAGATCTGCGCGCAGTCGATGTCCTTTTGCCGAAGCTCCGAGCGAGCCCAGAGTTCCCGAGCGCAGTAGTAGGACGTCATGCGCATCTCGGGCGTGTTGTAGTTGGCCAGGTGAACCGGGTTGGGACCCGAAGCCTGAGCCACGGAGTGAACGAGGACGGGCTTCTGCCGGAGGTCGCGGGCGCGTTCCACCGACGTGACGATGCAGGCCAGCGCCCCGTCGGTCTCGAGACAGCAGTCGTAGAGGTGGAGCGGATAGCTCACCACGCGAGCCGAAAGATACGTCTCCATGTCGAGCGGGCGGCCGTGCATCATGGCGGCCGGGTTTCGGTTCGCGTGCTTGCGGGCCGCGATGGCCACGTTGCCGAAATGTTCCCGCCTGGTGCCGTAGAGGTGCATGTGGCGGTGCGCCCAGAGCCCGATCACGTCGACGGGGCGGACGAGCCCCCAGGGAACGTGCAGCGCCTTGTCGTCGCGAACGACCCCGCGCTCCTGTGCCCAGGGACGGGCGGTCTTGGCCCCTCGGTTCCGGGCGCGATGGCACACCACGGTCGTGGCGAGCCCCGCGGCAATGGCGGCCGCGGCGTGCATGATCGTCGCGCACGAGGCGCCGCCGCCGTAGGATGTCTTGTCCCACCACCGGAGGTTTCGCACTCCGAGCCGACGCGCGATCGTGACCTCGTGGGTGGACTCCATCTCGAACATGCACATGCCGTCCACGTCCTCGGCCTCGAGGCCCGCGTCTTCGAGGGCGAGCTGGATCGCCTCGACGGCCGTGTCCGAGATCGGGCGGCCGATGTCCTTCGCGAAGGGCAACTGCCCGATCCCCACGATCGCCACGCGATCCTGGATTCGCCGAAAAAGATCTCGATCGATCACGGATTCTCGGTCAACGCCAGCCGATGGGCTCGTACCCCTCGTCCCGCAAGCAGCGTTCCACGAAGTTCTCGACGACGGACCCCCTCTCCGCCACCTCGGCACCGACGTTCTCGAATTTCGGGATGGGATCGCAAAGGAGGCCGCACCGCTCCCACCTGCCTATCCTGGAGTTTCGGACTCTCCCAGGCGCTTTTCCGCCGCCTCCCTGAGCGCCCGCTTCTCCACCTTGCCCGTGGCGGTCTTCGGCACTTCGTTCTCCCCGACGAAGAAGAAATGCCGGGGAACCTTGTAACTCGCGAGCTCCGCGCGGCAGAAAGCTTCGAGCTCCTCGGGAGTGGTGCCTCTGCCGGGTGCGAGGACGACGAAGGCCGCGACGTTCTCCCCCCGCACCGGATGGGACACACCGACCACGTGGGCCGATTTCACGGCCGGATGCCGCTCGAGCGTGGCCTCGACCTCGGCGGCAGCCACGTTCACGCCCGCGGTCTTGATCACGTCTTTCCGTCGCCCCTCGAAATGGAGATAGCCCCGGTCGTCGAAATGACCGAGGTCTCCCGTCGCGAAAAACCCCTCGGCATCGAAGGTCTCGCTGCGCGGCACCTTGTAGTATCCTTCCATCAACGTGGGGCCCTTCACGAGAATTTCTCCCGTCTCGCCCGCGGGCAGAGTCCGCCGCGAATCGGGGTCGACGATCCGCACCTCCATGCCGTCGAAGGGCCGGCCGAAGGTCTCGACCCTCACCTCTCGCGGATCGTCCCACCGAGAAGCGCTCACGCAGGTCGCCGTCTCGGACATGCCGTAGACGCCTACGGCCAGGTGGTCCGGCCCGAGAAGCCTTTCGGCGAGTGGGTGGTACGTCCCCTTGCGCAGGAAAAGACGGCGGTGCGGGAAGTCGGGGTGTTCGAGGAGCGGGCCCGCCTGGTGCCAACCCGCCATGACGGTACACCGCTCGGCCTCGAGAAGCCGGAGAGCTTCCCCGGGCTCCACGTGCTCGTGGAGGACGACACGGCCGCCACCCGCGAGCGTCGCGAGCGCTCCGAGAACGAACCCCCCGCTCCAGAAAAGCGGCATGTGACCCCACCAGGCATCTTGCCCGCCGATGCCGAATGCCCCGGCGATACGTTCGGCCGAAAGAACCAGAGCCTCGTGTCGGTGCACGACGGCTTTCGCCTGCGCCGTCGTGCCGGAGGTGAAAAAAATCGTCGCCGGATCCGCGGGGGAAACCTCGCCCTCGGCGGCGCGCAGGAGACTTTCGTCCGCGGGAACGATGCGCTCCCACGGAACGATCCCTCCGGGTTCGCCGTCGAGTACGGCCACCGCACGAAGACGCGCGAGCACGCCGGGTTCGAGCCGCTCGGCACCCCGGAGTGCCTCGACGTAGTCGTGGCGGCGGAAGCGGGAGACGAGCACCAGAACTTCCACGTCCGCGTGCCCGAGAGCGTAGGCGATCTCTCCCGCCTTCCAGAGCGTGGAGAGCGGCACCAGGACGGCACCCAGCCGAAAGACTCCGAAGGCGAAAGGCAGCCACTCCGTCCGGTTCGTGCAGAGAAAACCCACGTGCGTGCCCTTGCGGACGCCGAGGGAAAGAAGCCTGCGTGCGAAAAGAAGGCTTTCCGCCCGCAGCTCGTCGTAGCGGAGCCGGCGGACCACCTCGGCACGGGGTGCCCAGGCCAGCGCCTCCCGCGAGCCGAAGCTCGACGCGAGCCGGTCGAGAAAACCCCCGAGCGTCATTTCCCGGTGAAAACGGGCGGGCGCTTTTCGAGAAAAGCCCGCACCGCTTCCTTGTGGTCTTCCATCTCGCCGAGCGCCCCCTGCGTAAGGGCCTCGAGCTCCACGGCCTTGCGAAAGTCCGCCTCGGAGCCGAGCTCGAGAAGGGCTCGGGTACGCCGAACGGCTTCGGGCGGGTGGGAAGCGACGGTTTCGGCTACCTCCCTCACGCGGCCGGCGAGCCGATCCCGCGGCACGACTTCGGAGACCAGCCCGAGTCTCAAGGCTTCGCGCGAGTCCACGGGAAGGCCCGTGAGGCAGATTCGCTTGGCCTCGGCGAGCCCTACGCGGCGCGGCAGAAGGTAGGTCGTGCCGCAGTCGGGCGCGAAACCGATCCGCACGAAGCCGAAATGGAAACGAGCCTCTTCGGCAGCGATGGCGAAGTCCGAAGCGAGCACGTAGGCGCAAGCCATGCCGGCCACGTCCCCGTTGACGGCCGCGATCAGCGGTTTCTCGCGCCGCAAAAGACGCTCGACGACCGAGGCGCCATGGAGCCCCCGCTCGCGTCCCACGATCGCCGGGCGCCCGAGTCTTCCGCTCTCTCCCACGCGCTTCAGGTCCGCGCCGGCCGAAAACGCGGTTCCTTCGCCCGTGAGCACGAGAACCCGTACCGCCGGGTCCGACTCGGCGCGGTCGAGGAGCTCGACGAGGAGGTCGCCCATTTCGGGCAAGATGGCGTTTCGCGCCTCCGGACGGTTGAAGCGGAGGATCGCAAGGGCCCCCTCGACCTCGTAGAGAATGGTCTCGTGCGACATGCGCTCAGCCGCAGACGCCCGCCCTCCTGAGGGCGTCGATTTCTTCCTGCGTCTTCCCGAGCTCCCGCAGCACTTCGTCCGTGTGCTCGCCGAGCTCGGGCGGCGGGATGCGGAGCGAGCCCGGCGTCTCGGACATGCGCAGCGGGACGTTCATCGTCCGGAACTTCCCGTGCTTCGGGTGTTCCCACTCGACGACCGATCCGATGGCGCGCAGTTGCTCCATCGCGAAAAGCTCGCCGAGAGAGTTGACCCGGCACGCAGGCACGTCGTGCTCTTCGAGAAGGCGGATCCAGTGGTCGCGGGGCTTCGTCCGGAAGATGTCCTGGAGAAGGCCCACGATTTCGGCGCGGTGGTCGCACCGGGCGTTGTTGGTCGCGAACTTCGGGTTCTCGAGCAGGTCTTCCCGTCCGATGGCCTTGCAGAGTCGCTTGAAAAAAGCGTTCGTGAGGCAGGCGCAGATGAAGTAGCCGTCCGACGCCTCGAAGGCCTGGTACGGCACCAGGTCGGGATGGCCGTTTCCGAACTTCTCGAACTCGATTCCGGTGTTGAGGTAGACGGTCGTGATGTCGGCCAGAAGCGAAATGATCGCGTCGAGCATCGTGACGTGCACCTTCTGGCCGCGCCCGGTTCGCTCGCGGTGGTAGAGGGCCAGCGCGATCGCGTAAGCGGCGTAGATTCCGGAGGAGATGTCGGCAATGGGCCCCGCGGCCTTCACGGGCGGGCCGCCGGGAAAGCCCGAAAGACCCATCATCCCTCCCGTGGCCTGGAGGATCAGGTCCATCCCCGGCTTTTGCGCCCACGGTCCCCGGTCGCCGAAAGCCGTGATCGAAGCGTAGACGAGACGCGGGTGCCGCTCGCGCAGCTCTTCGTAACCGAGGCCGAGCTTCTCCATGACGCCGGGGCGGAAATTCTCGACGAGCACGTCGGCTCGCCCGATCATCTCGCGCAGGAGCGCGAGTCCCTCGGGGCGCTTCAGGTCGAGCCCCACGGACTTCTTGTTCCGGTTGAGTCCCCAGAAGTTGTAGCTTCCGACCTTGGGGTCGGCGTGTCGCGCATAGCGGATACTGTCGCCTCGTCCGGGCTTTTCGATCTTCCAGACCTCGGCCCCCATGTCGCCGAGCAGCGTCGTACACCAGGGGCCCGCGGCCTGGTGCGTCAGATCGACGACCCGGATTCCCGCGAGTGGTCCTCGATGTTCCATGCCTCTCCTTTCTCGAACCGTCGTCTCAGCAAACCGATTTCGACCTTGTTGGCGGCGTTGCGCGGGAGCGCGGAAACGAACTCGATCCGCCGGGGCTTCTTGAAACCGGCGAGGCGCTCTCCGCAAAAAGCCTCGAGCTCCTGCGCCGTGAGCCGCGAGCCCGCGCGCCGCACCACGACGGCCGTCACCTGCTCGCCCCACTTGGGATGAGGCGTCCCGATCACGGCCACGTCTTCCACCTCCGGATGCGCTCGGATCACGCTTTCCACCTCGGCGGGCGAGACGTTCTCCCCGCCCGTGATGATGATCTCTTTGGTTCGTCCGGTGAGGTAGAGGTAGCCGTCTTCGTCGAGTCTTCCCACGTCGCCCGTCCGGAGCCATCCCCCGGCCAGCACCTCGCGGGTCGATTGCGGGTCGCGAAAGTAGCCCCGCATCACCATGGGACCACGAACCACGATTTCCCCATCCTCTCCGGCTCCGGCGAAGGTTCGGTCCTGTCGCCGCACGCGGAGCACGACCCAGGGATTCGGACGGCCGACGGTCCCCGGGCGCTCGAAAACGCTCCGCCCTCGCGCCATGGTAAGCCCGTCCGTCGTCTCGGACTGGCCGTAAGCCTCGATCACCTCCGCCCCGGGGAAAAGCTCCGCGAGTTTCCGCTTCGCGTCCATCGGGGTGGCCGCGCCTCCGACCGAAACCTTTCGCACCGTCCGCCGCACGCCTTGCGGGATCTCCCGGAGGCCGGTCACGTCGAACACCATTCCCGCGATGAGCGAGAGGTCCGTCACGCCGTGCTTCTCGGCCGCTGCGAAGAGCTCGTCCACGGAGAATTTCTCGAACAGGACGGCGGTCGATCCGTGGAGAAGCCGGCAGAGAAGGTGGGAGACGAAGACGGGCACATGTGTGAGGGGACTCAGACACGTGCCCACGCTTTTTTCGGTGTCGCCACGGGCACCGCTGCAGGCGAGCGCGGACCAGAGATAGTTCCCGTGGGTCAGTGCCACGCCCTTCGGGGAGCCCGTCGTGCCCGAGGTGTAGGCGACGGCCGCGAGTGTCGCGGGGCCGGGCTTGCGGGGCTTTTTCTCGTGCCGCATCTTGTCCGGTCGCGCGACGGCCGGTCGGAAGGGCGGCAAGGGTTCGCACACGAAGGTCGCAACGCCCGGGCGCTCGGCCGCGCGCGAAGCTACCTCGGACCGAGCCGGGTCGCACACGAGCGCCGACGCTCCGACGTGCTCGAGCAAGCGCGAAAGTTCGGCGTCTTTCGAGCGGGGAGAAAGCGGCACGACGACGGCCCCGAGCGCCCAGAGCGCGAAGTGGCACAGCACGAGACCCGGGTGGTTCGCGGCAAAAAGGCCCACGGGCGTCCCGAAGCCGATTCCCTGGGAAGCGAAAAATTCCGCGAGCGCACGGGTCTCCTCCGCGAGCTCCCCGTAGCGCACGAGCCCGTCGCCGAAAACGAGCGCCGGTTTTTCGCCGAAGCGGCGGCCCTGGAGGTCGAGAAACTCGAGGCACGTCGGCAAGAGGAACATCACGGATCAGTCCTCGAGACGAGCAAGATGCCCTGCCCGCTCGAACCGTTCGCGAAGAGCCCGCAGGTCTTCCTCCGTGAACGGCCGGTAGGCCGGCTCTCCCCCGGGGCGCCAGTAGACGGGATCTCGCACTCGATCGAGGAGGAACTTCTCGCGCTGGAGTGCACGCTTGAGCACCTTGTGCGTGTGCGTGACCGGAAATTCTCGCACGATCCGGACGAAAACGGGACGCCAGCGGCGCGGGAGACCCGAGGGACCGTCGACGAACTCGGCGAAAGCCCGGGGATCGAACCGGGCGCCGTCACGGAGCTGGATCGCGGCCATCACCTGGTCGCCCGCCTCGGGGTCCGGCACGCCGTAGACGCTCGCCAGAAGCACGTCCGGATGCCGCGCGAGAGCCTCCTCGACCGGACGTGCCGTGAAGTTCTCACCGCCCACGCGGAGCCACTCCACGTCCCGCCCGGCGAAGTAGATGTATCCCTTTTCGTCGCGATACCCGAGATCGCCTGTGTGGTACCACCCGCCCCGGGTTCGCTCGCGCGTGGACGCTTCGTCCTTGTAATACCCCTCGAACAGAAACACACCGTTCGTGTTGACGATCTCGCCGATAGCTTCCTCCGGATTGAGAAGCCGCCCCTGCTCGTCGAAGCGCGCGGGAGGGCACTCGCGTCCCTCCTCGTCGAGGATCTTCACGCCCTCGGCCCGACCGAGGCTCCCGGGCGGGTCGTCCGGGGAGCGCGTGAAGCCGACACCGACTTCGCTCGAGCCATACCCGTCCACGACGCGGCAGCCGAACCGCCGCTCGAAAGCCGCGATCGCCTGCCGCGGCGCCTCGTTTCCGTAGGCGAGCCGGAGCGGGTTCTCGGCGTCGTCCGGGCGCTCGGGAGTTTCGAGAATGTAAGCGAGCGGCGTTCCCACGTAGTTGAAGAGCGTGGCCCCGTAGCGCCGCACGTCGTCGAGGAAGCGGCTTTTACTGAAACGACGCGCGAGCGCGATCGTCCCGCCCGCTGCCAGTGCCGCGAACACGGCCAGGATCTGGGCGTTCGAATGGTAGAGCGGCATGGCGCAGTAGACGGTATCCTCCGGGCGGAAGCCACACATGACCGACGCCGCTCCCCAGCCGAGAAGCACGAGCCGACGGTGGCTGTTCAGCACTCCTTTGGGGTTCTTTGTCGTGCCGGAGGTGAAAATGACGAGGAGGAGATCCTCGGGGCGGACGCGGATCGCGGGATCGCGGTCGCTGGAAGAGCCGAGGTCGAGACGCGGAAAGACGCTCTCGCCGTCCACGGACCACACGCGCGGCGCAGGACCCGCCAGGTACCGCAGGGCCTCGGCGAGCTGAGGAGCGTAGCGCTCCTCGACGAGAACGATCTGGCAGTCGGAGTACTCGATGTCGCGCCCGAGATGCTCCCCGGTGCGCGTCGGGTTGAGACCGACGAGAACGCCGCCCGAAAGCGCACACCCGAACTCGGCGAAGAGAAACTCGGGCAGGTTGTCCATGAGGACGCCCACGTGAAAGGGGCGTTTCTCGTCACGGACCGAAAGGAAGAAGTTCGCGAAGCGGGAGGCTTCCCGGAGGCTCTGCTCGTAGCTCCACGTTCTTTCCTCGAACCGGACGAAGGGGCGGTCGGGCGCCTCGTCGCGACGGGCACGGAGAGCCTGGGCCACCGTTTCCGCCGGAGGCGGCAAGGAGTACGTCGTTTGCGTGGGCATGCGCGACCGGATGTGAACAGTTGTTCACCCGATTACCAGCCCCTGCCGCCGACTGTCAACGCGCGTTGACGACATTCCGGGGCCGTTGGTATGACGCGGGCGCTCTGCGCGGCCTTGCGGGAGGGAAACGAGAGTGACTTCGATTGCCATCGTCGGCGTCGGCGAGACGCGTTACGCGAAACGGCTCGGACGCGACATCGTGGAGCTCGCTCTCGAAGCGGCGGAGGAAGCGGCTCGCGACGCGGGGATCGACGTACGGGAGATCGACGGGCTCGTCGCCCCCTGGGCCGAGTACGCGGCACGCCACGAGCTCGCGCGCTGCCTCGGGATCGACGGCAGGTTCTTCGCCGCGAGCTCCCTTTCCTCGGGCGCCGCCACGGTGAGCGCCCCGCTCGTGGCCGAGTGGGCCATCGGGTCGAAACTCGCGAGCGTGGTGCTCTGCGTCCAGGCGATCGCGTGGGGAAGCGAGCGTGCCGGGGACGTGGGACGGCCGCACGCGGCCATGAAGATGAAGGCTGTTCTCGAGCTTCCTTTCGGCTGGTATCCCCAGATCGTGCAGTTCGCGGGGATGGCGCGGCGTCACATGGAGCTTTACGGAACGACCGAGGACCAGCTCGCCGCGGTCGCCCTCGCTGCGAGAAAGCACGCTTCGCTCTGCGAGAACGCGATCCTGCGCACCCCCCTCACGCTCGAAGAATACCGGAGTGCGCCGCTTCTCGCCGACCCGTTCCGGGCCATGGACTGCTGCCTCGTGAACGACGGCGCCGCGGCCTTCCTCGTGACTTCGCTCGAGCGGGCACGGGACCTGAGAAAACGGCCCGTGCGGGTCCTCGGCGTGGGTCAGGGTGTCGTCCCCGGCGGCGAGTTCTCGAACCTGAGGCCGGACTACCTCTCCACGGGCGCCGTCTTTTCCGGCCCGCGAGCCCTCGCGCGGGCAGGGATCACACTGGCGGACGTCGACTTCGTCGAGCTCTACGACAACTTCACCTCGATGGTGATCGAACAACTCGAGGACCTGGGCTTCTGCAAAAAGGGAGAAGGAGGCCCCTTCGTCGAGGGAGGCCGGATCGAGCTCGGGGGCGAGTTGCCGGTGAACACTTCCGGAGGGCAGCTCGCGCAGGCGTTCGTGCTTTCCGCCAACCTCGTCGTCGAAGCCGTCCGGCAACTTCGGGGCGAGTGCGGGCCGAGACAGGTGGAAGGCGCGGAAGTCGGCCTCGTGACGGGCTACACGGGTGCCGAACACGCCACGCTCGTTCTCGCACGGGATCGGTGAACCACCATGGAACGAGAACGGATGCACCTGCCGGACGTCGACTGGGAAGTGACGCGGCCCTTCTGGGATGGGTGCCGGCGGAGGGAACTCCGTGTACCCCGGTGTCGCTGCGGCACGTACGTCTGGTATCCGCAGCCCCGTTGCCCGACGTGCCGCGGACGCGAGATCTCCTGGGTCCGGGTGAGCGGGAAGGCCACGCTTTTCACCTGGACGAAGGTCTATCGGGCGTTTCTGCCCGGGTATCGGCCGCCTTTCGTCACGGCGCTCGTCGAGCTCGTCGAGGACCCGAAGCTGCGCCTGGCAACCTACCTTCGCGGGGTCGAGGATCGAAAGCTCTCCCTGGGGCTTCCGCTCGAGGTCGACTTCGAGGAAGCGGAAGCCGGCATCGTGCTTCCGGTTTTCCGGCCCGCCGAGTGAGATGCTCTACCTGCACGAAATCATCGACATCGTAGGAACGGGACAAGAGCCCTACCTCGACACGGTGGGAGAGCGCGCTCGGCACTCGGAGCAGGAGGGAATTTCGAGGCTCGCGGGCTCGTGGAAGGTCGTCGGCAGCACGAACCGGTGGCCGCGGGTCGTGAACCTCTGGGAAATGGACGGCTGGTCTGCAGTGGGCGCAAAGCCTCGAGCGGCAATTCCTCCCGGGAAAAAAGGACCCCGAGCTCGCTCCCTGGTGGGCGCGGGCCACCGAGTGGCGGAGCGGTGGGTTCGACCGGATTCTCGAGCCGACCACCTACTCGCCTACCCGCTCGGAGCTCGAGAACGAAGGGTTACGGGCGTGGGTCTTCTTCCATTCGCTCCTGCGCCTTCGGCCGGGACGCAGGTCCGTCTTTCTCGAGCTCGTGGGGAGAGAGCTCAGGCCGATTCTCGAGGAGCAGGGCATCCGGCTCTTCGGCGCCTATTCCTCCGTCATGCGGAGCGACGAGGCCATCGTGCTCTGGGCGGCGCCGGATTTCGAGAAAGCCTGCGGCTTCTACGAAACTCGGCGGGAAAACGCTCGGCTCAGGGAATGGGTGGGAAGAGCGGGTACGCTCTGGGAACGCTACGAGGTCATGTGGCTCGTTCCATCGCGCCACTGCTTTTTCCACCCCGGGACGTGAAGGTCCCCTGCCGTCTCACCCCCCGGACGCGACGGAGCGCATCCCTCCGGGCGGACGCGTGCGCGAATGGTACCGGCGATCATCCAGGACGTCCGGCCGGCGGATCCCACCGCCCCCCCCGGACGCGACGGAGCGCGTCCCTCCGGGTGGCCGCGTGCGCGGATGGTACCGGCGATCATCCAGGACGTCCGGCCGGCGCATCCCACCGCCCCCCCGGACGCGACGGAGCGCGTCCCTCCGGGTGGCCGCGTGCGCGAATGGTACCGGCGATCATCCAGGACGTCCGGCCGGCGGATCCCACCGCCCCCGGACGCGACGGGGCCCGTGCCTCCACCATGGGCGCGGCGTTCCGAAGGTGGTATCGGAGGGCCACGCTCTGTCGTGGCCGCGTGCGCGGATGGTACCGGCGATCATCCAGGACGTCCGGCCGGCGGATCCCGCCGCCTCCCCCGGACGCGACGGAGCGCGTCCCTGCAGTCCCTCCCCGCCGGGCGTCGTCCGGGTCCTTCCTGGACCTGGGTTGCTGGGGGGGTGGCACCGGCGGCGTCGTTTCGGAGGGAGGGAGCCCGCCGCCGGTGCCTGACGAAAGGAGGGGAGCCAGGCGGGGAGGGAATCGCCATCGCTGGCTCCTTTTACCGTGGTTGGGGGGACCACGGTGCACCTATTTAGACGTAAGAGGGCCGTGTTGATTCAAGACCCGCTTTTCGAAGATTGTCCTTCGGCCCGGACGAGCCGGGAGAACGTGTGACCGAAAGTCATGGGACCACTGCGTACCGTGGCGCTAAGTATCCTGAATTCCTTCATTTTTTACCCGGAGCCCAACCTTGTCGGGACCCCGGCCCTCTACGGGGTCCCCTATCGGGAGGTGAGGTTCCGCGCTGCAGACGGCCCCATGCTCCACGGCTGGTTCGTACCGGGGCGCCGCCTCGAGACCCTGCTCTGGTTCCACGGAAATGCGGGGAACATCAGCCACCGTCTCGAGAACCTGGCGCTGCTCCACCAGCACGTCGGCGTGAGCGTCTTTCTCTTCGACTACCGCGGCTACGGGCAAAGCGAAGGTCGCCCGGACGAGAAGGGGCTTTACGCCGACGCACGAGCAGCCCTTCGAACCCTGGAAGGCCTCGAGGGCGTCGACCCCGCCCGGATCGTGTACTTCGGCCGCTCGCTCGGAACGGCCGTAGCGATCGACCTCGCCCTCGAAAGACCGCCCCTGGGGCTCGTCCTCGAGAGCCCCTTTACCTCCCTCCGAGGCATGGCTGCTACCATGGTTCCCAGGCCCCTCGCTGCGCTCTTCCCCGAAGCGTTCGACAACGCGGGAAAAATCCCGCGCGTCAGCTCGCCCGTTCTCATCCTGCACGGGGATCGAGACGAGATCGTCCCCTACGCGCACGCCCGCGAACTCTTCGCGCGGGCTCCCGAGCCCAAGTGGCTCTACACCATCCGGGGTGCCGGGCACAACGACACGTACGTCGTCGGCGGTAGCTCGTACTTCGAGCGGCTCGTCGATTTTCTCGACGAGATCCGCGAACCTCCTCTCCCCGGGAAGATGTCGTGACCGCCCGGGGGGGCCTTGCCATTGCCATCGACCCGCTGGTTCGGTTTAAGCTGGTTACGTGGCCGACGCGGTCCAACCTTTCCCTTCCGCCACGGTCGTCTTGCTACGTGACGGCGAGAACGGCTGCGAGGTCCTCCTGGTCCGGCGGAGCAAAAAGCTCGACTTCCACGGGGGTGCGTGGGTCTTCCCCGGGGGGCGTATCGACCCCGCAGACTACGCGGCCGCCGGGTCCGAGGCTGTCGTCGACGCGGCGCGTTTTGCAGCCGCGCGAGAAGCCCGCGAAGAAACCGGGCTCGACATCGACACGGAACATCTCGTCCTCGTCTCGCGCTGGATTACCCCCGAGCGACTCCCGAAGAGATTCGACACGTATTTCTTCGCTACGGCGGCACCGGAGGGCGTCGTCCGGGTGGACGGAGGAGAGATTTCCACCCACCGGTGGTTCGGGGCCGCCGAAGCGCTCGAAGCACACCGGAAAGGGGAGATCGAACTTCCCCCGCCGACTTTCGTGACACTCCATCGTCTGGTCCCGTTCCGCACGAGCCGGGAGGCACTCGAAAAGCTCGCGCGGGGTCCGGTCGAAACCTTCCTGCCCCGCCTCTGGCCCACGGACGGCGGCGCCTGCATCGTCTACCCCGGAGACGCCGCCTACGACGACGGCGATCTCGCGCGCTCCGGGCCGCGGCACCGGCTCTGGGTGGTGGGTTCGGACTGGCAGTACGAGCGCACCCCGTAACGGGAAGTCCCCCGGCGGCCGGCTAGTTGCCGCGGTGCGCAGAAACCTCGCCGCACGCGTGGTGCTCGGACGCGCACCGGTGCGCCAGGTGTTCGAGCTCCTCGGCCGGGATTTTTTTCTCCGCCATCGGGAAAAGCACCTCCGTCTCTTTCTGGATGTGGGCGCGCAGGATCTCCACGAGTCGTCGAACCGCTTCGGGCACCGAGCCGCTGTGGGAGCGCAGGGCTCCGATCGTCTGCTCGATCTGCCTGTGCTCGTGCTCCATCACGGCGACGGGCGGAAAGGTTTCTCCGAACGCCCGGCGGATGGCAGGGTAGAGGAGCCCTTCTTCCACCTCCCGGTGCTTTTCCACTGCCTCCGCCAGAGCCAACACCACGGCCCGAAGCTCCCCGTCGGCCGCATTCTCCGCGAGCATCCGCTCGAGCACTCCGAGCTGCAAGAGGAACACTCGGTGTTCACTGTCGAGGCACTCGGTCACCTTCATTTCCTTTTCCTCCTTTGCGACGCTCGGCCTCGCCCTTTCGCAGGCCGTGGAGCAAAAGCGTCGCGGTTTTTTCTGCCAGCTCTTCGCGCGGGCCCGAGAGTAATCCTTCCCCGAGAAAGAAGAGCGCACGCGTCACCGTCCCGATGATCATCGCTGCGGCAAGCACGGGATCCCGAACCTGCCAACCCTTCTCGCGGATCCCCCTCCGCACGACCTCGAGGACCACGTCCTTCGGAAGCCGGGTTCCCGGGGGAATTCGGCGGAGCGAAGGATGGTCGTCCGCGATACACCGCCAGCGGGCGGGTTCGTCTCCGGCGAAGCCGAAAAACCCCCGCACCAAGCGCCGGAGTGCCTCCTCCGCACCCCGGGTCCCCTCGAGTTCCCTTTCGAGCCGACTCCGCAACGCCCCGGCCGCCTCGAGAAAGACTTCGGCGGCCAGAGCCTCTTTGCCGTCGAAATGGCGGTAGATCGTCCCCTCGGCGAGACCTGCCCGCCGCGCGATCTCCCGCGTGGAGGCACCCCGAACCCCCTTTGCGGCAAAGAGCTCGAGAGCCGCCTCGCGGACCCTTCGTTTTCCGTCCTTCCCGGGCATGTGAGTGGTCGCTCACTTGCTTTTATAGCATCCCGCCACGTCGTGTCGAGGAGGATGGAAAAACGGAACCGAGCCCCTCGCTGGATCGGGCAGCGAGCTCGCCCTTCCCGGGGGGCAAGCTCGCTTGTGAAGCTCCTCCCTTCGTGTAACGTGAGAAATTCGGTGGCGAACCCGAAAGCCTTTCCGGAAGGCAAGATGCAGATGCCCGAGCCCCCCGAGAATGTCGTCGCCCTGAGCCGGTGGCGGGCGCTCCTGGCCCGGACGTCGAGCGCCCGGCGTCGGGTCGAGCTCGTCCTTTCCGACCCCCGGGCCCGCGAGCTCGTGCCGGCGATCCCGGCGGAAGATTTTTACTACCTGGTCAAGGAAGTCGGCCTCGGCGACGCCCTCCCGCTGCTGCAACTCGCTTCCGCCGAGCAGATCCAGACCTGTCTCGACTTCGAGGTCTGGGACCGGGACCGGGTGGATCCCGATCGCACGGCTCCATGGCTCGAGGCCCTCGCGAACCTCCCGCCCGGGAAGCTCCTGGCCACGGCCGAAGGACTCGACTTCGAGCTGCTCTCGTACCTCTTCTGCCGCTATGCCCGCATCTACGACCGCACGGAAGGAGAGGAACCTCCGGAGAACACTCCCCATGCCGTCTACGAGACACCGGACAGCTTCTTTTTCGTGGAGTTCGTGACCCCGTCTCGGCAGTTCGCGATGCTTCTCGAGCGTCTGCTCGACTCCCTCTACCGGGCGGATCTCTCGTTCCCCCAGAGATTGCTCCTGGACGCCAAATGGGGGCTTCCGAGCGAACTCGAGGAAACGAGCTACCGCTGGCGGACGGGGCGCATGGCAGATCTGGGGTTCTTCGAGTACTTCGAGGCCATCGAAGTTTACGCTCCGCTGGACCCCGAAAAGGCGAAACAGAGTCTCGGAGAGCCTACGTTGCTGCCCTACTCCGTGCCGCGAGAGAGCGCGCTGTTGCCCGCCCCCTTCGCGGAATCGCTGGCGGAGGAAACGTTTTTGGGCCGCGTTCTCGCAAGCCTCGCAAGCGAAGAAGAGCTCTCCGAGGCAACCGGAGCTCTCGTCACGCTTTTCAACCGCGTCCTGGCCGCCGATCGAGCCGATCCCGGCGAGCTCGAAGAAGTGCGCGAGGCGGTTCGTGCCGCCCGAGATACGCTCTCTCTCGGGCTCGAATACCTGGCAGAGGGGGATCTCGAACGGGCCCGCGAAATTCTCCTGCGCCGCCCGCTCGTGTGGATTTTCCGCGTGGGACACTCGCTTACGCTCGAGCTCGGCCGGCGGGCGCGTGCGCTCTACGAGCGGGGGATCGACGACCCGACTCTCGACCCCCTTCTCGCCCGCCACCCGCGTTACCCGCGTGCCCTCGACGACCCCCCTTACGCCGGCGAGCGTCCCTTCCGCACCCTCGAGGACCTCCGCCGCGTCGACGCTTACCTCGGTTCCATCGAATCGAACTGATTCGAAGCGGCGAACGCTGCGCGCGATGCGCGGGCACCGTCACCCGGAGGGACGCGCTCCGTCGCGTCCGGGGACGGGGGCGTGAACGTGCCCGCCGCCTTCGCAATGCCGCGCGGCGTCCGGTGGCCCGACCCGCACGCGCCAGAGGGATGCGCTCCGTCGCGTCCGGGGGGGCGGTGGGATCCGCCGGCCGGACGTCCTGGATGATCGCCGGTACCATCCGCGCACGCGGCCACGACAGAGCGTGGCCCTCCGATTGGGGATTTCGAAGGCGGTGTCGGGATGCACCGGTTCGCGCGGCCTTCGATCCGGAGGGACGCGCTCCGTCGCGTCCGGGAGGTTCGTGGCCGACGCGAACACCGCCACCCGGAGGGACGCGCTCTGTCGCGTCCCGGGGGGTGGCGAGGTCCACGACAACGTGTCCTTCGCGAACACGGCCACGACAGAGCGTGGCCCTCCGATAGCCGACCTTCGGAACGCCGCGCCCATGCGTGGAGGCACGGGCCCCGTCGCGTTCGCCCGGAGGGATGCGCTCCGTCGCGTCCGGGGGGGGCGCGTGGGATCCGCCGGCCGGACGTCCTGGATGATCGCCGGTACCATCCGCGAACACGGCCACGACAGAGCGTGGCCCTCCGATTGGGGATTTCGAATGCGGTGTCGGGATGCACCGGTTCGCGCGGCCTTCGATCCGGAGGGACGCGCTCTGTCGCATCCCGGGGGTTCGTGGCCGACGCGAACACCGCCACCCGGAGGGACGCGCTCCGTCGCGTCCGGGGGTGGGCATCGTGGTGAACGCGAGCACTGTACCACCTCCACGCCCGCGCCGATGACCGAACGAGCGCCGTACTTCTCGCGGAAGTAAGGCACTCCGCTCAGGTGATCCGCATGGACGTGGGTCTCGACGACGTAGCGAAGGTCGAGACGGTTTTTGTCGATGTACCGCGAAACCTCCTCGGCGCTCTCCCACGACGTCCGTGCGCTACGCGCGTCGTAGTCGCGCACGGGATCGAGAACGAGAGCCGACTTCCCGTCGTGGACGACGTACGTGAGAGTGGAAGTGGGGGCGTGGAAAAAATGCTGGATCGTCATGGCGGCCCTCCTTGTCGGCTGGGTGCGCGAGAGAAAACCGGCGCACTTTACCACGGAGCACGCCCACGGGACGAGGCCTCTCCACCGTCTCGCCTCCCGCACCGAAGGGGACCGAGCCGCAGCCCCTTCTCCCCGACCTCCGCCGACACGAACAAAAGACGCCCGTCCTCCGCCTCGTGCCGGCGGAATCGGGCCGACGGATAGCACTCACGAACCTTCCGCGTCCACATCTCGTGCTCCGCCATGATGAAAAAAACACCCGTGCGGGGTCTTCCATCCGCTCGTGGTTCCGGCGGGAAGGAGCCCCGACTCACCGGCTCGTAGTCGGAGCAGAAAAGCTCCATGAAATTTTTCGGCCATGCCTGCGACTCCGGAAGCCCGTAATACATCCGGCTCCCGTCACAGGACCGCGACGCGAGGCGTGCTGCCTCTCCCATGGGAAACGGAGATCCGTTTCCGCGCGCGTACCGGACGAAGAGGACGTCGACATTTTCGAGAGCAACGAAGGTCAGGACGCCGCCCACCACCAGGGTCCGCACGAGCTGTCGGTACCACGTTCGCCCAGACGCCGTGGAACGAAGAAGCGTGTCGAGAGCGTACGCGGCAAGGAGACACACGGCCGGCAGGGCAGGAGCGAGCCGGTAGGAAGCCCGAGGAAAGTTTCCGAGAACGACGCCGAAAAACCACGTGGAGCCGAACCACAAAAGGAGAAAAAGCGGGGCGGCGGAGAGACCGGTGGCCGCCAGAAAAACGCCCGCGGCGAAGAGGACGAGCGTGGCCCAGTCGAGAAGACCCGCCGGCGAGGGATTGTGCACGGCAAGGTCCGCCCACCCGTAGAGCATCGCGAGGGACTCGCGAGCATTTCTCAGGAGGACGCCCGAAACCCCTGCGACTCCGTAGCGTTCCGCCAGATACTCGGTCGTGGCCGGCCGGAAAAGCGTCACCTCGTAAGAATGAGCAAGAAGCTTCTCGGGTCCCACGGCCAGAACGAGCGGGAACACCACGAGCAGAGAGCCCAGCGAGAAGGCAACGAAGTCCCGAAGCCTGCGGAGGGGTCCGACGCGGTGAAGGAAAACGAAGGCGAGGGGGACGAGAACGAGGACAATCCTCGCCGGAAAATACAGCTCGAGAGCAAAGCCCGAGGCGACGCCCGCCCCGGCGACGCCGCGGGGACTCCGCGTCCGAAAAGCCCGGACCAGAAGCCAGAGAACGACGGCTGCCGCCAGGGCCGGCTGCGCGTAGGTGAACCCCGTACGACTTTCGTGCACGTGCCAGTAGCTCGTGGCGAGGAAAAACCCCGCGAAAAGAGCGGCCCTCGGACCCAGAAGCTCGCGGCCGAGAAAGGTCGTGGCTGCGACCGTGAGGATCCCCTCGACGGCCGAAGCGAGCCGCAGGCTTTCGAAAGGCGGCAGGGAAAGAAGCTTCATGAAAACCGCCGCGGGAGTAAAGGCGAAGTTCGGTGTGGAGAACCACCCCAGGGAGACGAAGACGCCCGGGTACCCACCGCGTGCGATCCGGAGCGATTCGAGGCCGGAGAGGATTTCGTCCACGCCGATGTTGGCGGGGATTTCGTAAGTTCGGACGAAGCGCAAAACAGAAGCCCACCCGAGGAGCAGGGCCAGAGCCCAGCGGAACCACGGCGGTCCGGCAGAGCCGTTCTTCACGCCCGGTAAAGCGAAAACGTATCCGAAAAGGCCTGCAAGCCAGAAGGAAAAAGACCAGCCACGAGCCCGGCCCCAGGCGAGGTAGGCGCCCGCGGTCAGGGCGACCACCGCACTCCCTGCCGAGAAAAGAAACCGCGCCTTGCTTGCCGAGACCGTGGCTCCCCCCGGACTACGACCGGGCGCTTTCTAGCCTACGAGGCTCGCCGAAGTCACGGGGCGCGGGACGGACCTCAATCCCCGCGCGGGAGACCCAGCACCCGTTGCGCCACGATGTTCCGCTGGACTTCCGAGGTCCCGGCGTAAATCGTCGAGGAGCGGGACCAGAGGAGTTCGTGCGACCAGAAGCCACCCTCCGGCGCCCTGGGATCTTCTCGCAAAAGAAGCCCCCGAGGGCCGAGAAGCTCGATGGCCGTATCTTTCATCCTCTGCTCGAGCTCGCTCCAGAAAATCTTGAGGATCGACCCCTCGGGGCCCGGCATGCCCGTGCGCTGGATGACCGTCACGTTCCGGTAGGCCGTGTAGCGCAGGCAGGCCACCTCGATCGCGTACTGCGCGAGCTTCTGGCGCACGACAGGGTCCTCGGAAGCCGGCCGCCCGTTGCGCAGAACCTGCCGGGCGAGCCGGAAGAGGAGTCTTTGTTCGCCCTGGAGCCGGATGTGCGGCGTCGATCCGCTCCGTTCGTGGGCGAGCGTCGTCATGGCGACACGCCAGCCCCCACCCAGTTCCCCCACCACGTGGGAGCGCGGGACCCGCACGCCGTCGAAGAAAACCTCGTTGAACCACGCCTCGCCCGTCATCTCGCGCAGCGGGCGAATCGTGATGCCCGGGCTTTTCATCGGGACGAGGAGAAACGTAAGGCCCTTGTGCCGGGGCAGGGTCGGATCGGTACGGACGAGCATCATGCACCAGTCCGCATACTGCGCGACGCTCGTCCAGATCTTCTGGCCCGTCACCACGATCTCGTCGCCCTGCACGTCGCCACGGGTGCGCACCGAAGCGAGGTCCGAGCCCGCATTGGGTTCGGAGAAGCCCTGACACCAGATTTCCTCCCCCGTCAGGATCTTCGGCAAAAAGCGCTCTTTCTGCCACTCCGAGCCGCAGGCGATGAGCGTCGGGCCCACGAGACTGAGCCCGATCCTCAGGTTGAGGATGTCCGGTGCCCGGACGCGAGCGTACTCCTCGTTGTAGATGAGCTGCTCGATAATGCTCGCGCCGCGCCCTCCGTACTCCCTGGGCCAGGTGAGACCCGCCCAGCCGCCGTCGTAGAGCTTGCGCTGCCACCACCGGGCGAAGGCCACGGCTTCCTCGGCCGTCGCGGGTGGCCTGTACGCGGGCGTGCCCCAACCGGGCGGCAGGTTCGCTTCGAGCCAGGCGCGAATCTCGGCGCGAAAACGCTCTTCTTCGGGAGTCGGCGTGAGGTTCATCGGAAAGAAGCCCCTCCGGTCCCGCAGCCACAGTCGAGGGAAAGCGTCGCGCGCACGCCCGTGCCGTAGCGGAAGACGGGTGTGTCGAGCCCGAACGGCGTGAGCAGAAGCTCGCCCTGCCCCTCGCGACTCGCCCGCCCGCCGTCCCACACTTCCACCAGAATCTCTTCGTCCACGTGAAAGCCTCCCTCGGCACACGAGAGGGCAACGAAACTCGCCACCTCGGGAACTCCCCACCACTTTCGCTCCCAGCCGTCGAACCCGAGCCCGGGCGGAATGTCGGGAAGAGAAGTCTCCGGCCGCTCCACGAGCCAGAGGATTCCGCGGAGCCAGCGCCGCTCGCGCGGCGGGGCGGAGGCGAGAAAGCGCGGCCCGGTGTCGGCCCGGAGCACAAGAAGCGCCGGCTCGACGAGATCGAAGACCTCCCAGGCCCGGGACACCTCCGCCTCGCTCTCGCCCGCCCCCAGCGGCACGTCGAGTGCGCCGAGCTCCTCGACCACGTCCCCCCAGAGAAGCGAGCCCGGGGTCGCGAGCGCCCCCGGGAGGGCGTTGGCCACGCGCGCGCCGGGGTCGATCCCGAGCTTCCGGAGAAAACGAACGCCAGCGGCCTTCTCTCTTTCGAGGTCCGCCTGGGTGAAAGCCAGGGCAAGAAGCGTTTCTGCCCGACCGCTTTTGCCGACGCGCACCGGAAAGGAGGCATCGGCGAACGCCCTGGTCCCGAAGGGTAGGCTCTCGAGCTGGTCGCGCAAAATCTCCTCGCGGCGCGTGGGCCCGGTTCGAAGAAGAACCTCCTCGAGGGGCGAAGTCGGAGAAAGCCCCGCAGCCAGAAAACGCGACCGGTAGAACGGCGACGGCGCTTCCCAGATGCGATGCACGAGTCTTCGGAGCCGCTCCTCCACGACGCTTCTCCCCGTCAGTTCCGCGGCAGCCCGAGGGCGCGCTGTGCGAGGAGGTTCCGGAGCACTTCGGACGTTCCCGAGGAAATCGTCGTCGAGCGGGAGTAGAGGTACTGCTCCTGCCACTCGCCACCGTCGATGGCCCACCGGCGGTCCCGGAAGAGCTGCGCGTACGTGCCCTCGAGCGCCATGGCGAGCTCGCAGGCGCGCTGCTGGATCTCGCTACCGAAAAGCTTCTGGAGTGCGGCCTCGGGGGGAGCTTCGGCGGCGGCGTGAAGCCGCGGCAGGATGCGGAGCGTGTGGGCCCCGAAGACCTCGGCCTCGATGTAGGCCTGAGCCACGGCCTGACGGAGAAGTCGCGCTTCCGCGCCGCGACCGAGACCTTCCCCGACACACCGCCGGTAGAGGTCGGCAAGCGCGAGCGCCCCGTTCTGGAGCCGGACCTTGAAGTCGAACGCCCAGAGCGTTCCCCGCTCGTGGGCGAGAGCGGCCCGGATGACCGGCCATCCGCCGTTCGGCGGCCCGAGCAAGTTCTCCGCCGGAACACGCACCTGGTCGAGGAACACTTCGTTGAACTCCCGGAGCCCCGAGATCTGCACGAGCGGCCGCCAGCTCACCCCCGGGCTCCGCATGTCCACGATGAAACAGGAAAGACCCTTGTGCTTCGGCACATCGGGATCCGTGCGCGCGAGAAGGAGCATCCAGCGCGCGAAGTGCGCCTTGCTCGACCAGACCTTCTGGCCGCTCACCACCCAGAAGTCCCCGTCGCGCTCGGCCCGCGTGCGGAGCGAAGCCAGGTCGGAGCCCGCGTTGGGCTCCGAAAAGCCGAGGCACCACACCTCGTCGCCGGGGAGAATGGGGGGCAGGTAGCGCCGCTTCTGCTCCTCGGTCCCGTACTGGATGAGGACCGGTCCCACGATGTTGACGGCCACGGGGTCGAGGATCCCGGGGGCGCGCACGCGCGCCATCTCCTCGGTGTAGATCATCTGTTCGCGCAGCGTGGCACCCCGGCCGCCGTACTCCCTGGGCCACTGCACGCCGACCCAGCGGCCCGCGGCAAGCCGTCGCTGCCAGCTACGCTGGAACTCTCGCCGATCGGCTTCGTCCTCGGGGAGCTTACGCTTTCCCTCGAGCCAGCCGGGAGGGAGGTTCTCCTCGAGCCAGGTCCGGAGTTCCTTCCGGAAGGCCTTTTCCTCCTCGCTCTCCCTCAGGTGGAACATCGTCCCGCGGAGCCGGATTCTTCCGTCAATCCCGAACCAGGATGTGGCAGACGCAGACGCTTCCCCCTCCCATCATGTGGCAGAGACCCACACGGGCGTTCTCGATCTGGCGCTTTCCCGCCTCCCCTCGAAGCTGCAGCGTCGTCTCCCAGATCTGCGCGAGCCCCGTCGGGCCGCCCGGGTGCCCGCGCGCGATGAGCCCTCCGTCCGTCGAGACCGGAATCCGTCCCCCGAGTTCGAAGTCACCGCGGTCGATGCACGCCTCCGCCTCGCCTTCTTTGCAGAGGCCCAGGAGTTCGTAGTACTCGAGCTCTTCGATGGCGAAGGCATCGTGGACCTGGACCAGGTCGAGGTCCTCGGGCCCGAGTCCGGCTTCTTCGTAGACCTGCTTCGAGGTGTCCCGCGTCATCTGGAAGGGGCCCACGACGGGTCCCTGGAAGAGATGGCCGCGCGCGTACTTCTCGCTCTGAAGAGCCGAGGCGGCGACCCGGACGACCGGACGTCCCGGCTGGAGCTTTTTCGCCATCTCGACGGTGCCGACGACCGCGGCCGCCGCTCCGTCGCCCACAGGGCAGGACATGCGGGTGGTGAGAGGCCAGGCGACCATGCGGGAGTTCAGCACCTGCTCGACCGTCACGGGCGAGGTGGGCTGTCTCTGGCTCATGGGGTTGAGGGCACCGTTGTTGAAGTTCTTGGCCGCGATCTTGGCGAGGTGTTCGGGCTTCATGCCGCGCTCGTACATCCTGCGTGTGGCCCAGAGCGCGAAAAAGGCGGCCGGAAGGATCGCGTCTTCCATGCTTTCCGGAGCCGTGCCGCCCGCGCTCCGCTGGATCATGGCCGTCATCTTGTCGAAGCCGAGAACGAGAACCAGGTCGTAGTGCCCGCCTTCCACGGCGAGACACGCCTCGCGGAAAGCGGCCGAGCCCGTCGCCGAGGCGTTTTCCACGTGCTGGACGGGAATGCCCGTGAGCCCGAACTCCTTCATGACGCGCACGGCGCTCATGACGGGGGCGAAGATGTGCCCGACGTACGCGGCCTGGATGTCGCGGAAGTGCACCCCCGCGTCCCGGAGCGCCGCGAGACCCGCGTCGAGCGCCATGTCCGCGTTGGACTTGTCCGGCCAGAGGCCGAAGCGGTGCATGCCCACGCCGAGGACGGCCACGTTCTTCATGCTGCTTTCTCCACCGGACGGAAACGCACGATCATGATTTGCTTGTCCTCTTTCTCCCGCAGGACGTCGAGCTCGGCCCGGACCTCCTGGCCGATGCGAAAATCCTCGCGCTTTCCGGCGAGCGGCGCCTGGATGCGGGGCCCTTCGGGCAGGTCGATCTGCCCCACTCCGTAGCCCTCGGCGTGTTCGACGTTCGTCGAGCCGAAAAGGGGAATGTGGACGAAGGTATAGCTGAACAGCGTGCCGCGTCCCTCGAGCTCGACGTTCGTCATCCGGTCGGACATGCACTGGGCGCAGATGCGGCGCCGGGGGTAGAAGTACTCGCCGCAGTCCTCGCACCGGGAACACAGGAACTTCGGCGTCTCGTTCGGGTCGTCGGGAATCGTGAAAAACCCGGGCTTGATCGGGACCCGCACCTTCGGCTTTTCGGCTGCTTCCGACATGAAGGCGAACCTCTCTTTCGGAAATCGCGGCACGCTACTCTAACGAACGTTCGTTCGTCAACCAAGCGGACGGGGCGGACGGGCTCGACCGAGGACCCGGCACTTTCGCCCTGGCATGGTCGGAGGGACCCGCTCTGTCGTGGCCGCGTCCATCGACCCCACGAATGGTCCTCGCCGTGCGCGACGGCACGGCCTCGTCCCACCCCGCGGACGCGACGGAGCGCGTCCCTCCGGGTCGAATGCCGCATCGCGAGACCGCACCTCGAAATCCCCGATCGGAGGGCCACGCTCTGTCGTGGCCGTGTTCATCGACCCCACGAATGTTCCTTGCCTGCGCGACGGCACGGCCCTCCACCCCGCGGACGCGACGGAGCGCGTCCCTCCGGGTCGAATGCCGCATCGCGACACCGCACCTCGAAATCCCCGATCGGAGGGCCACGGGTTTGTGAACAAATTCGGGTCTTGGCGAAAGGCCAGCGAAGCAGGAGCTCGCCGGGGTCGGTCGGAGGAAAAAAGAGAAGGCTGGCGGCCTCCGGGGTTCCCACCGAGCCCCGGCTTGCCACCTCCTTCCGGTCTTTTCGTCTTCGGTTTCGGCCCTCTCTCTCGCCTACGACGCCTTAGCTTCCGCCCGCGGCCGCAAGAAGGGCGAACCACCGCAGCAGGTTGTAGGTGATCACGTTCAGCAACACGATGCACCGCACCTTCGTTCTCCCCCGTAAGACGATCTTCCCGAGCGTCCTCCAGCGCTTGAGGTCCGCGTGCACCCGCTCGCTCACCCGAGCCCGCACGCCGTAGATCGCCCGCCCCTCCGGTGTCCTCATCCTCTCTTTGAGCTGCCGCACCGCTTCGCTGTCCCGGGGCCGCACCTCGTAGGGATCGGGCTTCCCCTTCCTTTTCGGTAAAGCCCCGTAAAGCTCCACACCCCGCGCACTGAGCTCCTCCACGTTCTCCACGCTCGTGTAGCCCGTGTCCACCACATACTGCTCCGGAAGCCTCCCGAACCTCCGCTCAAGCTGCTCCAGCATCGGCACCGCCTCGGCAAAATCCGTCCTCCCCTGACTCACCTCCACCCCCACCACCACCTCGCTCTCCGCGTCCGTCGCCAGCTGGACATTGTAGCCCGGAAGATACGCCCCGCCCGTCTGCCGCATCACGCGCGCCTCGGGGTCCGTCGTCGAGCTGCGTGGCTCCCCCGAGGGCTCCTTCGCCCCCTTCTTGTAACCCCCGCGCTCCCTCTCCAAAGCCGCGAGCTCCTCGAGCGCCCTCGTAAGCCTCCTCTCCCTCTCCTCGAGCGCTCGCCTCTGCGCAGCCTGCTTCCTCCTCGAGAGGCTCCGCCGTGCCGGTGCCTCGAGCTCCCCACGCAGCGCCTCGATCTGTCTGCGTACCTCCGCCCGCAGCTCCTCCACCTTCTTTCTCCTCCGAAACGACCGGTCCCCGGCCGAAGCTCGCACCCGCGTCCCGTCCTGCGCCACCCGCCGAAGCCGCACCAGCCCCTCGGCCATCATCACCGCCAACACCTGCGTGAAAAGCTCCTCGAGCGCCTCCGCGTTCTCGCTCCGAAACGTGCTCAGCGTGTGGTAATTCACCGGTACCCCCGCCCCGAAGCCACCGGTAGGCCACGTGCTGCTCCGTCAACCTCTCGAGCTCCCTCGCACTGCCTACCCCCTCCGCCGTCGCATAGAGCCACAGCGCCAAAAGCACCTGCGGATCCGTCGCATCCCGCCCCGCCCAGCTCCCCCGCGCCTTGATCCTCTCGTAAAAGGCCGAAAGGTTCAGCTTCTTCACGACCGCCAACACACTGCGGGCCCGGTGCGTCTGAGGCAGCTCGCCGTCCAGATCCACCACCTCCCACCGAAGCTGGCTCCGCTCCGCTCTCACCACCCGCGGTGCCGCCTTCGCTGCCTCCGCCCGCCGCCGCTCCCGCGCCTCCGCGAGCCTCCGCTTCCTCTCCTCCGCACTCTCCCCGCCCAGAAGCTCCACCTGCTCCATCCCTTCACCTCCCCACCGTAGCTTCCCCTCCCTACCACACTCCGCCCCCAGAGCCGAATCCCTCCAGGGTAAATTTCCGAATTTTTTCACATCCTCCACGCTCTGTCGTGGCCGTGTTCATCGACCCCACGAATGTTCCTTGCCTGCGCGACGGCACGGCCCTCCACCCCGCGGACGCGACGGAGCGCGTCCCTCCGGGTCGAATGCCGCATCGCGACACCGCACCTCGAAATCCCCATCGGAGGGCCACGCTCTGTCGTGGCCGTGTTCATCGACCCCACGAATGTTCCTCGCCTGCGCGACGGCACGGCCCTCCACCCCGCGGACGCGACGGAGCGCGTCCCTCCGGCACCACCCGCCGACCCCGGACGCGACGGAGCGCGTCCCTCCGGCCGGGTGCGACACCCCCGACGACCGGGACGCGGCGGCCACGTCCCCGCGTCTAGTTCGCCCGCGAGCGGGCGTTCACCTCGTGAAGGCTCAGAGCCGGCGGCTGGGCGAGCTGGAAGAGGGCCACACGTGCCACATCCTCGGGGGAAAGAAGCGGCGTCCCGGGATTGAGAAGGCCGAGCGCCTGCCACCGGGAAAGGGCGCGCGGAAGAACCTCCGGGTCGAGATTCACGGCGAACTCCGTCTCGCCCACGTTGTGGACCTCGAGTGTCATCACACGGATTCCGCGGTCGGCGACCTCGAGGCGTAGCGTCCTGGAGAGGCTCAGCACGGCGGCCTTCGACGCGCCGTACACCGCGAAGTAGGGCCACGCCTCCCGGGCCGTGGCGGAGGTCACGTTCAGGATGTCACCGGAGCCCCGGGGAAGCATGAAACGCAGGGCGGCCCGGCAAGCGAAAAGAACGCCGAGCACGTTCGTCTCGAGTGTCGTCCGCCACTCCTCCGTGCGCCCTTCCTCGACGAGCCGGGCGCTCCCGTAGCCCGCGTTGTTCACGAGAATGTCGAGTCTCCCGTGCCGTTCGGCCGCTGCGCCGACGAGCCGCTCGACGTCTTCCTCGCACCGCATATCGGCCCGAACGAAATCGGCAGCACCCCCTCGGCCGCGAATTTCTTCGCAGAGCGCGCGCAAGCGGTCCTCGCGCCTCGCGCCCACCACGACCTTGACGCCGGCCCCGGCAAGGAGTCGAGCCACCGAAGCCCCGATGCCCGAGGACGCACCGGTCACGACAGCGACCCGATCCCTCAGCGACGCGAACGGATCGCCCGAACCTGCAACGGCCATACTCGGAGCCATCTAGCACCTCGTTGTCCGACTTTCACGTACCCGAGCGCCTTGCTCGTCAAAGCAGCGTACCCCGCAGGATGACGCCGGCCGTGCCGAAGTAGATGACGAGGCCTGTCACGTCGACGATCGTCGCCACCAGAGGTGCCGAGGCGCTGGCCGGGTCGAATCCCAGGCGTCGGAGGAGAAAAGGCAGCATGGATCCGACGAGGGTGCCCCAGGTCACCACGCCCACGAGGCTCGCCCCCACCGTGAGCGCGACGTGGCCCCAGTGGTTCCCGTAAATTCCGAAAGCCCACTGCCATACCGTGATGCGCAGGATACCGATCGAGGCCAGGACCGCCCCCAGCACGAGCCCCGAAGCCGACTCGCGCAGCATCACCCGGAACCAGTCCCGCATGCGGACTTCCCCGAGTGCCATGGCCCGGATCACGAGCGTGGAAGCCTGCGATCCCGAGTTGCCGCCGCTGCTGATGATGAGGGGAACGAAAAGGGCGAGCACGACCGCTCTCGCGATCTCTTCCTCGAAATAGGCCATGGCCGTCGCCGTGAACATCTCGCCGAGGAATAAACCCGAGAGCCAGAGCCCGCGCTTGCGCACCATCGCCAGAAAGCCCGTCTGCCAGTACGGTGCGTCGAGAGCCTCGACGCCGCCGATCTTGTGGATGTCCTCGGTGGCTTCCTCTTGCAGGACGTCGACGATGTCGTCGATCGTCACCACGCCCTTCATCCGGCCCTCCCGATCCACGACCGGCAAGGCCAAGAAACGATGCTGCTGGAACAGTCGGCCGACCGCTTCCTGGTCCTGATCTTCGCGGATCGCCACGACCTGCGTGCGCATGCAATCGGCGACGCGCTGGTCGGGTCGCTGCGGCGAAAAGTTCGCGCAGCGAAAGGACCCCGAGAAGTCGCTGAGCGTCGTCGAGAACGTACGCGTAGTACGTCGCGTCCCGATGCTCGGCCGCGTACTTTCGAAGGTATGCGATGGCCTCGGTGACCGACCACTCGGGACGAAGCCGGACGTAATGCGGGTTCATGAGCCCTCCCGCGGCATCCTCCGCATAGGCGAGGAGACCTCGCACCTGCATGCGAGTGGGCTCGTCGAGCAACGAGAGCAGATGCTCGCGCTCTTCCTGGGGCACGTGCTGCACGAGATCGGCCGCGTCGTCCGGCGGGAGCAGTCGGATCCAGGATCGCCTCTCTTGCGCGCGGCAGGGAAAGAAGGAGATCGGCCTGGTCGCGCGTCGGGATCGCGAGGAAGAGCTCTTCGGCCTCGGGCCGCGCGAGCATCGCGAAAGCGCGCCTGCGATCCTCCGGCAAGAGCACCGGCCAGGCCGCTAGAAGCCCCTTGGCATCGAGCTCCGCTCCGGTGGTCAGGCCGAGCGCAGCGGCCTCCCCGGCGAGTTCTTCCGGCTCCGAAAGTCGATGGGTCATGGTCACACCTCCCGCCCGCCTTGCGCGGGCGGAGGTGCGACCGACGCAAGACGGGACCTACGACCGACCCGATGTCGATCGGAAAGGACTCGGTCCGTCCGAAGTCATGACGCCCAGAGGTAGCTACGTCTTCTCCCGCAGCCGTGTCAACTCGTGCGCCGGCCCATGCCCCGTCGCGACGGCGGCGGAGACCCGACGAAGACGGCCCTTGCCGGCCGCGGGCACGGCGGGCCGGGACCTCGCGAATGCCCCGCCCCGGAGCCTCGCACCCCGGGGACTCGGCAGAGGCCCGACCTTGCCGGGATCCGAGGGCTCCGAGTACAATCGCTCCATGGCCGGTGTCGGTCACGCCATGGGCTTCCTGGCCGCCGTTTTTCTCACGTTTTTCGCCGCGACTCTGGCCTTCGACACCGCCCACGCGCTGCTCCACCGGGCATACCGGTCGAAGAGGGCCTGGCTTCGCGCCGTGGGCGGTCTCCACGAAGTCCACCACCGGTTTCTCGACCGCGACCTCCGCATCCACCCGGAGCTCGTGCGCGCGAACCTGACGCACCACGTGATCCCCGAGTACCTCACGCAGGTGACGGCGACCGCTCTCCTTGCAACCTTCCTCCCCCTCGGCGTCGTCCTGGGTACGCTGGCCCTGGAAACGGTCGTCTTTCTTCTGATCCTCCGCACTCGAGGTATCGACATCAATCACAGGTCGTACGAGTCGCTGCCCGCGTACCGGCCGCAGGCGCTCTTTTGCGTGCCGCACTACCACGCTCTGCACCACGTCTTCCCCGACGCCTACTACGGCTCGTGGCTCAAGGGGCTCGACCAGCTCCTCGGGACGGCCGCCTGGCTGCGCGGCCGGAAAGTACTTCTCACCGGCGCACGGAGGCCGCTCGCGCAAGAACTCGAAAAAGAACTCCGGCGTGCCGGGGCGCAAGTGGTGGGAGCGTCCGGAGAGCCGGATCCCGAAGTGGCCGGCACGCACGACATCCTGATCCTCCATCACGCCCGGACAGGAAACGAAGCCGCTCTGGTCTCTTTCGTCGAACGGGTTTTGCAGGTAGCCCGCGACGCGCAAGATTCCGCCCGAGGTCTGGGTCGTCGTACCCGAAGACGGCGCGGACCCGGAATTCGTCCGGCACTCGCGCGGCTACTACTTCGATGCGCGCGTGAACTGGCGGCATGTCGCCGTAAGTCGCGCCGGGCTCGAGCAGGATGCAGCCAAAGCCGCGCGTCGCGTCCTTTTCTGGGTCCGCCGGGGCTGCCACTACGTCCCGGCCGGCTCGGTGCCGGCAGCGCTCGCCGGGTTCTTCCGTTTCCGCTTCGGCATCGAGCCCGTCTTCCTCGGGCCCCCGGCGCACGTGCTTCCCTGAAGCTTCCCGCGCGTGGCCCTCCGATCGGGGGGTGGAGAAAACGCGCGCCGTACGTAATTCCCGCGAACACGGGCCCGCCGGAGATACTCTCTTGGGGGTCAAACCTCCTCGGAAGGGTTTTTGGGGAGTTTTTAGGCAGCAGCCAGGGTGGTCATACGGAAGAACTTCTCGCCGATGAAGTCCGTGTCGGTGCGCAGCATGCCGTAGATGGCGTGCAGGAGCTTTCGCATGACGGCCACGACGACCACCATGGGCTTTTTGCCTCTGGAGCGGAGGTGTTCGGCAAAGGCACGCACGTGGGGGTCGTGCCGCATGGCGACCAGCGCCGGCAAAAAGAGCGCTCTGCGCAGGTGCACGTTGCCCATGCGCGAGATGTGCACCGGGCGGTCCACCGAGCTTCCGGACTGGACCGGACGGGGGTCCAGCCCCGCGTGGGCAACCCACTGCCGCACCCCGAGCCCCTCGGGCAGCACCAGAAGCTCGCCGAGCAGCTTGAGCGCCGTCAGCGAGGCGATCCCGCGCACCGAGCAGAGATGGTGGTAGGCCCGCTTGAGGATGGGGTCTTGCTCGACCAGCTTGAGGGCCTGCCTTCTCAGGGCACGGATCCGCCCCTGGAGGTGGTGGACGTGACGCCGGAGGTCCTCACAGACCACGCGGGAGTGCTCGCGGCTTGCAAGCTCGGCGTGCAGGCGGTTTTTCTCCTGCGTGGCCATCTCGGTCAGAGCCTCCACCCGACGCATCAGCTCGCGCAGCTCCAGGGCGCGCCTCGAGGGCGGATTCCACGGCACGAAGGGCATCCGCACGGCGTACTCCGCCAGGATCTCGGCCGAGGTGCGATCGGTGCGGGCACGCTGGAAGAACGCCCCGCGGAACTCCTTCACACGGTGGGGATTGGCCACCATGACCTCCACCTCGGGAGCCTTCCAGAGCGCGAGCACCAGATCCGTGCTGTAGCGGCCCGTGGACTCCACCACGACCCGGGCCTTGCGGCCCCGGAGCCAGCGCACGAGCTCGAGGTGGCCCTGGGCCGTGTTCGCAAAGCGGCAGGTCTCGGGCTTCTCGCCGGAGTCGCTGCGGCAGACGTCGAGCCACTTCTGGCTCACGTCGATTCCTACCGACCAACTCTTGTCCATAGGCACCTCCCCGTAGTATCTAGCCCTTCCGGTCCCCCGACCCTGCATTTTCGCCTGCCGACCTTGTGTATGCGGGCTCCCAAAGGGCCCCAGATACTCTACGGTCTCGGGCGAAAAGGGCGGGGGGCCGATCTCCGACCCAAGCTCGTTGGCTTCAAGGACGCGCGGCCTTCCCGGAAGGGCATCTTCGCTTTTCGTTTCCGACCTCTTGCCCACGGCAGTCAAGACCCGAACTCTCGCAACCCAAAACCAGCCCATCACCGAAACCCCAGGCTTCACCACAAGCCCACGCTCCCAGACCTACAACCAAGTCCCTGGGATCAAGATACAAGGGACGCGCTCCGTCGCGTCCGGGGCGGCGAGGGGTGCACGCAGCCGTGAGCGTCGGACGATCTAGGTCCGTGCCATCGATGAACACGGCCCGCCGGAGGGACGCGGGTTTGTGAACAAATTCGGGTCTTGGCGAAAGGCCAGCGAAGCAGGAGCTTGCCGGGGTCGGTCGGAGGAAAAAAGAGAAGGGTGGCGGCCTCCGGGGTTCCCACCGAGCCCCGGCTTGCCACCTCCTTCCGGTCTTTTCGTCTTCGGTTTCGGCCCTCTCTCTCGCCTACGACGCCTTAGCTTCCGCCCGCGGCCGCAAGAAGGGCGAACCACCGCAGCAGGTTGTAGGTGATCACGTTCAGCAACACGATGCACCGCACCTTCGTTCTCCCCCGTAAGACGATCTTCCCGAGCGTCCTCCAGCGCTTGAGGTCCGCGTGCACCCGCTCGCTCACCCGAGCCCGCACGCCGTAGATCGCCCGCCCCTCCGGTGTCCTCATCCTCTCTTTGAGCTGCCGCACCGCTTCGCTGTCCCGGGGCCGCACCTCGTAGGGATCGGGCTTCCCCTTCCTTTTCGGTAAAGCCCCGTAAAGCTCCACACCCCGCGCACTGAGCTCCTCCACGTTCTCCACGCTCGTGTAGCCCGTGTCCACCACATACTGCTCCGGAAGCCTCTCGAACCTCCGCTCAAGCTGCTCCAGCATCGGCACCGCCTCGGCAAAATCCGTCCTCCCCTGACTCACCTCCACCCCCACCACCACCTCGCTCTCCGCGTCCGTCGCCAGCTGGACATTGTAGCCCGGAAGATACGCCCCGCCCGTCTGCCGCATCACGCGCGCCTCGGGGTCCGTCGTCGAGCTGCGTGGCTCCCCCGAGGGCTCCTTCGCCCCCTTCTTGTAACCCTCGCGCTCCCTCTCCAAAGCCCCGAGCTCCTCGAGCGCCCTCGTAAGCCTCCTCTCCCTCTCCTCGAGCGCTCGCCTCTGCGCAGCCTGCTTCCTCCTCGAGAGGCTCCGCCGTGCCGGTGCCTCGAGCTCCCCACGCAGCGCCTCGATCTGTCTGCGTACCTCCGCCCGCAGCTCCTCCACCTTCTTTCTCCTCCGAAACGACCGGTCCCCGGCCGAAGCTCGCACCCGCGTCCCGTCCTGCGCCACCCGCCGAAGCCGCACCAGCCCCTCGGCCATCATCACCGCCAACACCTGCGTGAAAAGCTCCTCGAGCGCCTCCGCGTTCTCGCTCCGAAACGTGCTCAGCGTGTGGTAATTCACCGGTACCCCGCCCCGAAGCCACCGGTAGGCCACGTGCTGCTCCGTCAACCTCTCGAGCTCCCTCGCACTGCCTACCCCCTCCGCCGTCGCATAGAGCCACAGCGCCAAAAGCACCTGCGGATCCGTCGCATCCCGCCCCGCCCAGCTCCCCCGCGCCTTGATCCTCTCGTAAAAGGCCGAAAGGTTCAGCTTCTTCACGACCGCCAACACGCTGCGGGCCCGGTGCGTCTGAGGCAGCTCGCCGTCCAGATCCACCACCTCCCACCGAAGCTGGCTCCGCTCCGCTCTCACCACCCGCGGTGCCGCCTTCGCTGCCTCCGCCCGCCGCCGCTCCCGCGCCTCCGCGAGCCTCCGCTTCCTCTCCTCCGCACTCTCCCCGCCCAGAAGCTCCACCTGCTCCATCCCTTCACCTCCCCACCGTAGCTTCCCCTCCCTACCACACTCCGCCCCCAGAGCCGAATCCCTCCAGGGTAAATTTCCGAATTTTTTCACATCCTCCGCGCTCCGTCGCGTCCGGGGGGGTATGAACGTGTCGGTCGCGTTTGCAATGGGGTGCGGCGTCCGATCCGCGGAGACGCCCCCGCCGGAGGGACGCGCTCCGTCGCGTCCGGGGGGATGGGGACAAGGTGGTTCGTGTTCGGCCACGGAGGGCGGTACCAAACACGACCACGGCCACGACAGAGTGGCCCTCCGATTGCGGATTCGAAACGTGGCGTTGGGATGCGCGCCATCGCGGGACGTTCGCTCCGGAGGGACGCGCTCCGTCGCGTCCGACTCTAGAGGCCGTAGCTTCCGCCGAGGTGGTCGTAGATGTCGACTCCCTCGGCGAGGGCTTCCCGGTACTTGGCTTCGTCGATGAACCGTTCGAGGCCGTCGACGAGATAGGCAAGGAAGTCGCGGGTCGAGAGGATACCCACGGGCTTCGACCCGTCGAGAACCGGAAGATGCCGGAACCTTTTCTGCCGGAAAATTTCGAGGACCTGCCGGAATGGCTGCTGGACATCGATGGTCACGACCGTACCGGTACACACGGAGCCGACCTTCGTTTTCGCCGGGTCACGCCGCTCGGCGACGACGCGCGTCATCAAGTCGCGCTCCGAAAAGAGACCGAGAAGCTCGTCGTTTTCCACCACGAGCACCGCTCCTACGCGGTTTCGGCACATCTTTTCGACTGCCTGGAGCACGGTCGCTTGCGGCTCGACCGTGACGAGCTCCGTCACCATCAGGTCCCGCACCGTTGCCATCGCTTTTTCTCCTTGCCCGTGTGCGCTACTCAGGAACGGGGAAAACGCCCGAAGGCTTCGCCAGCACAACGGGCATCGCCTCCTTTTCAAGTGGAGCAACCTCTCTGCCAAAATGCGTCGCCCCTGAGGCACGGGCCTTTTCGCTTTTTTTCACACGGGACTCTTCGCACGTTCCGGAAGATGTTTCGCGGGAATGCGAACAGGGGACGGGTAGAAGGGAGCCGTTCGGATCCGTCGGGAGAAATGTGACGGGGGGCCCGGAGCGCATTGGATTTTTTTGTGCGAAATTCGGCCAAGTGGGGATTTTCTCACGATCCCCGCGCTCCGTCGCATCCCGGGCGGCCGGAGGGACGCGCCCCGTCGCGTCCGGGGGGGCGGGGGGCGCGCGGCCGTGAGCGTCGGACGATCGAGGTCCGTGCCATCGATGAACACGGCCCACCGGAAAGACGCGCTCCGTCGCATCCCGGGCGGCCGGAGGGACGCGCTCCGTCTCGTCCGGGGGGATGGGCGAGCCCTCGCTTTCTTTACTCCCGGGCGGACTCTGGTCTAGGCGTGGGTTTTCGACAACACCGGAGGGGAAATGGAAGATCGCATCACGCTGGGCCTCTACCTCGAAATGACGGATCGGCCGGCGGAGGACTACGCCTCGACGCGCGTGGACGAGGTGCTCGCGCTTCCGGGTGTGCTCCGGGCCACCTGGTGGGAGAACTGCGTACCGAACCGGACCGAATACCCGAGGAGAATTCCCGAGTTTCTGCGTCTTGCCGTCTACGAGGTCGACGAGCGTTTTACCGCGCCGCCCGCACCTCCGGACATACGCGGGATGCACTTCCGCCTCACCCCGCGCCCCGGGCAGGGAACCCTGAGCCCGAGGCCCACCCTCGGCCTGGAACTCGTCCTCATCAGCCCGAAGAGCCAGGAGGAGGCGCAAGCGCTCCGCGACTGGGGCGACTTCGTCCACATCCGCGACATCGCCGCGGCCTCGCCGCCGCACTTCAAGATGATCACACCCTACGAGAACGTGACGGGTGGAGAGCCCCGGTGGCTCCACTTCTACGAGATCGACACCGAAGACGCGGAAGAAGCCTTCCGCGGCATGACACCCGCCACCCGAAAAAGAATCGGCGAGTACGGAACGCACCCGTTTCGGGAGTGGGCCATGCATCCGGCGCTCGTCATCGACTACGTGAACACGTTCCGTCGCCTCGGTGAAAGGGAAAGCCCGCGACGCCCCGCAAACCGTCCCGGGGAAGCTCGCCGCGCGAGGATTTTTCGACGTGGCCCTTTCCCAGCGGGCTCAGAGAGAGCTCCTCCCCGACCCCGTTCCCGAGGAGACGATCGAGCGCATCCTGGAAGCGGCCATCCACGCGCCGAGCGCGGAGAACCGGCAGCCCTGGGTCTTCGTCGTCGTCCGGGAAGAAGAAGCGAGGCGGAGGATCGCCGAGCTCACGGCGCGAATCTGGGGGCAGGTGCGCGAGGCCGAGCGCGAGCGGATCGGACCCGGACTTTTCCGCAGCGTCGACCGCTGGGCGACCGACGGTCTCGCCCGGGCCCCGGTCCTCGTCGTCGTTTGCGGCGACACGTCGCTCGCGGAAGGCGCGAGCCTCGCGGCCTCCGTCTATCCCGCGACGCAGAACCTCTGCCTCGCCGCCACGGCACTCGGCCTGGGCTCCGTCTTCTCGACCCTTCCGACGGCAAGCCCCGAACTCGGAGAAGTCCTGGGACTCCCCCCGCACATCCGGCCCATGGCCCTGGTTCCGCTCGGGTTTCCCGCGAGAGCCCTTCGCCCGCCGCGCCGGATTCCGGTCCGAGAGAAAGCCCACCGCGAGCGCTACGGCCGGAAGTGGTAGGCGGCTCTTGACGAGAACGTCCTCGGCCGCCTAATGGCAGGCGCCATGGAGACGCTCACGATCTACCACAACCCCCGTTGCAGCAAGAGCCGCGCGGCCCTGGCTCTCCTCCAGGAAAAGAAGGTCCCGCTCCGCGTGGTCGAGTATCTCAAGGAACCGCTGTCGTTCGAGGAACTGAAAAAACTCCAGCGCCTTCTCGGCCTCTCCCCACGCGAGTGGGTGCGCAAGGGCGAGGAGGAGTACAAGAAAGCGAAGCTCGGCCCCGAAAGCTCCGACGACGACATCCTGCGAGCGATGGCCAAGTACCCGATCCTGATGGAGCGGCCCATCGTCGTCCGCGGAAAACGCGCCGTCGTGGGGCGCCCGCCGGAGAAAGTCCTCGAACTCCTGGGTTGACGCGAGCCTACCGCTCCGGTTGGGAAGGCCGGCGCTGCTGTGCTACGACGTGGGGCATGGAGAAGCGCGGGCGCCCGGTACCGGACGTGCTGCGAGAGCTCGCCCGGCGGTACGCGAAGCTACTCGAATCGACTCTCGGCGACCGCCTCGTGTCCGTGGTTCTCTTCGGCTCGGTCGCGCGTGGTGATGCCCGCGAGAACTCCGACATCGACCTTCTGATCGTCGCGAGGGACCTCCCGCGCGGCCAGTTCGCGCGCAAGCGGGCGCTCGCCGGAGCGGATGCCGCTTTCGAGAGCGCACTCAGGGAAGCCGAAGCTGCGGGAATCGACACGAGGCTTGCACGCATCGTCCGAACGCCCGAAGAAGCGGCGCGGGTCATTCCCCTGTATCTGGACATGACCGAAGACGCCGTCCTCCTCTACGACCGGGACGGTTTTTTCGCCTCGGTTCTCGAACGCGTCCGAGCGTCTCTTCGCAAGCTCGGCGCTCGTCGCGTGCGTCTCGGGAAAACCTGGTACTGGGATCTCAAACCCGACTTCCGGCCGGGGGACCGGATCGAGATATGACCGCCGACGAAATGGCGAAGAGCTTTTTGCGCCGCGCCACGGTCGTGCTCGGCGAGGCCGAGCGCCACCATGCGGACGGGCTCTGGAATCTCGTCGTGCGCCGTTGCCAGGAGGCCGTGGAACTCGCGCTCAAAGGGGCGCTGCGCGCGGTGGGAAGCGAAGTTCCGAAAGTCCACGACGTGAGCGGCGCACTCCGACGGTCGGCCGCGAGACTCCCCGCGGAGATGCGAGCCAACCTGGATTTCCTGGTCTCCGCTTCGAGACGCCTTCGGGAAGAGCGAGAGCTGGCGTTTTACGGGGACGAAGAAACGGACACGGAAGCCGAAGCTCTTTTTTGCCGAGAAGACGCCGACGACGCGCTCGCGACCGCACGGAAAGTGGTCGCCCTGTGCGAGCGGGCGGTCGGTTAAGGCTTCCGTAGCGTCCGCCGAGCACGTTTGTCGTCGGCCGGTCGGATGGCAGGAAAAGGTTCGGAAGCCCGACTGTGTTTCGGCGGCACCGCTTCCGAACAAAGTTTCCCCGCGCGGTGAAACAGACCGGGCGCGTCCCGTCGCAGTCCGGCACGACGGAGAAGGTCCCGGGCTCTAGCTCTTGCGGTTGTCGTAGAGCCGGGAACGAGGCAGATTCCACTGCGGTGCTCACGGCTCCGACACTGGGCGAGCTTCTGCGGAAGGCAGCCGCGGAGGCACCGGACGCCGAAGCGTTCCGGTATCGCGACGAGGTATTGCTGTACCGCGACTGGGACCGGCTTGCCGATTCCATGGCCGGATTCTTCGCGGCGTCGGGCGTCGGCCGGGGCGACGTCGTGGCGCTGCTTCTTCCCACGACCCCGCTCTACCTCGTCGCCTACCTGGGTGCCGCGCGGCTCGGTGCCGTGACGACGGGGATCAACGTCCGGTACCGCCGGACGGAAATCGGCCACATCCTCCGCCGATCGGGTGCGCGGCTTCTTCTCGCCGTCGAGAACTGGCACGGCACGAATTTCCGCGAAGAGGTCGCGTCGGTACGGACGGAGCTTCCCGAGCTCCACGAGATCGCCTGGATCGACCCGGAAGAGATCCGGCGGAGCACGGCCGGAGTCGTCGAACGACTCGCGAGCGGCACGAAGCCCGCCGAAGGCCGGGTCTCACCCGAAGACCCCGTCGCCATCGTGTTCACGAGCGGCACGACCGGAGCGCCCAAGGGTGCCTGGTACGCGCACGCGAACCTCATGGCGCTCGCCGAGATCGACACGCGGAGATACCCCGACGGGGTGCCGCCCTTCCAGCGTCATCTCGCAGCGGGCCTCTCGTTCGCCCACGTGGGCACGATGACCCGCATCGCGCTCCAGATCGGGCACCTGGGCTCCTCCGTCGTCCACGACACCTTCGACCCGGCCGCCGTCCTCGAAGCCATCGAGCGGCACCGGCTCCCGCACCTGGGCGGCATTCCCACCCAGCTCGTCATGCTGCTCGACCACCCCGACCGCCCGAGGCGCGATCTTTCCTCGTTGCGCTCGATCCTCATAGGCGGCGCACCCGCCGAGCCCGCGCTCGTCCGCCGCATCCAGGAAACCTTCCGGGCGCAGGTGAGCGTGCGCTACTCCTCGACCGAGGTGGGGATCGCCACGGCGTCCCTTCCCGACGACCCTCCGGAGATCCTCGCGACCACGGTCGGAAAACCCACACCCGGCGTAGAGCTCCGCATCGTGGACGCGGAGAACAGGCCGCTTCCCGCGGGTGAGACGGGAGAGGTCGTCGTCCGTTCTCCGGCGACGATGCGCGGCTACTGGCGAGACCCGGAAGCGACGGCCAGGACGATCGACCGCGAGGGCTGGGTCCACACCGGCGACATGGGATTCCTGGACGCGGCAGGCTACCTCCACCTCCTCGGGCGCCAGAGCGAGATGTTCATCCGGGGCGGCTTCAACGTGTACCCCGCCGAAATCGAAGACCTCCTCTCCAAGCATCCCAAGGTCGCACAGGCCGCCGTCGTCGGCGTGCCCGACAAAAAATTCGGCGAGATCGGCTGGGCCTTCGTCGTACCGCGCGATCCCAGGAACCCGCCCACGCTCCAAGAGCTCCGGGAGTACGTCGGCCGCGAGCTCGCGAGCTTCAAGCGCCCCGACGGCCTCACCGTGCTTTCCGAGCTCCCCTTGACCGCCATGTACAAGGTGGACAAGCGCGCGCTGCGAGAGCTTTACGTTTCCGGCGGGGAAGGCCGGTAGGATCCCCGAGGGCGTTGCGTTGGCTCAGTTCGCCTGCATGATTCAGGAGGGCCAAAAGCCGGATCGCAAGCGGGAGGCCCTTGCCGGCCGTTTACGGGATCTGGTTCCCCGTACGTCCCGCGAAGACGTCGACGTGGTTGAGATTCGTTGGCTGCGGATCCTTAATGGGAATACAAAACCACAATTGCTAGCATAGCGCGTTCCTTGGCAGAATTGGCCACGCCGAAGCAGGACGCCTCTTAGCAGTCACATGCACTTAGCTTGCGATTCCATCAAGGCAGCAAGAACCGTCTATCTCCAGATTCAAATGCGGAGACGACTCTGTACTTGGAACGAAACGTTCTGCATCTCTCCTCGATCACATCGACGGAGGCGAAATCTTGCCTGCCCACCAGCGCGTCTTTGAGCCTTAGGAACAACTCGAGAACGACGATATCTTCAAGCAGCTCAGATATTGGAATCGGGAAGCGGTGGCTTCGCATCCCCGTCTGTGCTACCAGACCGCGTCTCGGAACCGTAAGAATGTAGGCGATCGCTCTGTAGTTGTTGGCTGAATCCATCCCCACGGCACTCGAGGGCGCGTAGTCGTGGCACTTCCCAGCTAGGTGCAGCTTCCCAATCTCCACGCGAGCGTCGAGTGAAAGCCACAGGGGAAATGGTTCTTTTCTTCCCGGAAGAGTCATGATCGAGCCTGGCGTAAACGGTTCGTCCCAAGAGACTTCGCCCTTCTGCTGAGCCTCCGCAAATGCCGCTTTCAGGAACCATACCTCAACGAACCAAGTGAGAAGGTCCATCTGGCGGTGCTTCTCAAGTAAGTACTCGCAGTTGATCCTGAGCAGTGGGAAGCTGAAACGGTCGCACAGCTTATTCTTGCGATCGTCCCTGGCACGCTGCTCTCTCGTGAGGTGAGGTGGCCCGTCGAATTCAACCGCAAATAGCGGACTGTGATCTGAGTCTGTGACGAGGAAATCGAAGTGGGACTTTAAAGCAAATTCGTATTGATCACGCGTAATCCCACTGCCCTCAATCGGCAGAACATCCGCCACGCGGACCTTTAGGTGGACGGATGCCCCCCACGGTTCACATGCCTTGCGAAGCCGTAGGTGCGTAGCTTGTTCGTGGAGGTTTAGGATTTTCTTAAATCTGGCCGTCATCTTCTCGCAGCAAGCTAACGTTCCGGTTCAGCGGCGGGCTGCGCAGCGGACCGTCCGCTGCAACCGGTTGTTAGCGGGCTTGTCACCGTTGGCACCTCACGGAACCTGACGAAGCCGGTCCTCAAGGTACTGCTCAATGCGCTCAATTTCGGGTTCCGGTAACAGGTTCGCGTGTGCGATGACGTTGCGCGAGCGCTCTAGCTCGTCTAAACGCTGCTTCACCCACGGCTGACTGGGGAACAGGTCATCGAACTCGGCCCACTCCTTCACGATGATTGAGGCAAGGTCCCCGAACAACGTAAGGTCGATGTTGCTTTGGTAGACCGCTTGGTGCCACTTGTTCTTCTCGGTATCCGCACGCTTCTGCTCCACGCGCTTTCGAACATTCTCCGGGACGCACGCGTTCCACCAATCGGCCCGCAACGCTTACCAACGAGCCCGGGACCCCGTCAAGCACGTCGCCGCATGTTCTTTGCATGCGGTGATGATCCCACCCTTTATAGCCCTCGAGCGCACCCCACCATCCCGGACCTCGCCTTCTGCCACGCAGGGAAACGAGGCCGATTGCCCGCGAGGGCTTTCTTCACGCCGGCCCGCCGTGGCGGGAAGTATCCCGAAGCCCTGGTTTCACCCGAGGATCCCGTGGCCATCGTGTTCACGAGCGGCACGACCGGAGCGCCGAAGAATGCCTGGTAAGTCCACGCGAACCTCATGGCGGTCGCGGAGATCGACGCGGGTCGTGACGGTGCCCGAGCCCTCCGATCCTCCTTAGGTTCGTCCACTTCGGTCCAACGACGCCGACTCACCCGCGGCGCCCAGTTCGGGTGCTTCCAACGACCGAGTCGGTACGCTGGGCGCCGTCGGGTGCAACCCTCGTTGCACAGCCTCTCCCGCGCCAGCATTATGCCAGCAGGGAAGAGGAAGTCATGGCGACCCTCACCATCAGAAACGTGCCACCCAAGGTGGTCAAGTCCCTCAAGGCATTGGCCCGCAAAAGCGGCCGATCCATGGAGCAGGAGGTCCGAACCCTGCTCGCGGAATACGTGGGTGAGCGCCTTGCCCTACTCGAGGAGATCGAATCGGCCTGGGCCCGCCAGACCCGCCGCCCCGCGGCCCAGGAAATCGACGCCTGGGTCGATGCCGGTCGCCGATGAACGCCGTCGTCGACACGAACGTCATCGCGTACTACCTGCTCGGCACCGAGCCCTTCGTCGACGAAGCTCGTCGATTCTGGCGAACGGTCGGGCAGCCCCAGGCACCGGCGGTTTGGGCCGCAGAGCTCGCCAACGTCGTGTGGATGGCAGTTCGCACTGGCGTCCTGTCCGCCGATGAAGGCCACCGTCGCCTCGATTTTGCGGCGCGTCTTCATGTCCGGTCGGTCTCGGCCCGTATCTTGTGGCAAGGGGCGCTTGCCCGAGCCATCGGCGCCGACGTACCCGTCTACGACACCCTTTTCGTGAAATTGGCAGTCCGTGAGCGGCTTCCTCTCGTTACGTTCGACACGAAACTCCTCGACGCGTTTCCGGGCATGGGTACCGCCCCAGGGGTCTTGTGCGCCGTTGAATCAGCCGTCCGATAAAAGCCAGGCGGAAGCGCGAGGGCCCGAGGCGACGGACCGCGACCCCCGCTGGTGGGCAACCAGCGGGCGTGGCGGGAACTGCATCCACGTCTTTTTGGTCCCGCCGGAGTGGACGGAATGCGGCGTCGTGACGGTCCGCCCCCGTCGCCCGGGCGCCGCCCCCTCTGTTTCAACTCAATATGAAGTACGAGGGTTCTGCTGTATCGGACACTGCGTGCAGAGCGGGTGACGTCGCCGGCCCCGCACATCCGTGCTACGAGCCCGGGACCCCGTCAAGCACTTGCTTTCTTCACGCGGGCCCGCCGTGCCGGAAACGATCCGCAGTATTCAGCGCAGCGCCACCACGAGCCCGAGCTGCGCCAGGTGGTAGGTCGTCATGACGAGAAGCCGGGCGAAAGGGAACGCGCGGACGAAGCGGTTCCAGGCGAGAACGCCGTCGGAGACAAGGAAAAGAACGCCGCCCGCGGCTGCGGCGGCATGGCCGGAAGCCAGGGCCGATCCCGACATGGCGGCGAGGGCGGCCGATGTAGACCAGGACGGGAGAACGCAGGGAAGAGGGCACGGCCCGCAAGAGGCGCACGAGAAGCGGCGAGGTGACGAGAAGGAGCTCCGGCAGCCGCCTACGAGGCGGAAGATGGCGGGGCGTATCGAAGGCGAAGAGGTAGGCGACGTGGGCGAGAAGAAACGACGCCAGATCCGGGTAAAAACCAGCGGTCGGGAAAGAGAAGAAAAACGTCGCCGCCGAGCGAGAAAAAAAGCGCGAGAGAAAGCCAGGCGGACGCGCGAGGGCCGGAGGCAGCGTAGGCGAGAAGGACGAGAAGGACGGCCGGCTTGAGGAAGCACTCGAGGGTCTTTTTCTCCCTCGCAACCGCGTACCAGTCGGCCAGTGCGAGGATCCCGAAAGCGAGAAGCAGAAGCGCGAATCGAGCATGGCCCCACGTAGCAAGGCGGTCCCTCGATGAAAAGGCCGAGAAGGACCGCCGCTCGAGAGCAGACGGGAAGTGCGGAGCCCACCGCGCGACGCCGAGAGGACGTCCGTCTTCGCGACCCCGGCCGAATGATGGGCGTCCGGACTTCGTGGAAAAATTCTCCCAGACCGAATGCCGCGCCGGAAAAACCAACGGAGCTCAACGCGCCCATTACGCGCGGCGGAATTCTTGGCTGGATCATCTACGTGCCCCCCGCTCCCGCATTTCCACGAAAAGTCGGAAAGCCTCGTCCTGCGAAAGGCTCCGGGCTATCCCCTCCCTTGCCCGGGTTCCGCCAGCTACCGTAGAAACTCCCATGCCCCGAAAAAACTGGAAGGAGGAGTTCGCGCTTCCCGCCGGCACGGTTCCCCTGAACCACGCGGGGCAGGCTCCCCTGCCCAGGCGCGTCGTCGAGCGCGTGCTGCGCTTTCTCGCCGAGGCGCAAACGCTCGAGACGGATTCCGAAGAGACATGGAACGCACGCAGCGAAGCCACGAGGAGGCTTCTCGCCAGGCTCGTCGGAGCCCGCCGCGAAGAAATCGCCTTCGTCCGGAACACGGCGGAAGGCCTCTCGCTCGTGGCCGCGGGCCTTCCGCTGGCGCGAGGGAGACAACGTGGTCGTCCTCCGGGGAGAGTTCCCCTCGAACGTCTACCCCTGGCTCGCACTCGAGTCGCGCGGCGTCGAGATCCGCTGGGCGCGACTCGACCGGGGATTTCTCGCTCCCGAGGAGCTGCGAGAGCGCATCGATTCGAGAACGCGGCTCGTCGCGGCCACGTTCGTCGACTGGCAATTCGGCACCCGGAACGACCTCGGGAGGCTCGCTTCCGTCTGCCGCGAGCGCGACGTCCTTTTCTGCGTCGACGGGATCCAGGGCGTCGGGGCGCTCCGGATCGACGTCGAGAACGCGGGCGTCGACGCTCTTTCGTGCGGTGGGCACAAGTGGCTTCTCGCACCCGAAGGCTGCGGCTTTCTTTACGTGAGCCGGCGTGTGCTCGAGAGGATCCGGCCCGTCCTCCTCGGGTGGAAAAGCGTCCGTGACGCGGACACCTACCTTCCCTACCATTTCGAGCTTCGCGACGACGCCGCGAAGTTCGAGCCGGGAAGCCCGCCGCACCTCGGAATCCACGCCCTCGGCGGCGGGGTCGAGCTTCTCCTCGAAGCGGGAGCAGATTTCGTCGAGACAAGAATCCTCGAGCTCACGGACCTGCTGGTCGAGGGACTCCGCCAGCGCGGCCTTCGGGTCCTGAGCCCTCGCGGTCCCTCCCTCTCTTCGGGCATCGTGACCTTCGAGCCCGGCGACGACCCGGTCCGCCTCTGCGAGGAACTCGAGCGGCGGGGCTACATCGTACGCCCGAGGGCGGGCGGCGTGCGCGTCTCGCCCCACTTCTACAACGACGAGGACGACATCGGGGGCTTTCTCGCAGCGCTCGACGAAGTGCGCCGGCGTTAGCTTGACTCTCGGCTTTTCGTTCCGATAAGGGTTCGAACCCGAAACCTTTCCCTTCCGGGAGGAACGACTCGATGGACGATGCAGCGCTTCTCGAAAAAGTGAAAGCCATGACGTTCTGGTCCGGCCACCGTGAAATGACGGTGGAGGATCTCGTCGCCATCCAGCCGGGTCTCGGCCGCATCATGCCCGAGATCGGCGCGCGCACGTGGAAGCTCTACTACGCGGCCAAGGCGCAGAACTGGCCCATGGCTCGATTCCAGTGGAAGGAAGTACGCGGGCTCATGGAGCTCGGTGCCTTCACGCGTCCCAAGCACGAAGAGGCCCTCAACAAGTTTCTCGAAGAGGATTGGAAACCCGTCGGAGAAGCGATCGAAAAGCAGGACTTCGAAGCCTTCGAGAAGGCCTTCCACAAGGCCATCGAGGCAGCGAACGCCTACCACGAGCTCAAGGACAAGCCCTACATCGTCTGGAAGCTTCCCGACCACCCGCCGCCCGACCTGGACCTCCGGCCCCGGGGCAGCGGGAAAAAGTAAGCGGCAGCTCGGGCACCCGGGCACCGCGGCGTGCGGGGTTGCCTCGGCTCCCAGACTTCGAGGGCGCGCCCTGCCGCAGAGACCAGGGAGGGTCGGTCTGCCGGGGTCGCGTACAGGAGCCGCTCGCCGCTCGGACGACGTCGCCGGCTGCGGCCGAAAGAACCCCGCGCACGCCGCCCCTGCGGCCGTGGCGGAGGCCAACGCGACGTGGCGGTCTGGCTATGGTCGAGTGCAAGAAGCACCGTCGACTACTGGGCAAGAACGGGGGAACGACTCGGAACATAAGGTCCCGAGACTCGGGATCGGACTTCGAAGGGGCTCTCGGACCTCCGGACCTCCAAGGACTCCCCGGCCTCGAAAGGGACGCGGTCGGTCCAGCGCTAGGAGCCGCGCGATCGCCGCCCGGCGAGCGACGGGCAGGAACAGCGCTCTCTAGCGCGCGGAAGCTCGCGCCGCGCGGAGCTTTTCCACGAGCAGCGGCACGGCCTCGGCCCAGTCGGCCACGATGCCGTAGTCCACGCTCTTGAAAAGCGGAGCCTTCGGGTTTTTGTTGATGCCGACGACGATCCGCGCGCGCCGCACGCCGACCATGTGCTCCATGGCGCCACGGATGGCGACCGCCAGGTAGAGCTTCGGGGCGATCGCGCGTCCGGTGAGGCCCACCTGATACTGCCGGGGAAGCCATCCCGCGTCGGTGACATCCCTCGTCGTGCAGAGCGCCGCGCCGAGGACTTCGCACAGAGGCTCGATCCGGGAAAGCGCCGCAGGCTCTCCGATCCCTTTGCCGACCCCGACGACGACCTCCGCGTCGTCGAGCGCCGTGGCGGCCTCGGCCTCGCGCCTTCTCTCGAGAAGACGCACTTTCGCCGGAGCCAGCTCCGGCACGTCGAGCGGCAAGCTCTCGCAGGTGCCGCGCTCTCCCGGGCTCGGGCGCTCGAGAAACCCGGGCCGCACCGTGGCCATCTCGGGGATTGTGCGCGAGAGGATGGGTGCCACGACGTTCCCGCCGAAAGCAGGCTTGTACTGCACGAGTCGGCCTTCCGCGTCGAGGTCCAGGTCGATGCAGTCACCGGTGAGTCCCAGGCCGAAGCGCGCGGCGAGCCTCGGCGCGAGGTCCCGGCCGAGCGTCGTCGAAGGAAAAAGGACGATTCCGGGCCGGAACTTCTCGAGCGCCGGAGCGAGGACGCCGGCGTAAGTCTCGGCCGAGGGCCAGCCGAGACGCTCGTCGTCGGCAAGAAGCACGCGATCGGCCCCGGCCGCGGCAAGCTCCTCGACTCGGCTCCGAACTCCGTGCCCGAGAAGCACCGCTTGCACGCTCGACCCGAGCCGGTCGGCCATCTCGCGTGCCTTCCCGAGGAGTTCGAACGTGACCCTGCGGACGGAACCGTTCTCCGTCTCGGCGAAAACCCAGATGTCTTTCGGCCCCGGGCGCTCGACAGCCCCCGTGGCTCGCGGTCGCGCGGGACCCTCGGGGAGGGAAGACCAGCCTCGGAAAAGACCGTGGGCGAGAAGTCGCTCGACGAGCTTCTCCACTACTGCCTCGACCGTGGGACCTTCGAGCATCTCGAGCTTCCGCTCCGTCACGACGGTCTCGAGATCCCGCACTTCGGTGGGCGAGCCCGGAAGCCCCACGTCCTCGCGGGCAAGCCCGAGGTCGCTCCGCCCGACGAGCGCGATCGGTTTCGACTTGGCCGCCTCCCGCTCGGCTCTGGTCGAAAAGCGCTCCGGGGCGAGGTCTTCTCCGGCGGAAACGACGCAGGGAAGGTCGACCTCCAGAACCTCCGTGCCCGAGTCGGTTTCCCGCTCGACGCGGATCTTCCCCGAATCCACCTCGAGCCGCCGCGCACCGCTCGCGAACGGAAGGCCGAGAAGCTCCGCCACCTCGGGCCCCACCTGCCCCGTCTCCGCGTCCACGCTGTGTTTTCCGCAGAGAACCAGGTCGAAGGATTCCCGGCGGAGAGCCGCAGCGAGCACCCGCGCCGTGGCGAGTGTGTCCGAGCCCGCAAAGTCGGGATCGCAGAGGTGGACGGCCCGGTGCGCTCCCAGCGCGAGACACTCGAGGAGCGCCTCCGAGGCCTGCGGCGGTCCCATGGTGAACACGACGACCTCGCCGCCCTGCTCGGCGGAAAGTTCCACGGCCTTCACGAGGGCCCGGACGTCGAAAGCGCTGACTTCGTTCGGAACACCTTCCCGCCGGAGCCGCCTGGACGCGGGATCGAACTCCATCTTGGAGAGGACAGGGACCTGTTTCACGAGAACGGCGATGCGCATCGGTCTTCACCCTCGCGGCTTTTCTGTCGCCTCCCTCTCGAGCCTCTCGATGGCTTCCTCGAACTGCATGAAGAGCGAGAGGTCGCCTTCGACCCTGATCCGGCCGGAAAGAAAAGCTTGCGTGCGGTCGAGCTCCCCCCGCCGGATCGCCTCCCAGTCCTCGACGCTGGCCCGCAAGGTGGCGTCCGGGCTCTCGCACGTCCCTTCGCGGCGCTCCACCTGCCCTGCTCGAGCCACGAGGTACCACGAGCGGCCCGATTCGCCTTCGAGATGGAACTGGATCCGGGCGGTCCCCCTTCCCGGGTCGAACCGCGCGCGCGCCTCGCCCGGCGGTGGCAAGCCGAGAAGCCGAGCCAGGTGTTGCGTGCACGGGTTGTTCGTCTCGAAATCGGGCGAAGGGGTAGGCACCCCGAGTTCCTTCATCCGGCGGGCAATCCGCGCCATGATCGCCCCGAAGCGCAGCGCCGCGAAGACCTCGTAGTATTCGGCGTGACGGACCTTCCGGCCCGTGCGCTCTTCGTAGCCGCGAATCGTTTCGTCCTTTCCGGGAAATCCCGCAAGACGCGGAAAGCCGTAGCCTTCGCTGTTGAGCTCGTCGAGGACGATCCACCAGAGAAGGTCGGCCTCGGGGTCGCCGAGAAAGGCCATCTCCCAGTCGAGCACGGCGACGACCCGGTCCTCGCGGAAGACGAGGTTGGGAAGTCTCGCATCCCCCCAGCAAAGCGCGATGCACTCGGGCGAGAACGCGTTTTCCTCGAGCCAGTCGAGAGCTCGCTCGAGGACGGGCTGCGGAGTTCCGCCACGGGCCCACTCGAGGTAACGCCGGTAGCGGTGTACCTCACGGAGCAGCGCATCCCGCCCGGGCGGCGGCACGTCGAGAAAATCGAGTCCTGACCGCCGCCAGTCGAGCGTGTGGATGTGCGCCATGGCGTCGATGCCGGCCCACCAGAGACGAGCTCGCCTGTCGGGAGAGGCTTCGACGCAGAACCCGGCCGTGTGGTAGGGAGGCACTTCCGAGGGGATCTCCCCCTCGACCCGCTCCATGACGTAAAAGGGCGAGCCCACGACGGAGGGGTCCGGCTCGAACCAGAGCGCACGGGGAACGGGAACGTCGGTGCCCTCGAGGCAGCGCAGGATGCGAAACTGCCGGCCGAGATCGTACTCCGGGAAGACGCCGAACTCCGCGGGCTCGAGCCGGAGAACGAGAGCACGCGGCTCGGCCTTGCCTTTTTTTTCGACCTCCACGTCGAGCAGCAGGGTTTCGTTCGAGAGCCCCGCACCGGGTCGGCGGAGCGAAACGACCCGGAGCTCGGACACTTCGGGCATCTTACGGCGAAGCCACTCTTCGAGAGCGGGACGCAGGCTTTCCGGGTCGCGTGCACGTGCGAGCATGAGGCCCGGTTTTATTCGCCGAGAGAGAGCCGCGAATCAAGTCGATTCGGCGTGGCAGGACTGGTTTCTGGCTTTTCGCGGCGACGTCCCGCCGAGCCGCTGCGCGACGAACCCCTCGGCCACCGAAGAAAGCGACACCGCGAAAAGCAAGAGCCAGGCAGTTCCCCGGCCCGCCTAGGACCTTCGGGGTCCGCGGTCTGCTTCCCGACCCACCACGAATCGGGCGAACGACCAGGGCAGTCGTCGTCTGGTCGCCGACACCTCTCGAGGCTTCCGACCTAGCTGCTCTTCCGCCCGCCCGGCTCGGGGAAATTCGTCCGCAAAAACGCGTCCCACATCCGGTCGCCGAGCATTCGCCGGAGCCCGAGGAGAACGGTCGCCGACGCCGTCACCGTGTAACGGGCCTTGGGCCTTCGTGCCGTGATGGCCTTTTCGACCTTCGCCGCGACATCCTCCGGCGTCCCCCCGAGTCTCGCGAGGGGACCCTTCTCGTAGGCTTCCACCGTCGCGCGCGCCACGGCCGCGTGGAAGTCCGCGTAAGGACCCGCGCCCGCTCGAGCGGCCTCGAGCGCCCGCTCGGCCGCGCGCGCGAACCCGCTCCGCACGAGGCCCGGTTCCATCAGGATCACGTCGATGCCGAAGGCGCGCACCTCGAAGCGAAGGGCGTCGCTCAACGCTTCGAGCGCGTGCTTCGTGGCGTGGTAGACCCCGCCCCCGGGAAAGACGAGCTTGCCTCCCATGGAGCTCATGTTCACGATCTTTCCCCAACCCTGCCTCCGCATTCCGGGGAGCACGAGCTGGCACATCCGGAGTGCCCCGAACACGTTCGTCTCGAACTGCTTGCGGACGAGGTCGAGCGGGACGGCTTCGACGGCACCCGACTGACTGTAGCCAGCGTTGTTGACCAGCACGCCGACGGCACCCTCGCGCTCCTCGACGAACGCGACGGCGGAGCGGCACGACTCCTCGTCGTCGACGTCGAGCACCAGGGTTCGGCACCCGGCCTCCTCGAGTTCCCCGAGGGAGTCCCTTTTCCGGGCGGTCGCGTAGACGGGCCAGCCTCGTCGCGCGAGGCGGAGCGCCGTCGCGCGTCCGATCCCGCTCGAGCAACCCGTGACGAGCACGGCGCGCGAAGTTCCCGCGGTCGCCGGAAAACCTGCGTGACTCATAGCTCTCCCCCTCCTCGAACTCGAACCCCGTGGACCTGCCCCCGGTTCCGCCTTTTCCCTTTTGCTTTCCATCCAACCCGGGCACGAGCCGGGTAGCCGCCGATTTTCCTTGGGTCCGTATCTCCTTCCCGTGCCTCGAAAGGGGGCGGGGCGCTACGCCCCGCGCTCGCTCGGAGAGGCACGGCCTCCGACGGACGACGGGGCGCCGCAGGAATCGGCCGGCGCTCGACTACACCCCGCCTGCCCGCCGCGTCAACCGGGCGGTCACTTCCCTTCGACGACGCCACCCGGGCGGTCGTTTTCCCGCGTCGACGAACCGGGTCCCCCTCGACCGATTTCTCTATCCTCGATCGCCGAGTCGCGCTTTTTCGAAAACGCGTGCCGCACGCCGCACGAGAGGAAGATCCCGCGCTTCCTCGGCCCGACGGGTCCGTCCGCGGACTGTCGGGCGCGAGCGAACACCTCGAGGACGCCAGCGCGGAGAGGCCGAAAGAGGAAGCGGAGTGTCCCGCCCCGGGGCCGCCACTACGACGGCGGGATGTTCTGGTTCATGCGGAAAAAGTTCTCGGGGTCGTACTTTTTCTTGACGCCCACGAGCCGACTCCAGACCTCCGGCGTGTACGCCGCGCGAACGCGATCCTGCCCCTCGTCCCCCAGGAAATTCACGTAGACCCCCCTCGCGAAAGGCTCCGTCGCCGAGTGGAAGTCCCGGGCCCAGGCGGTGCAGCGTTCGTCGTCCCGAGCTTCCCGCCACCGCGTGTGGATGTTGAGGACGAAAGGCGCCCGGCGATGCGCGTACGCCGTAGCTTCCGGCTCGACGCGGCTCGGTGCTCCTTCCATGTGAGGAACGAAGATCTCGCACTCGTCCGTCGGCATGGACGCCGCGAACTCCACGACCCTTTCGATCGCGCGGTCGGTGAGATCTCCGAGGTGATGGGACTTCCAGTAATTGCGAGCTCCGTGGGACGAAAGCCCGTCGAAGCTCGACTGCCAGTCGCACCAGCCATTCGCACCCACGGCCTCGCCGTGGGAAGGCGTCGCGTCGCGCAAAGGCCGGATACGGCGCTCCCCTTGGCCGGGATCGCCGAGCCAGACGAAGGCGACGATCACGACCAATTTCCCGTGGACGTCCGCCGAGAGAAACGGCAGGGGCGGCGCACAGCGAACGATGACCCACACCGTCATTTCGTCCGGAAGCCCCCGGACGTAGTCGCGATAGAAGGCGAGGAATCGTCCCGCGTCTTCGAACCGCTTCACGAGGAGCCCCGAGTAGACGTGCTTTCCGATCTCCGCGCAGCGGAACGTGAAGGAAGTCACGACGCCGAAGTTTCCGCCCCCTCCCCGGAGAGCCCAGAAAAGGTCCTCGTTCGTCTTCTCGTCGGCCTCGAGCCGCTCTCCGTCCGCCGTCACCAGTTCCACCCGCAGGAGATTGTCCACCGAGAGGCCGTGCTTCCGACTGATCCAGCCGAAGCCGCCTCCCAGGGTGAGACCGCCGACTCCCGTATGGGAAACCACTCCCGCCGGGACGGCGAGTCCGTGGAGCTGCGTTTCCGCATCCAGGTCCCCGAGGAGCGCCCCGCCGTCCGCCCGCGCCGTACGGGTTCCCGGGTCGACGGTGACCCTCCGCATGAGCGAAAGGTCGAGCATCATGCCGCCGTCGCAGACTGCGGTCCCTGCCGAGTTGTGGCCGCCACCGCGGACCGAAAGAAGAAGCCCGTGCTCCCGGGCGAACGAAATCGCCCGGCTGACGTCGCGCGTCCCGAGGCAGCGCGCGATGACGGCGGGCCTCCGGTCGAACATCGCATTCCAGACGCGCCTCGCGGCGTCGTACTCCTCGTCGTGGGGCAAAAGGACGGTTCCCCGAAAGCCACTTCTCAGCACTTCGGCGGCCTTCTTGTCGATCTGCTTCATGTCTCCGACCTCCTCTACCTGAAATGTTTCGCCCCCCGGAGGGGACGGCTGGATTCTAGCCGCCGGGTCAAGTCCAGAATCTGGACTTGTGTGCAGAGACCCTGTAGGGGCCTCTCATGGCAGACTACGCCCAGTACTGTACGGTGGCGCGAGGCGCCGAGATCCTGGCGGAACGCTGGACGCCACTCGTCGTCCGCGAGCTTCTCTGCGGAAGCCGGCGTTTCAACGACATCCGTCGTGGCGTTCCCCGCATGTCGCCGACGCTCCTCGCCCAGAGGCTCAAGAAACTCGAAAAGAGCGGGATCGTCGAGCGGGTCCGGACCGGAAAAGGTTACGAGTACCGGCTCACGGAAGCCGGGGAGGAACTGCGTCCCATCGTCGTGGCGCTCGGGCACTGGGGCGCTCGATGGATCGGAAGCCGGCTGCGCCGAGACCAGCTCGACGCCGGATTCCTCATGTGGGACATCCGGCGCTTCGCGCGCGCCGAGGAGTTCCCCCGGGGACGCCGGACCGTGATTCACTTCCGGTTCCGCGACGCCCGAGAGGGAGAACGGGAGTGGTGGCTCGTCGTCGAGAACGGGGAGGTCGACCTCTGCCGCGACGATCCCGGACACGAGCTGACCCTGATCGTGGACTCGACGGTCCGGGCACTGACCGAGGTGTGGACCGGCGACACGGACGCGGCGTCGGAAATCGAGAAGGGGCACATCGAAGTCCTGGGGCACCCAAGCGACGTCCGTTCGCTCTGGCGCTGGCTCGGCCGGAGCATGTTCGCCCCGACGCGGGAAGCGGCCCTGCGCAGCCGTCGCGAGAAAACTTGAGGACCCCGTCCTCCGGGCGGTCCCGACCTGCTTGACAAACGAACGTTCGTTCGGCCGAATGAGCGCGCTCCAGGAACTTCCGGCGTCTCCCTTTTCTTCGCACCGATGGATTTTTCTTTCTCCGAAAAAGAGCTCGCTTTCGCGCGGGAAGCGCGCGAGTGGCTCGAGCGAAACCTGCCTCGGGAGTGGCGGCGGGACCGGCTGTGGACCCGAGCGGACGACCCGCAGTGGCTCGAGATCGCGCGCCCGTGGCAGCGGAAGCTCTACGAAGGCGGCTGGGCCGCGATCGCCTGGCCTCCCGAATACGGCGGGCGCGGCGCCACCGTCGTCGAACGCTGGCTTTTCGAGGAGGAGCTCGATCGGATCGGCGCGCCGCGGCCGGTTTCCTCTTCGGCCGTGGACCTCATCGGGCCCGCGATCCTCCACCACGGGACGCCGTCGCAGCGCGAGCGTTTTTTACGCCCGCTCCTCTGCGGCGAGGAGCTCTGGTGCCAGGGGTTCTCGGAGCCCGGAGCCGGGTCGGATCTGGCTTCGCTGAGAACTCGCGCCGACCGCGACGGAGATTTTTTCGTCGTCAATGGCCAGAAGGTGTGGACGAGCCACGCCGACATCGCGGACTGGTGCTTTCTTTTGTGCCGCACGGAACCCGAAGCTCCGCGGCACAGGGGCCTGAGCCTTCTCCTCGTGCCGATGCGATCTTCCGGCGTGAGCGTGCGGCCGCTCCGGCAGATGACGGGAGAAGCGGAGTTCTGCGAGGTCTTTTTCGACAACGTCCGCGTGCCGGCGGAAAACCTCGTGGGTCAACCCGGCACGGGCTGGAACATCGCGATGGGGATCCTCGCGCACGAAAGGGGCCCGATCTGGACGTTCACGTTCCAGAGGCGAATCCGAAGAAGCTTGCGCGAACTCCTCGGCACGCTCCGCGACCGGCCGTTTCTGCGTGGGCTGCTCTCCGATCCCGTCGTGCGACAGCGTCTCGCGCAAGCGCATATCGAGGTGGAGATCCTGAAGCTCGTCGGTTACCGGAGCCTCACGTTGCTTTTGCGCCGCGGCCATCCGGGCAACGAAAGTTCGGTGGAGAAAATTCTTGGAAGCGAGACGGACCAACGGCTCCAGGAACTCGCCGCTTCCCTCCTGGGGCCTTTCGGAATCCTCGAGCGCGACCCCAGGTCTCCGGACGGCGGGGAAAACGGCTCACGCCTACCTCTACTCCCGTTCCGAGACCATCATGGGCGGCACCTCGGAAATCCAGCGCAACGTGATCGCGCAGAGGATCCTGGGGTTGCCCCGCGGAACGTGACCTACCGCCCGGTGCGTGCGGCGGCGTGCACGAGGCAGGGGCACCGCCGCCCACTCCGGTCGACTCTCCGGCTCCAAGGACCGCGGACGGCTGGTGGGCGGGCATAAGCGGGAGTGGATTCCATCGTGTGAAAGGTGGCACCCCGATTCTGCCGGGCGCGTGTGGTCACCCCCGAAGAGATCCGCCGAGTGTCCGGGGCCGAGAACCCGGACGACCGCAGGTCCGGCGGCGAGACGCACGTATCCAGATCGAACCGCCACCGCTCCCGGTGAGGGTAGTCGGTCGCGGGAAGCTCCTCGTGGCAGTGCCGCAGCGGAAGCCACCGCGGCTCGAGGCGGCAGCCGTGGGACGAAGAAGGCGCGCCGTCCGGGCGAGCACGGACGGGGATCCTAAAGCCGCGCGCAACTTCCGCTCGTTCGGCGAGCGGGGGTCTCGAGATCGTCGTCCGCGCACGCCGTGGGCGCCGAGGTGTTCTCCGGGCCGCGCCCGCCAGGTTCGACCGGGGACGAATCCCGGCCACGGCAGGGAAGATACCGAACCGTCCGGAAATCCGGGTCGTGCTGGGGGCCTTACCCCCGAAGCTCTTCCAGGAGAAAGTCGATTCGGTCGTTCCCCCAGAAGCGCTTGCCGTCGACGACGAAGAGGGGAACTCCGAACACCCGATCCTGCGCCGCGAGCTCGAAGGCCTTGGGAACTTCCTCGTGGTAACGACCGGTTCCGAGCGCTTCGAGAAACTCCTTCGCGTCGAGTCCCGCCTTCTCCGCACACCGGGTGAGCACTTCGCGGTCCGAAATGTCCCGGCCCTCGCTCCAGCGAGCCACGAAGACGGCCCTCCGGTAAGGTCTTTCCTTCCCCTTCTCCCGCGCGAAGTACCACCCGGCGGTGGCGTCCGTCGTGTCCACTCGCGCCGCCTGGGGTGGCTTCCATGCGAGGCCCAGCTTCCGGGCCCAGCGTTCCGTGTCTTCGTACATGTACTGGAACTTCCATTCCTGGAGCTGCGCTGCGATCCCCGTGGGTGTCGAGGTCGTGGGCGGTGGAACCAGCGGAATCGGGACGAGCACGGCTCCCGCTTCCGCGACCAGGTCGTCGATCCGGGAATCCGCGAGTGCCGCGAACGGGGACGCGAACGCGAAGTAGTAGCGAACTTCTTTGCGAGCCATTCCAGCCCTCCTTTTCCGTCGAGGACGCTAGCAGGGGGCCAGGTCCTTGTCACCCGGGGAACGGTTCCCGCCATGTTCGAGCACGGAGGCCGGAGAGATGCGCTCCGTCGCGTCGGGGGTGGGGCGAGGCGAATGCGCGCAGGCGCTGCATCCAAGGATCGCCGCCGGCATCTTCGACCACGGCCACGACAGAGCGTGGCCCTCCGATTGCGGGAGGCGGAACGAACACGCACGGTCGGCGGACACAACGAACATCAATTCGATACGGAGGGACGCGCTCCGTCGCGTCCAGGGGCGGGGGCGTGAACGTGCCCGTCGCCTTCGCAATGCCGCGCGGCGTCCGGTGGCCCGACCCGCACCCGCCGGAGGGACGCGCTCCGTCGCGTCCGCAATGACGCGACCCTGCCATCGGCGAGCACGGACCCGACAGAGCGGGTCCCTCCGAACGCACGTCCGAGCCATCACGTCCGCCATAAAAGGCCATCGGCCTCCGAGACGGACGCACTCTGTCGCGTCCCCCCGTCTACGGGTGCCCCTCGACGATGACCGTGCCCTCGAGAACGAATGCCGTGGCAAGAGGTGGCGAAAGCGGGCTCGGCGGCCCCACGAACACCTCCGTAAGAAGCACGTCACCCGTTTCCTCGTCGAGAGGCCTTCCCGTGACGGTGAACACCGAGCCGTCTTCGAGCTCGACGGTCGAGGTCCCGGTCCGCAGGTCGAACAGGTAACAGAGCTCCACCTGCGAAGGATCGCCGGGGAGAAACACCAGGGTGAAGCCCACGTCGCGAAGATGGATTGCCCCCGTTTCGTGATCGAAGGAACCCTCGAACAGCCGGTCGTCGAAGTCGATCGTGCCGTTCCCAGCCGGCGTCCGGAACTCGAGTTTCGGGAACGACGCCCCGTCGAGCTGGATGATTCCCGCGTCCTCGTCGAGAAAACCCGTGGCGACCACACCGTCGGCGAAGACGGGGATCGTGAATCCCACGCTCAGGAGATCGAGGACCATTCGACGAACCTGCAATGTGAAAGGTTCGCCCACGCGCGTCGGGACTTCGTCGGGAACGGGACACGCGCTCGGACCCGGAAGCTCCGGCGGTTCGACGGCGGGCAACGTTTCCGCAGGCGGCGCCGGCGGAAGATCCGCGACGGGTCCGTGCGGTGCGCGGAGAAACGCGACCAGGTCCGCGAGCTGCTCCTCGCTCAGGTGCGAAGTCTTCCCGTGGCGGTCGTCGACGTTCCGACAGGTGTTCTTGCCGGTGCAGTCCTCCTCGACAGGATTGCAGCACTCTTCACGTGAACTGTCGCACGGGCAAACGACGTCGAGCAGTGTCCGCGCACTGCCGTCGTGCAAGTAAGGAGCCGTGTGCCACACGTCCACGAGTGTCGGCGTCAGGTAAGCGCGCAGAGGGGCTCGGCTCGGCGGCAGAACGAGGTCGTTCGGGTCGTTCGGGTTCGGCCGGTTGTGGAACACGTCGTCCGCCACCGCCACCGCCAGCGGATCCGTTTCGTCGTAGACGTTCGCCGTGCCGACGTCGTGCCGCAGGAACGGGTTGTTCCGCGCATCGGCGGGCTGGGCGGGATCGAAAAGCGGGTTTTTCCGGCCCTTGTCGGTGAACAGCTGGTTCTCGTGGGAAGGGCCGTTGTGGCAGGAAGCGCAACCCACTTCCGGGTCGTTGAAAAGGACCCGGCCTCGTTCGGCCGCCTCGTCGCGCGGCTTTCCGTCGGGCCGGAGGTTCGGATTCCGGACGAAGCGGCGGACCGAGTAGACGTAGTCGGCCAGATGGTTGAGCCTCGGACCGAGTCCCCGATTGGGCTCGCCGAGCTCGGGGTTCACGTCGACGGGCTCCGCCGTGCTCGTCCGGAGAATGAGCGCGCCGTAGCACTTCGCCGGAATGTCTTCCACGCCCTCGCAGTCTCCCGCACCCATGAGCGAGCGGAACGTGTGCTCGAAGTCCTCCACTTCGTCCCGGTCGCCGTTCCAGTGGATCGTCCCCATCGGGTTGAAAAAGCGCTCGCGATGCGCCGCGACCGCCGGGTTGTTGTCCGGAACGAAACGCGGGTCGGCCAGGCAGGTTCCGAGAGGCACGCCGCTTCCACAGTCCGCGTCGGTCACGCATTCCCCCGCTCCGTTGGCACACGTGCCCGGGGCGAAGGAAGAGCGACCGATCAAGCTCATCGTGTTGCGGAGACTCGTTCCGAACTGCGAGAAGTCCCAGGTTCGGCCGTCGAAGCCCGCCTCCGGGTGGCAGGAAGCACAGGCCACGTACGTCGCGTCGTGGGAGACGTTGACGACGGCTCCCGGGGGCTCGAGAACGTCGAGCAGGTCGAGGTTCTCGGGGGGAACCGGGCGCCGGAGCCCGAAGTCGTTCGCCACGCTCCCGTCACGGGCCGCCGTGTTGAAGAGGATCTTGCCGTCCAGGATCTCGGGCGGCAGCGGGTCGCGGGTCGTCGTCGGGACGACGGCTTCGATCACGACCTGGCATTTCCCGCTCGGGCAATCGCGGTCCTCGTCGCACGACCTCTCCGGTTCGCCGAGGCACGCGAAGCGGTCTCCCAGGACCACGGTCACGTTACGCGAAAGAAAGTTCGCGACGTAAACGCGCTGCCCGTCGGGGGAGACCGCAAGGCCGATCGGCGTCGTACCCACGCCGTCCGGGATGGCCCGCCCGAGAAAAGGATCCCAGCCCGTGGCCACCGGAGATCCGCTCTCGTCCACCGGCATGTCGCCGGGTTCCAGCTCGACCGACGGAGGGAGGTAGTGATCGAAAGCGGTTTCGTCGCGAGCGTCGTTGAAGACGCCGTTGCACTGCCCCGGAGGCTGCGTCGAGTCGGAACCCAGGATCGTAATGGTCGGTCTCTCTCCTGCGGGGTCGCGGCGAAGGGGGTTGAAAACTCCGAAGAGGTTGAAGCGCTCGTCGACGAGGTAGGCGGTCGTGCCGTCGGGAGAAAAGCCGATCCCCGAAACGAGCCCTCCGTCGTCGACGTCGATGTAGTCGACCTCGCCCGTCTCGAGGTTCACGCGCGCCATGATGGAACGGATGATGTCGTGGAAGGAGGCTTTGAAGATGTTGCGAGAGCGACCGACGAAGTTGTCGGCGGGAAAGGGACGACCGCCCATCGTGGGACTGCGGAGGAAAAGGCCCTTGGCCACGTTGTTCGAGCGCTGGCAACCCACCCAGAGCGTTCCCGCGAGGCCGTCGGGCGCGCCCTCGGGCGGAAGAACGACCGTCGAGCACAGGTTCGTGATTCCCGGACCCGATGCGTCCGTCTCGCACGTGACGAAATCGGGCGGAAGCTCGTAGGTTCGCGCGAGCGCCCGCGCGTCGAGGTCGATGACGGAAATCCGCGAGCTGTGGGATGGCTCGAACGTGACGAAATGGCTCACGTACGCGTAGCGGCCGGCGGCGTCGATGGCAATTCCGCGCGGAGTACGGGCCACCGGAATACGGGCCACAACGCGCAAGGAATCCGGCTCGACGAGGGCCACCTCGTCGGTCCGCTCGAGCGTCACGACGACGAGATCCCCCTGCGGCCGCACGGCCACACCGTAAGGCGCCGAGCCGAAGGGGAGCTCGAGTGTACGGACCCTGTCGCCGTCGAATTCGAGTCGCGAGAGCGTGTCCGAGTCCTGGTTCGCGACGAAGACGTGCCGGAGCCCGCGCAGGGCGAGCGTCCTGGGGTTGTCGTCCACGGAAATCTCGACCGCGAGCGTGTTCGTCGCCGCGTCGATGCGCGCCACGGTGTCGGAGTCGGGGTTGACGACCCACACACTCCGCCCGTCCGAACTCACGGCAATGGGGCTGCTCTGCGTCGGTCCCTTCTGCTCGACGGGAGCTTCGCTCGTGCCTCCGCCCTCACCGTCTCCGTCGCAACCGCCGAGAAGCAAAAGGGCCCAGGCGGCGCAAAGGAAAAGCGCGGCCGTTCTCCGCATGACGATCCCCCCCTTTCCAAGTCTACGCGGGGCGCGCGTAGCACCCTCGGGCTGGGAAGACAAGAGACGTCTTTTGTGTCTTGTCCGTACGAGCGCGCCGGGGCAGCCGCGGGTCGGCGCGAATGGATGTGCGTGCGCGTCCCGGGCGGGAATTCGCATGTTCGGCACCGCCGTCCTACGGGAGACGAATCGCCCGTGAGGAAGCGCGGTCCGTCGCGTCCGGGGGCGGCGGTTCATGGCGAACGCGAACACGGACCCGACAGAGCGGGTCCCTCCGATTGCCGGAGGCGAGGCGAACGCGCGCGGTCCGTGGAAACCATGAACATCAACCCACCTGGAGGGACGCGCTCCGTCGCGTCGGGGGGTGGGGCGAGGCGAATGCGCGCACGCGCTGCATCCAAGGATCGCCGCCGGCATCTTCGACCACGGCCACGACAGAGCGTGGCCCTCCGATTGCGGGAGGCGGAACGAACACGCACGGTCGGCGGACACAACGAACATCAACCCGATACGGAGGACGCGCTCCGTCGCGTCCGGGGGCGGTGGGATCCGCCGGCCGGACGTCCTGGATGATCGCCGGTACCATTCGCGCACGCGGCCACGACAGAGCGTGGCCCTCCGATACCACCTTCGGAACGCCCCGCCCATGGTGGAGGCACGTACCCCGTCGCGTCCGCCCGGAGGGACGCGCTCCGTCGCGTCCGGGGGAGGGGGCGCAGCCCGGGTATCGTTGCCGGGATTGCACTTCGTCGGTCGGGACCTTACAGGGGCCACGCCATGTCCGTGCTTTCCGCCGCCGTGCTTCTTTTTCTCGTCATCGATCCCATCGGGAACATTCCGATGTTTCTCGTCGCGCTCCGGGAGGTGGAGCCGGGGCGGCAAAGGCGCGTCATCGTGCGAGAGCTCCTCGTCGCCCTGGCCGTACTTCTTCTTTTCCTTTTTGCCGGCCCCTTCGTTCTCGAGATCTTCCACATCTCCGAGCCTTCGCTCAGCATCGCCGGCGGCGTGATCCTCTTCCTCATCGCCCTCAGGATGATCTTTCGCGGCGAAGAAGGGGTGTTCATCGAGCCACCGGAAAAGGAGCCGTTCATCGTCCCGCTGGCCGTCCCGTACCTCGCCGGCCCCTCGGCGGTCGCGACGGTCATGCTGCTCGTCACCAGGGAGCCCGAACGGTGGCCGGAGTGGCTCCTGGCGGTCGTCGCCGCCTGGTTGGTCTCCGCCGTGATTCTCTACACGGCGGCTGACCTGAGCCGCGTCGTAGGCCGGCGTGGCCTCACGGCGCTGGAGAGACTCATGGGCATGATCCTCACGGCCGTCGCCGTCCAGATGGCGCTCCACGGGGTCGCCGAGTTCGTGGCGAACCTCGGGGCGTCGTGATGCCCGCGGGCGTCCCCCCCGCCCTCGGACGCGACGGAGCGCGTCCCTCCGGGCCGGCCATGGTCGCGGGCGCCGCAACGTCCATCCCTGGATGCGATGGGTCCTCGTTCTTCGCGTTCCCCTCGGACGCGACGGAGCGCGTCCCTCCGGGCCGGGTACGCGTTCGTCAATCGGCCGATCCGCGTGCTTCCGCCTCCGCCGCGGCACCGAGCGTCTGCCGGAGCCGCTCGACGGTATCGAGGAACTCCTCCACCATCTCGTAGATCACGTCGCGGGCCGGCCGGATCGAGTTCATGCGACCCACGATCTGCCCCACGGGCGTACCGACGAGTTCCTTGGCGCCCGAGTCCTCGAGGTGCGCGTACTTGTGCATCCGGTGCTGCGCCTCGGCGGTCAGCATGAACTGGAGGGGCATCGGTAGCGGGCCGGGCGAATCCGGCGAATCCCACGCCTCCGTCCAGGCCGTGCGCAGAAGCCTCGCGGGCTTCCCCGTCCAGGATCTCGAACGAACCGTGTCCCGCGGGCCCGCACGCAGGAGCTTTTCCTTGACGACGGGAATCGTGTCGCTTTCGGTCACCGTGAGCCAGATCGAGCCGGTCCATACGCCGTCCGCCCCGAGCGCCAGGGCTGCCGCGACCTGCCGGCCGCAACCGATTCCGCCCGCGGCGAGAACGGGCGTCGGATGGACGGCGTCGACCACGTCCGGTACGAGGACGAACGTCGAAATCTCCCCGGTGTGCCCTCCGGCTTCCGTGCCCTGCGCCACGATCACGTCGACACCCTGCGCCACCTGCTTGCGGGCCTGCTCCGCCGTCCCGACGAGCGCCGCCACCGGTACGCCGTGCTCGTGGGCGAGGTCGACGATTTCCCTGGGAGGCGGTCCCAGGGCGTTGACGAGGAGCCTCACGGGATGGGCGAGGGCCACCTCCACGTGGGACTTCGCGCCCGTGTTCGTCCAGCCCAGGAGCCCCCGCACCGTCTCCCCTTCGGGGAGCTTGGGAACACGGTACCGCTCGAGGACGTCCTCGACGAATTTCCGGTGCTTTTCCGGGATCATTTTTTCGAGCGTCTTTTCCATCTCCTCGGGAGGGATTTCCCCGAGCTGGGCGGCCACGGAAGAGGCCGGCATGACGATGTCGACGCCGTAGGGCTTGCCCTGGACGTGTTCGTCGATCCAGCGGAGCTCGACCTCGAGCTCCTCGGGCGAAAAAGCCACGGCACCGAGAACCCCGAAGCCTCCGGCCCGGCTTACCGCCGCCACGACGTCGCGGCAGTGGCTGAAGGCGAAGATCGGGAACTCGATGCCGAACATGTCGCAAATTCGCGTCCGCATGGTGACCTCCACGACCGGCCGCCCGGGGGCCGCCGTCGCTTTCCTTTCAGGCGAGGATGTGCCTTGCGATCGTGAGCTCCTGGATTTCGGTCGTCCCCCCTCCGAGCTCCATGAGTTTCGCGTCGCGGGCGAGACGCTCGACCTCGTACTCTTCCATGTAGCCGTTGCCGCCCAGGATGTGGATGGCGTCCATCGTGATCTGCGTCGCGGCCTCGCAACAGAAGAGCTTGCCGGCGCAGATGTCGGCCATGTCCGTGCGTACCCTGCGGCCCGCGAGAAAATCCAGGAAAACGAAACTCCGCATGTTGCAGAGAAGCCCGTACATCCGGGCGAGCCGGCGCTGGACGAGCTGGAAGTTGGCGATCGGCTGGCCGAACTGCTCGCGCTCTTTCGCGTAACGCAGCGCGATCTCGAAGGCGCGGTCGGCAAGGCCCAGGGAGAGGGTCGGCATGCCGGCCCGCTCGTCGGCGAGCCGGGCGCGGACGTGGTCGCGCTGACGGACACCGCCCCCGAGGAGGTTCTTTTTCGGGATGCGCACCTGGTCGAGGTACACCGCGCCCGTGGGAGCCGAGTGCATGCCCATCTTGCGGAAAGGCTTCGAGGTCTCGAGTCCCGGGGTACCGCGCTCGACGAGAAACGGCTGGATCGTGCGGTTCCCGTTCTCCTCGAGCTTCGCGTAGACCACGAAGACGTCCGCGTAGGGGGCGTTCGTGATGAAGGTCTTCTGGCCGTTGAGCACGTAGAAGTCCCCGTCCGGGCGGGCCGTCGTGCGCATGGAACCGAAGGCGTCCGATCCGGCGCCGGGCTCCGTGAGGCACCAGCTTCCGACGATCTCGCCGTTCTCGAGGCCCGGCACGTATCTGGCCTTCTGTTCCTCCGTGCCGTACTTCCGGATCGTGCCCCCGACCTGACCGAAGCTCACCCCCCAGGACATCAGCACACCGCCGCACACCCGCGCGATCTCGATGGCGACCGCCGCCTCGAGAAAGAACTCGAGCTTGTCCTCGGGCGCGGCGCTTTTCATCGCTTCGGTGAGCTCGCCCTCGCCGCCGAGGCCGAGCGCCCTCACGATCTTCCGGATGTAGGGGTACGGCAGTTCCTCTTCGCGCTCGAGCTTCGGGACGTGCGGCTTGAGCTCGCGTTCGACGACCTTGCGGATCGTGTCGCGGACGAGCGTCTGCGTCTCGTTGAGCGGGGGGTAGCAGTCCGGCATGGCCTTCATCTCCCCTGGAAAACGGGCTTCCTCTTTTCCTTGAAAGCGCGGGTTCCCTCCTTGGCGTCCTGCGAGAGGGCCACCTGTGCCCCGATCTCGAACTCCTTGGCCAGGGCTTCGCGGATCGGCCGACCCGAGCCTTCGAGCACCGAACGCTTGACGGCCTGGACGGCGAGAGGGCCGTTCTCGGCGAGGATCTCGGCGAAACGCCGTGCCTCGGGAAGGACGCGGTCGCGCGGGACCACGCGGTTCACGAGCCCGATCCGGTACGCCTCGGCCGCGCTCATCCGTTCGCCCGTGAGAAGAATTTCCATCGCCATGCAGTACGGAATCTGTCGCGGGAGGCGAACCGTCGAGCCGGCCATCGGGAAGAGACTCCACTTCACTTCCGCGAGCCCGAACTGCGCGTCTTCGGACGCCACGCGGATGTCCGTGCACTGCAGGAGTTCCACCCCGCCGGCCACGCAGAACCCCTTCACGGCCGCCACGATGGGCTTGTAGACGTCGAACTCGCGCAAAAGTCCCTTCCAGATCAACGAATAGTCCTTCTGGATCCGTTCGTCGAACTCGTCCTCGGGCGGCCGGAGCCCCTGCATCATGCGCACGAGCCGGTCGAGGTCCGCCCCCGCGCAGAACGCTTCCTCCCCCGCGCCGGTGAGGATAGCCACGCGGATTTCGGGGTCGTCCACGATCGCCTGCCACGCGTCGGCCAGACGGCAGAGCATCTCGGCGTTGATCGCGTTCCGAACCTCGGGTCGGTTGAGCGTCACGGTCGCGATGTGTCCCTCTTTTTCGAAGCGTACGGCCGGTTCCGCCATGATTCCCTCCTCAAAGCTCGCTCGACACGACCCACATGGCGAAGTACTGCGCCCCGCCGCCGTAAGCGTGCCCGACCGCGACCTTCGCGCCCTCCACCTGCCTCTCGCCCGCTCGACCCATGACCTGGAGCGCCGCTTCGCCGAGACGCAGCATGCCCGAAGCCCCGATCGGGTTCGTGCAGAGCACGCCGCCCGACGGGTTGATGGGCAGCCGGGCGCCGAACTTCTGCTCTCCGCGGTCGATCATCTTCCAGCCTTCGCCGACTTCGCAGAAACCCAGGTTCTCGAGCCACATGGCCTCGAACCACGAAAAAGGCACGTAAATTTCGGCCGTGTCGATTTCTTTCGCGGGCTCGCGAATCCCCGCCCTCTCGTAGACGGCCTTCGCGCAGGCCCTGCCGGCGGCGGGATCCACCTGATCGCGCCCGGGGACCCACATGGCTTCGGCGAACGACGCTCCGGATTTCACCCAAGCGGGCTTCCGGGGAGCCTTTTTGGCCGCCTCTTCGCTCGCCACCACGAGCGCGCAAGCCCCGTCCGAAGAAGGACAGGTCTCGAGGTAGCGGATCGGGTCCCAGAGCATCGGCGACGCGAGGACGTCTTCCATCGTGATGGGCTCGCGGAGGTGGGCGTAGGGGTTGCGCCCGGCGTTCTCGCGGGCGTTGACGGCGATGAGCGGTCCGATGTGCGGCGGCGCTTTCGTCCTCGCGATGTAGGCACGGATGTACGGCGTGAAGTATCCGCCCGCGCCCGCGACGAGCGGCGGCGTGAAAGGCAGGTTCGGGGAAAGCGCCCACATGGCGTTGCCTTCGGACTGTTTTTCGAAGGCCACGGCGAGCACGCGCTCGAAAAGACCCGAAGCCACGTGGGTCACGGCAGCGAGCGCCGTCGAAGCCCCGACCGAACCCGCCGTGTGGACCCGCAGCATCGGCTTTCCGTGGGCTCCCACGGCTCCCACGAGAAACTGCTCGGGCTGCATCACGCCCTCGAGAAAATCGGGTGCTTTGCCGAGCACGACGGCGTCGATGTCGCGGTGCTCGAGACCCGCGTCCTCGAGGGCCCGGTCGATAGCCTCGCGGACGAGCCCCGCCAGGCTCACGTCCGAGCGGCGGGCCTTGTGGTGGGTCTGGCCCACGCCCAGGACGGCGACGGGCCGCTTCATGTCCACCTCCGCTCGGTGCCGAGCACCCAGACGAGGTTGTGCTGGAGGCAGTGACCCTGCGTCGCGTGTGCAATCCCGCGCTCGGCTCCGACGACGGCGTGCGTCCTGTTGCGCCCGCTCAACTGAAGGAAGATTTCCCCCAGCCGCAAAAGCCCGCTCATCATGAGGGGGTGCCCGACGAGAGGCCCGCCGGAAGGGTTCACGACGGGTTGCCGTCCGTCCCCTTCGATCTCGAGCGCGTCGCAGAGGATCATCTCCTCGACGGGGTTCGCGGCGCAAAGCTCGACGACGTCGACTTCCCGGGCGCTCGGAAGCCCCGCCATACCGAGAGCGTCACGGGCCGCCGTGGCCGCACTCTCGCTCCGGGTGAGGTCGCGCGAGCCCAGGGTCTGGAGTTCGACGCGCTGTCCCACGCCGTGGATCCAGACGGGTTTTTCGCACATGCGCTCGGCTTTTCCTTCGGCCGCGAGCACGAGACAGACGGCGGACTCTCCCACCGGCGGCACGTACCCTTCCCGCAAGGGCTCGACGAGCCAGGGCGTGGCGAGAAGTTCCTCGGGCGTGGCCCCCACGCGCACCTGCGCGAACGGATTCCTGGCACCGTCCGTCCTGCGGCGGGAGGCCCGTTCGGCCAGGTCCCGGTCCGTGCGGCCCGTCCGTGCCATGTAGGCACTCGCCTGGAGCGCCGCCGTCGCCGTGGGTCCGAGTCCGAGCGGGGCCTGGTAGTAGGGGTCGAGCTGGAGGTTGAGGACCCGCTCGGGCTCGCCCTCGGAAGTCTTGCCGTAGCCCACCACCAGCGCCGTGTCGCAGTCCCCGCTCTGCATGCGCAGCCAGGCGTAGTAGGCGGCGAACGCGGCGTCCATCTCGAGGTGCAGATCTTCTCTCGGAGGCCACGAGCCGATGTAGTCGAGTGCCTGCACGAAGCCGAAGGGACGCCCGTCGATGTAGTCGGCCGAACCCGCGACCTGGTAATCGATGTCGTCCCGCCGGACGCCGCACTGCTCGAGCGCGCTCGCGACCTGGGGATAGAGCATCTCGTGGGCCGTACGGTGCTCGTCGCACGCGACCACGGGCGCCTGCGAAAAGGCCACGACCGCGACGTTCCGAAGCCGGTCCATTACCACGCTTTCAGAGGCGGTGGAGAAAAGTTTCCGGGGGCGCGTCGGGCTCGCCGGTGGGCCGGAAGTACTGGATGTCGGTGTAGTCCCCGCGCCGCTCTCCGTCGGGCTTCCAGACCGCTTCGACCCTCATCCCCATGCGCACCTCTTCGGGCTCGACCTCGCGCACGAGAGCGAAAATCGAGAGGTCGGCTCCGTCGAGCGCCACCGAAGCGGCGACGTACGGAATCTCGATGTCCCGCCCGTAGACGGGGATGTTCACGATGCAGAAGGTGGTGACGACGCCGCGGTCCGCGACTTCGACGAACTCGTCCGCCGGTTCGAAGACGTCCGGTGCGACGACGACGGGCGGCACGAAGACTTTGCCCGTTTTCCTGCACCGGCTCCCCAGGATGCGCTTGTCCGCGAGCGCGCGCAGGTACCGCGCCCGGTAGTCCCCGGCGACGTAGTGGTACGGGAGTGCCAGGTCGGCCTCGACGTAGCGGACGGGTTCGCGCGGCGGCTCGCTCACGACTCCAGAACCTCGAAGCACACGATGTCGCGGATCGTGCCCTTGCGCTCGCCGTCGGGCGCCCACACCGCGCGGACCCGCGCGCCCACGCGGAGCCGTTGGAGCCCGTCGCGAACGACGTGCGCGAGTGCGGTGTCCGCCCCGTCGAGGCGCACGAGCACGTAGGCGAAGGGGTGCGGAAAGGGATGGAGCCCCTCGATCGGGCGGTGCACGACGGCACAGGCCGTCACGGTCCCCGTGTCCGCCACCTCGACCCACTCGCGCGCAGGGCTCGCGTCCACCTCCGAGTAGTCGACCGGCGGCACGACGACCCCGAGTCCGGAGACGCGCCGGCCCCAGATCTTCTTCTGCTCCTTGAGACCCGCGAGAAAGCGCCCGATCGTCTCGCCCGTCGAGTGCTTGTAGGGGAAGGCGAGAACGAGGTCCTGACGAAGTGGCTCGACCCGATCGGCGGTCCTGTTCCGCTCCCCCATGGCGCTCGGTTTCGTCTACATGAATGAACGTTTGTTAGTCAAGCCGAGCCGTGCTAAGGAACTCGGCTCGACGATCGAACGCCGGGGGGGACGCATGACGACGACGCGACGCAACGTTCTGCTTTTCGCCGCAGCCTTCGCCTGGACGGTCGGCACCGCCACTGCCGACACCGCACCGGCGAACGGAAAGCGGGAAGAGGTCGCGCCCGGTCTTTTCGTGGGCGACGTGCTAGACAGCTCGAACTGGAAGCTCGCCGAGGGGCTTCTTCCGCCCGAGATTCTCGATCACTACCGGCACGGCCACTACCGGAACCCGATCGTGTCGTATCCCACGGGCCGGGCACGCTGGGAGCAGTCGTTCCTCGAAGCCACCGAACGCAACGCGACACGTCTCGACGTCGACGAGCGCGGAGGGATCGTCGACAGAGAAACCGGGAAGCAACCCGACTACTACTACGGCATCCCGTTCCCCCACGTCGACCCGGACGACCCGAAAGCCGGCGTGAAGATCGTCTGGAACCAGTTCCTCGCCTACTGGTACGGCGGAAGCAGCTTCAACCAGACGCTCGTCTCGATGGTGCGGCCGAACGGGCTCGACCGGGAAGTCGTCGCCGACGGCTGGTTCAAGTTCTACGACGGGCAGACTCCGAAATACCGCGAAGACAATCCCCTCGCCCTCCAGAGCCAGTTCCTGGGTGTTTCGACCAGGCCCGCCGACCTGCAAGGAACGGCCTCGCTCACCTGGCGTTACCGCGACCCCGGAAAGCGCGACTCGGTGTGGGCGTACGTTCCGGCCATTCGACGGGTCCGTGCGGTGAGCCCCGCCAACCGTTCGGACGGCTACCTCGGGTCGGACATCAGCGGCGACGACGGCTTCTTTTTCGACGGAAAGCCCGAGGACTTCGAGTGGAAGCTCGTGGGAAAGCGCGACGCGCTCCGGATCGTGGACCCGGAATCCGTCTCGAAACCCGTCGAGATCCGTCCCGCGCCGAAGGGCGGCTGGATCGTGCTGACGGACCGCGACCCGCCGACGGTGGGCTACCGCCTACCCGGCTGGAAGGGTGTGGCGTGGGCGCCGACCGACGCGGGCCTCGCCAAAAGGCCCATGTGGATCGTCGAAGGCAAGCCACGGGACCCCTACTACCTTTACGGCCGCATCGAGCTCTGGATCGACGCGGAGACCTGGGACGGCGCCTGGAACCGGAAGTTCAGCTGGTCCGGGGAGCTCGTGAACACCTACCAGCTCATGGCGCGCGTCAACCACGCGGCCGGGCCTCCCGAAGAGCGAGAGTGGCTTCCCGCGAGCACGCAGGTGTGGGCGTGCGCCGAGAACTTCAAGATGAACCGCGCCACCCTGGGAGGCATGCGGGCGTGGCCGGGTGCGGCCTTTTACCGACGCATCCACGCTCCGCCGGAGCTCTTCGATCCGAACACGCTGAGCCAGTTGGGGAAGTGAGTCACCCTCGGGCAGCCTCGTAAAGCCGCCACCTCTCCGGCACCCCGGAGCTCGGCCGTTTCGCGTTCGGTGCCGAGCGTTCCTCCGAGCTATCGTCGGTCTCCGCCCCCGACCGTCTCGAACAAGAGAGGCTCGACATCCAGATCGGGCACCCGCTTGGACAGGTACAGCATCTCGATGCCCACCACCCGGTCCTGATCGTCGTAATCCACGACGATCCCGGGCGAAACCTCGTCCGACCTCGCCGCAGGCGCGTCGCTGAGAGTCAAATACAGTGCGTCCGCTTCCCGGTCGAGCTTCAGTTTCATGGCAGAGATCTCCTGCGGTCGAAGAACGCGGTGACGACACGATGGGGCGTTCTTTTCACGTCGACGATGACTCGCAAGACACGGTTGTCGCATTCGCGAATTCGGGCCAGTCGATGTTCCAAATCCCGGTCGACGGGACCGGACTCGATTGCTTCCGGCGTGCGGAGGGTTCTCTCCAACCAACCGATCCGAATCTTGCGCTTGGCCAAAGCATCGCGCGCGTGTCGGGTGAGAACGTAGTCCAGCAAACCGACGCTACCCGAGGCCAGCAACGAGCGTCAAGCTTCCCTGGGAGGCATGCGAGCCAGGCCAGGCCTCGGCCTTGTACCGACGCATCCACGCTCCGCCGGAGCTCTTCGATCCGAACACGCCGAGCCAGTCGGGGAAGTGAGTCACCCTCAGGCAGCCTCGTAAAGCCGCCACCTCTCCGGCACCCCCCGGAGCTCGGCCGTTTCGCGTTCGGTGAAAGAAAGCCCCGAGCCGGCGACCAGGTCGCGCACGGTGTGCGTGACCAGCACTTGCCCCGGCCCGGCCCGGTCGACGACCCGTGCCGCGATGTGCACGGCCAGACCGCCCACGTCGTCCTCGGCAAGCTCGCACTCCCCGGCGTGAACCCCGGCGCGTACCTCGAGACCCAGGACCCGCGCCGCGGGAACGGCAGCAAGTGCGGAACGGACCGCGCGTGCGGGGCCGTCGAAAACGGCGAGAAGCCCGTCGCCCGTGGTTTTGACCACACGACCCCGGTGCCGCTCGACCTCGCGCCGCGCGGCGTCGTAGAAAGCGTCGCGCACGGCCGCCCAGCGCACGTCCCCGAGCTCGGCCGCGCGCTCGGTCGAGCCCACGAGATCCAAGAACACGATCGTCGCGAGAACCCGGTCCCTTTCGACCTCGACGCGCCCTCCCGCGACGAACTCCTCGACCGCGGCGAGAAAGGGCTCGAGCGACTCCGACCACGGAACGGCGTCTCGTCCGGGTAGCTCGAGGTAGCGGGCGTTCGGAATCTGCTTCGCAGCCCAGCGGCTGGCCTCGGCCTCGAGAATCCGCTGGTCGCGCGTGTGCGCGACGAGGGTCGGGACGCGGATGGCAGGAAGGACGTGCCGGACGTCGATGTCCATGTTCATCCGCCACAGCGCGAGCGCCGCGCCGGGGCTCGCACCCAGGCGTTCGAGTCGTGCGATCCAGCGCCTCAGGCGGGGGTCGCCCGCGCAACTCGGATTGGGAACCGCCATGAACCTCCCCTCCCCCCAGTGCTCGGCGATGGCCTCGAGGGCCTGCGCGTGGCCTTCGTCGTCGAGGCCCCACGGATAATCCTCCGACCGCCGGAACCTGAGCGGAGCGTTCACGAGGACGAGTCCGTCCACTCGTTCCGGGTACGTGGCGGCGAAAAGCGCCGCCATGGGACCCCCCTCCCAGAATCCCACGAGGGTCGCGCGCCTGGATCCCACGGCGTCCATGACGGCACGGAGATCGTCCATCCGTTCTTCGAGCGTCGGAAGCCGATCGTTCGGAAGACGGTCCGAGAGACCCGTGCCTCGCTTGTCGAAGAGAACGACCCGCGCGACGGCAGAAAGGCGCCGGCACAACGCAACGAAACGAGGCTCCTCCCAGAAATGCTCGAGATGGGAGACGAAGCCCATCACCAGAACCAGGTCCCGAGGAATGCTCCCCAACGTCGCGTACGCGACGTAGAGATCACCGCTTTTCGCGTAGCGAATTTCCGGTTCCACGTGTGCTACCGGGCCGGCTCGAGCAGGAATGGCCGGCGGTGCCGGGCCCGACCGACGCGACTAGCACGAAGCACCGCCGGACGCACGTGGCGCGGAAAAGGCGCGGCCTCGGGCAGACCCTATTTCCCGTCGAGCGGGACGAAGCCTTCGGGCTTTCCCCTCCTCGCTCCCTCCGGGCGAGAGGGCCGCCGGCCAGGCGGGGCAATGGGGAAAGGTTTCGTCCCGCGAAGACGGCCGCCCAAGCGACGCTTCCGACCGACGCTTGCGGTTTCCTTTGCAAGCGAGGGGAAGAACGATAGAAAAGCCGACCCATGGATCTCGGCAAGGTCGCGATGAGCATGCCCATTGCCGCGAGCGTTCCGGAGTGCCTCGAGTGGACGCGGCGGGCGGAAGAAATGGGCTACGAGAGCGTCTGGATCGCGGAGACGGGCGGCCCCGATCCCTTCGTGCTCGCGGGGCGAATCGCGGAGCACACGAGCCGGGCGCGGATCGGCACGGCCGTCTCGCCCGTCTATTTCCGCACGCCGGCCACGATCGCCGCGGCCGCGGGTACGGTCGCCCAGCTCGCCCCGGGGCGCTTCGTCCTGGGGCTCGGTTCCTCGAGTCACGCCATGGTCGAGAACTGGCACGGGCTTCCGTTCGAAAAACCCGTAACCCGCGTGCGAGAGACCGTCGAGGTCGTGCGCCGGATGCTGGCCGGCGAAAAAGTCGAGTTCGAGGGAAAGACGATCCGCACGCGCGGCTTCCGCCTGATGGTGCCCCCGCCTTCGCCCGTGCCGATTTACGTGGGGGCCTTGCGGCCGCCCATGCTCGAGCTCGCGGGCGAGATCGCGGACGGCGTGGTCGTGAACCTCTTTCCGGTGGAAGCGCTCCCGCGGATGCTCGAGTCCGTGGCGGCGGGAGCACGCCGGGCGGGACGCGACGCCTCGACCCTCGAGGTCGTCTGCCGCCATCAGGTCCTCGTCACCGACGACAAGGACGCCGCGCGCGAGATGTTCCGGGCCGCCCTGGCCGGCTACTTCGCCACACCCGTCTACAACCGCTTTGCCGCCTGGTACGGCTTCGAGGAAGAAGCCGCGCTCGTGGCCGAGGGCTTTCGCAAGCGCGACCGCGCTCTTACCCGCCGCGGCATGTCCGACCGGTTCGTCGACAGCATCGGCATCTTCGGCACGGCCGACGAGTGCCGCGCCCGCGTGGCGGAATACGCCGCGGCGGGCGTGACGACGGCCGTCATCAGTCCGCTCGCCGTGGATCCCGCGGCCATCGGACGCACCTTCGAGGCGTTCGCTCGCCTGTGAGTCACCCTTTTGAACCGGGAAGGAACACCCGGGCCGCGGCAGATTTTCCGCGCCAGGCCGTCCGCTATTTCGGTGTGCCGCGGGATTGCCTCGACGGCTCCCGTTCGAGGATTCGACCACAAAAAGTGAGCACCCCCTCCCGCCTCGACACGCACCCACGTCCCGGCAAGAGAGGAAGGAGCCCGCCCTTCCTCTCGCTCGCCCCTCACCGGTGGCCCGTTCGTCCGCGCAACGCACGGCCGAGGCCCAGGAGCACGAGAAGCGTCCCGACGAGCGATCCGAGAACCCCGGCGTAGAGCAGGGCGGAAAAGACCGCCTCGGCCCAGAGCGGGCCCACGAAGCCGGCACCCGCGATGGGCGTCGCCCGCCCCGTGCCCAGGGCCGCCCCGAAGACGAACGCAATCCAGAGGGCATAGAGACCCGCGAGATTCGAAACGTAGGCCGCCCGGATGGCGCGCTCGCCGAGCTCGAGCCGCGACCAGAGAAGGCCGAAGACGGCCAGGACGAGCGCTGCCTCGATCCCCGTGACGTGGGCGGCGAGGCCCATCCTCGGGTTCGTGAAGTGCGGGATGACAGCGCCGGTAAGAAGTGCGAGCCCGAGAAGCAACACCCCGCCGAAGACGAGCCTTTGGCCTTCCCGTTCGGCTCCCATGGGCATTTCCTCCTTCGGAAGGGTCCATGGCAGCCGCAGGAGCCGGATGCAAGGAGGCGGAGTCTACGGCGAAGTGACGGCCCCGCGCGACGCAGAAGACACCGTGCGCGCGTATTTGGCGAAAACGCCGTGCGTGTAACGCGGCGGAGGAGGCCGCCACTCGCGGAGCCTTCGATCGAGCTCCTCGGCACCGATTTCGACGTCGAGCCGCCTCGACGGGATGTCGAATCGGATCGTGTCCCCTTCGCGCACCGCGGCGATCGGCCCCCCGCAAGCGGCTTCCGGGGCCACGTGACCCGCCATGAGTCCGTGCGTCGCCCCGGAAAAACGACCGTCGGTGAGAAGCGCCACCGACTCGCCGAGCCCTTCTCCCACGAGAGCGGCCGTGACACCGAGCATCTCGCGCATCCCGGGTCCGCCCCGAGGACCTTCGTACCGGATGACGACGACGTCACCGGGACGAATCCGACCCTCCTTGACGGCCGCGAAGGCGTCTTCCTCGCAGTCGAACACGCGAGCCGGGCCGCGGTGCTCGAGCCGTTCGTGTCCGGCCACCTTCACGACGCAACCCTCGGGGGCGAGGTTCCCCCTGAGAATGACGAGTCCGCCGGTGGGCTTGAGAGGATCGGAAAGGGGACGGACGACCTCCTGCCCCGGAGTTTCCTGCGCCTCGCGCGCTTCCTCGCCGATCGTGCGGCCGGTCACCGTGAGTTCGTCGGGATGGAGGTAGCCACCGTCGAGAAGCCGTTTCGCCACGAGACGCACTCCCCCTGCCCGGTAGAGATCGAAGGCCACGAAGCGGCCACCGGGCTTGAGGTCCGCGAGCAGCGGCGTTTTCGAGCTCACGCGATCGAAGTCGTCGATCGAAAGCTCGACCCCCGCCTCGTGCGCCACGGCAAGAAGGTGCAAGACGGCGTTCGTCGAACCGCCGGACGCCACGACGCCGGCAATCGCGTTCTCGAGCGACCGGCGCGTGATGACTCGTCGTGCCGTGAGCCCACGCTGGAGAAGCTCCATGACGAGTTGCCCGCACCGAAAGGCCACGCGGTCCTTGAGGGAATCCATCGCGGGCACGCTCGCGCTTCCCATGGGCGAAATGCCGAGAAGCTCGAAGGCCATGGCCATCGTGTTCGCCGTGAACTGTCCGCCGCAAGCTCCGGGGCCGGGGCAGGCGTGGTTCTCGATCGCCCGGAGCTCTTCCGCCGTGATTTTCCCGGCACGGTAGGCGCCCACGGCTTCGAACACGTCCTGGATCGTGAGGTCGCGATCGCCGAGCCGTCCGGGCAGAATCGTGCCGCCGTAAAGCATGAGGGAAGGGAGGTCGAGCCGGGCGAGAGCCATGACCGTACCCGGGATCGTCTTGTCGCAACCCGAGAGCGCCACGACGGCGTCGAAGAGATGCCCTCGCACGCAAAGCTCGATCGAATCGGCGATGATCTCGCGGCTCACCAGCGAGGCTTTCATCCCCGGGGTGCCCATCGAAATGCCGTCCGAGACGGCGATCGTGTTGAACTCGACGGGCGTGCCGCCGGCCGCCCGGATGCCTTCTTTCACCTTCTCGGCCAGTCGGCGAAGGTGGAAGTTGCAGGGCATGACTTCGATCCACGTGTTCGCGACGCCGACGAGGGGCTTCGAGAGGTCCTCGTCCGTGAAGCCCACGGCCTTGAGCATGGCCCGGGCAGGAGCCCGGTCGGGACCATCGGTGACGAGACGGCTCTGCGATCGCGGATCCCGTGCCATCGCTGCGATCCTTAGCACTTCGCGACCCCACATGCGACACCAGCCACGCAGGGGTTCCGGTCCGGGGGACTCGTTCCTATCCGGCCGACGGAAGCGCCGGACTCCCGCGGCTCTCCCGTGCTTCGGTACGGCAGCGCTCGCCGAGTCGCGGGAAAAGGGGCAGGACCGTCGGACGTAGCCGGGGCTTTTTCGTGTCCTTTCGCGCGAACCTGGGGAAGCCGGCCATTTCCGCCGCGACTCCCTCCGTCCTCTCGCTTCTCTCGACGCTGCTTTTCTGCCTGGCGGCCGGGGCACGCGGAGAAACGCTCGGCTGGGCTTATCTCGGTCTCGTGCTTTGCTCCGCCGCAGCCGCGGCGCTCCGGGCCCGGGCTTCGCTTCTCCTCGCCCTTTTCTCCCTCCTTTTCTCCACGCTCCCCGCGCCCGGCGCGTCGGGCTTGGGTGCTCCCCGACTCTTCGTCGCTCTCTCGGCCACGTTTCTCCTCTCGCTGCCCTTCGCGCAAGCCAGACCGTTGCTCCGGCGAACGCTGCGCGCGGGCCGAATCGACGCGAAGCTCCTCGCGATTTCCGCCGCCCTCGGGTGCGTCTTCTCCGTCGCGACGGCCGCCTGGCTGCGTCTCTCCGGCCCGGAGTTCCTCCCGAAGCTCCCCGTTGCCGGGACGGGGGAACCTTTCTCGTCGGGTCTTCTCGCGGCCGCGAACGCCGCGATCGAGGAAATCACGTTCCGGGGGTTTTTCCTCGCCTGTCTCCGGGCGTCGGGAGTAGGCAGCGCGACGAGCGTTCTGGCCCAGGCGATCGCGTTCGGCGCTTCGCACGTGGAAGGAATCCCCTCGGGGCCCCTCGGGGTCTCACTGGCTTTCCTCTTCGGCCTCGCTACGGGTGCGCTGCGAGAGCGTTCGGGCGGTATCCTCTCCCCGTGGTTCGCGCACTTTCTCGTGGACCTTTTCGCCTTCCTCTTTCTCCTGCGAGACTGAAGGGCAGGCAAAGCGATCCGCGAGAAAAGCGAGGACGGCCTGCTCGAAGGCCGCGGGATTCTCGAGAAGGACGTGATGACCCGCGTCCGGGATTTCCACGACGGCGAGACGCCGGATCCGCCGCCCGAGATCGGCCACCGCACGCCGGGAGACGACGGGGCTCCGCGCTCCGCGCACGAACAGCACGGGGCACGCAATGCGCGGGAGATCCTCGGTCACGTCGGCGCGGGCCACGGCCGCGAGAGCTTCGCGGTCGAATTTGGGTACGTACCGTCCCGGGCCGGCGGCGCGGATCCCGTGCAGCACGACGTGGCGCCGGATCTCGGGGCGAACGTGCTCGGCTTCGGGCAGAAAGCGAAAGCGGGCGATCGCCTCCTCGGGGCTCGAGTAGACGGGGTGGGGAAGTCCCGCGAGCTTCTCCAGAAAGCGCTCGCCTTTTTTCCACCCGCGGACGCCCGCGTCCACGAGCACGAGACCCGCGAGCGGTACGGGCGGCTCGGCCGCGACACGGGTCGCGACGAGACCCCCCAGGGAGTGACCGACGAGAGCCGCACTTTGCGGCGCGAGGCTCCGGAGCACTTCGCTCACGTCGGCCGCATAGTCCTCGATCGCGTAACGGCCGGGCGTGTGGTGACTCTCGCCGTGACCCCGCAGGTCGAGAGCGACTACGCGAACGTTCTCGTCGAACCTCGAAGCGAAGAAATCCCACCAGCGCGCGTGTGCCGAGCCCCCGTGGAGGAGAAGGACGAGTCGAGGCCCCCCACCTCCCCACTCCAGGGCGCGAAGGCGGACGCCGCCATCGACGAGAAAAAAGCGCTCCCCGGGCTCGCGCACGCCGCTTTCCTATCGCAGCTCCCGACCCCACGAAACCCTCCGCTTGTGTGGCCCCCTCGGGCCCCCTAGCATGCCGTCCCGTGCCCGAAGAGATCGTGACGGATTTCGTGGTCGAGGCCGACGTCACCCCGGCGTGGAGTCTCGCCGCCGACTTCCACCTCCTGCGTTCCCTCGAGCGCGGTCCCGGGCGCCGTGCGGCACTCCGCGTCTGGAGCTTCGGGGGAGACGTCGTCTCCCTGGGTCGTTACCATCTCGCTCCGCGGGGTGCCGGGACTTCGGCTCGCGGGCCCCTCCTTCACCGGCGGGCGACCGGAGGGCGTGCCGTCCCGTCCGGCGAGGGCTTCGTCGGATTCTCGTTTCTCTTGCCTCACCGGTCGGCGCTCTTTTCCGACGACCCCCTTTTCCTCTCCCCGGAGCAGATTCCGAACCGCTACGTGCGCGGCCTCCTCGGCGGGCTGGAAACTCTCGGCCTCCGAGGCTTCTATCCCGGACGGGATTTCGTGACGCTCGAGGGCAAACCCCTGGCCATGGTGACCTTCGAGGAAACGGAGACCGGCGGCCTTCTCTTCGAGTGCGTGCTCGCGGTGGGCCGGAACTTCGCCGTTCTGCCGCGGTTTCTCGACACGGTCGATCCCGAGGGAGAAGTCAAAATCGCACTTCTCGAAGCCGACTCCGTCACGAGCCTTTCCGAAGTACTCGGGCGAGCACCCTCGTTCGAGGAGGTAGCCGAGGCCCTCTGCGTCGGGTACGAAGGGCGCTTCGGGATCCGCTGCGTCCGCCGGACATGGAGTACGCTCGAGCGAGAGGCTCTCGCGGCTCGCGCTCGCGAGTACTCGGAGTCGCGCTGGCTTCTCGGACGCGTGCGGCGCCCCGACCTGCCCGGGCACGCAATCCGGTGGGCGCAGCTCGGGGCCTTCGAGGTCTACTTCCGGCTCTCCGGCCCCCGAATTCTCGGCGAGGCCGAATTCGCGGGCGATTTCATCGCGAACTCGGAGGGGCTTTTCTCGTTCGAGCGTGCCTTGCGCGGTGCGGCACTCGAGCGTTCGGCGCTCGAAAACATCGTCCGCACGTTCTACGGGGGAAAGAAAAACTACATCCTCGGGATCGGAAGGCCGGAGGTCCTCGTCGATTTCCTTCTCGAGGCGACCGGGACGGGGATCTGATGCGAAGCACCGAAGAACTTTTCGAGGAGCTCGAGCGGATCGGAAAAGAAGGGCGAGCGAGCCCCGAGGAAATCGACCGCATCGTTCGCCTGCTCGGCGACCCGCGAAAAGCGGTGCAGCGGCGGGCCGCCGAAACCCTGCGGGAACTCGCGGACAGGGGGGTGGAAGTCCGCCCCTTTCTCGAGAGCGCCCTCGGGAACGAGCCGCAGCGCTGGGCGGCCGCCTACGGACTCGCACTTCTCGGCGACGCGCGGGCCGTCCCCGTGCTGCTCGAAACCCTCGGAAGCTCCGACGTGGACCTCCGATGGGCCGCCTCGGCGCTTCTGACCGAACTCGGCCGGAATTTTTCGTTCGTGACCGAAGAGCTCGTGAAGGTCCTCGACTCGGGATCTCCGGGCGCTCGGAAGATGGCGCTCTACTGCCTGAGGGACCTCGGCTCCTCGAGCCCCGAGATCCTCTCGCGCGCCGTCGCGGCGCTGCGCGACCGGGACGAGAACGTTGCGCTCGCCGCCATTTCGAGCCTCGGACGCCTGGGGAGGGACCGGCCGGAAGCCGTAGCGGCGCTGCTCGAGGTGGTGCGCGCAGGTCGGCCCCGTCTCCGCCGTGCCGCGGCGTCGGCACTCGGCCGGACGCACGCTCTCGATGCGGAAACGCGGGTCGCGCTCGAGGAGGCGGCCGGCGCCGAAGACCCCGACCTGCGGCGAGCGGCCGAGCGGGCTCTCCGGCAGCGAGGTCCGAAGGGGGACCGGGTTTGAGTTCGCGGGGACGAGGACCGTGGCGCCGCCGCGAATCTCCCGACCGCCCTCTTGCAGGGTGGGCGAGGATGCTCGGCGGCTCCGGACGGTCGTGCTCGGCCGGCCCGGGCGAGACGACGCTGGGCCCGCGGGGCAGCGACGGGTCACCCCGTGCCCTCGGGCCGAAGAACACGAACGGAACGAGATCAGGCCGAGGGGGGTTCTCCCTCCTCGGGGGGGCGCGCTTTTTCGTCTCGCTTGCGGACCGCCTGCACGAGGACGCGCTTTCGGATTCCGGCGTCGTTCTCGATGGTGAGGACTTTCCCGTTGACCTCGACGACGCGAAACACACCGGGAAAACTCATCACGACGACCTCGTCCCCGACCCGAATCATGGCTCGCCCGAAATCGACGCTTAAAACACAGCGCCCGCGTACGGGCAACTCCTCGGAGGACGACCGGTGGATGGCGCGCGCCCTCGCGCTGGCACGCCGAGCCGCCCGCGCCGGGGAGGTTCCCGTGGGAGCGGTTCTCGTCTCGGGCGACGAGCTCGTGGCCTCGGGCCGCAATCGCACGATCGCGGACCGCGACCCGACGGCCCACGCGGAAATCGTGGCCTTGCGGCGAGCGGCGAGAAAACTCGGGAACCCGAGGCTCACCGGAACCACGCTTTACGTCACGGTCGAACCGTGCATCCTCTGCGTCGGCGCGCTCGTGCAGGCCCGAGTGGCCCGAGTCGTCTTCGGCTGTCACGAACCCAAAGCCGGAGCCCTGGGGTCGGTGTATCCCGCGGAGGCGCACGCGCGGCTCAACCACCGCTTCCGGATCCGAGCCGGAGTTCGCGCCGAGGAGTGCAGGCAGCTCCTCCGTGAATTCTTCCGCCAGCGCCGGGAAGAAAAAAAGAAAGCCAAGGGCCGGACCGCCGGAGACGCGGGGACCTGAGCGCTCCGGTGCCCCGCCCGCCGGACGGCGCGAGCACGAGCGCAGCGCGGTGCCCGTTCCCGGCTCTATCGGCGCTCATCCCGAACCGAGACGTGTGCCCGGACCCGTGGAGCTCCCCGGCCAAGGCGTGGAGGGAGGAGCGCGCAAGCGGGGAAACAGCTCCACCCCCGAGGGCTAGCGGAGGTGCGCGGCCCCGGGCGGGGCCCGCCTCTCAGTGGACCACCTTGGGGAGGTCCGTCGCTTCCTGGATCGGTCCGAACGTTTCCTCGTAGCGGCGGATGTTTTCCTCCATGGCCTTGAGAATCCGCTTCATGTGCTCGGGGGACGTGATGACACGCGCCCGCAGGTTCGCGATCGATTGCCCGTCCGGAGAACGCTGGGGCTGCACGAAGAGGAAGTCCAGGATGAACTCCTCCTTGCGGTGGCTGATCATCATGAGGTTCGAGTACACACCCACGGCGCTTTGCGGGTCCATCTGGATCGAAATGTGACGGACAGGGTTCGGGGTCTTTTCGTCCTTTGCCATCTCGGTTTCTCCTCACCTTGCTCGAGTCCCGGAATCACCGCCGGCTCGGCAGCCGAATTCTCCTCGGCGTAGCACCTGCTCGAGAAACTCCGCCGTTTTCTCCGCGATTTCCGCGAGAACCTCCTCCGTGGTGCGCCCGGAGCGTTTGGGCACCGAAAAGGAGTGGTCCCCGCCTTCGACGACATGGAGCGTGGTCGGCGCGCGGAGCTGGGCGAGCGTCCTCCGTAGCAGCTCGAGGTCGCAAAGAGAATCCCGCGTGCCGGCGAAAAAGAGCATGGGAACCTCGATGCGGAAAAGGTGGGCCGTGCGGAGGCGGTCGGTCTTGCGCGGCGGGTGGAGCGGGTAGCCGAGAAAGACGAGAGCCCGGCACGGAAAGCCCTCCGCCGCGAGCAGCGAGGCCATCCGCCCGCCGAGCGATTTGCCCCCCAGGACGACGGCTTCGGGCCGGTAGCGTTCGGAGACGAAACCGGCGACGCTACGGTAAGCGTCGCGGAGAACTTCTTCCGGATCGGGCCGCGTCCCGCCCCGCTCCTTGTAGGGAAAGTTGAATTTGACCGAGAGGTAGCCCCGCCTGGCGAGAACCTCGTGCGGGACGCTCACGACCGGGTTCGCCATGTCGTTCCCCGCCCCGTGGGCGAGAAAGACGGCAGCACGCGGAGCGACCGCTTCTGGCACTCCCACGACCGCGGAGACGTCTCCGGCCGACGTCCCTACCCGGTGTCGTTCGAACCTCGCGCTCACGCGTTCCCGAGAATACTCCGAGAGCGCCTTCGGTGCGAATCCGCGCTTTGCGAAAGTTTCGGAGGCGTGCAGGATGGACGCGTGTCTCCCGGAATGTCGGCCGTCCTGCGAGCGCTGCTGGGGCTCCTCTTTTTTCCGGCCTGGGCTCGGGCCGTCTGCGAGATTTCCGTCGCGACGGCCGACGACGTGATCGCCGCGATGTTCGCCCCCGAGAGCGGATGCGACATCGACGCCGACGGAAGAACGACGGCCGCGGACCTCGTCGCCCTTCTCCGCCTTCGATTCCCACCGCCCACCGCCACTTCCACCCCGAGCCATAGCCCGTCTCCTACGGCGACGCCTCACTTCTCGCCGGCACCCACCGGAACGGCCACCGCGACCCCCACTCCGGGGCCGACCGTCTGCTCCGAGACAGGAGGGAGCCTCGCCCTGGACGTGGAGAACCACACGGCGCGGGACCGCGTCGTCGTGCGGCTCCGGGGCCGCCGCCTCGAAGAGGTGTGCGAAGCCGGAGGGCTTGCCTCGAGTTACGACGTCGAGGTCGGTTGCGACGGAGCCGTGGCCGAGCCGTGCGCCATCGTGGGGGGGCTTGCCCCGGGGCCCTGGCTTCACACGTTCGAGGTCACGGACCCTCCGACCGGGCAGCGACAGCACCGGACTTCCCTCGTCCTCGCGGGCGAGGTTTTTCCTGACCGACTCCGCTTCCGCGTCTTTCCGAGCGTGTTTTTCGTGACTTCGGCGGAGGACGGAGGGCCCGGCTCCCTCCGCGAGGTTCTGGGGGAAATCTCCGAGGCGCCGAAGCCGGCTCTCGTCCTGTTCGACGAGGGCGTGTTTCCGGCCGGGGTGCCTACCGTCATCCTTCTCCGGTCGCAGCTCCCTCCTCTGGCGACGGACGACGTGACGATCGACGCGATCGACGGTGCGGGAGCCCGAGGGAACCGGATCGTCGACGCCGCCGGCTTGCCGATACCCGCCCTCGTCGTCACCGGTGCCCGGAACCACATCCTCGGACTCGCGCTGCGCAACGCCGGGGGAAACGAGCGCGACGTCTTGAACCTCCGAGGACCCTCGGCGTGGGGAAACCTGCTCGAATCGCTCGTCGTGGAAGGCGCTGCGACGGCGGACGGTATCGGAGTCGACGACGGGGCAGGGTCGAGCTTCGAGACGGCCAACGTGGTCCGCGACTCGGAGGTCCGCGGGGCCGCCGACAAGGGCGTCAAAGTGACCACGGGGGCTTTCGCTCGAATCGAGCGGTCCTGGATTCACGACAACCGGAACGGAGGCATCCAGGCGACGCTCGGCGGACACGTGCAGGCGTACCTGAACGTCGTGGACGACAACGCGGGGGCAAGCGCCCAGAACGGCCTCGCCGTGAATCCGAGCGGCGAAGGATCGGCGGAGGCCCCTTCCGAACTCCGCGCCTGGGGGAACCTGACCCGGCGGAACGGCGCGTCGGGAGTGTCGGTCCGGGGGGCGTCGGTCGCCGAGATTCGCGACCACTACTCCGCGGTCAACGAAACCACGGGCATCCGCGTCGACGACGTAGGTGGAGTCGGGCCCACGGTGCGCGTCGAAGGCACCTCGGCCGTCTGCAACCGCGCGGACGGTGTCGCCGTTTTCGGGACGGGAACCGTCGACTTCGGCGGAGGACCGCTCGGGAGTCCGGGCGACAACGCTTTCACACAGAACAACCTGCCCGTGGATGCGAACTTCCGGAACGCGACGGGCCGGACGGTCGACGCGGTCGGGAACCAGTGGGAACACTGCGGCACGGGCCCCGTTTGCGACCACGACGAAATCCTCCGCCTCGACGTGAACGACCTCGGCCGCCCGTTCACCCGGGTCGCTCCCGCGCAAGCACATCGCCGCGGCGAAAGGCCCAGGATCCTGGGCGTCTCCCCCTCGAAGGGGCGCAAGGGAGAGTTGCTGCGCATTTTCGGCTCCGCCTTCAACGTGATCGACGGTCACTTCGCCGAGGACCGCTGCGAGGACGTGGAGGGGCGCAACCGCTGCGTGCCCCTGCGGGGCAACTGCGTGCGGATCGGAGGGGTGCCCGCACCGGTCGTGGCGGTGACGCCGACGATGCTCGTCGTGCGGTTTCCCTTTACCTGCACGGCCCCCGTGGAGCTCACCGTGACGACGGACCAGGGGCCCACCGGGCTCACGAGCGAACCCTTCCGGGTATGTACCAACTCTCCCCCGCTGCTCGAACCTCCGAGAGAAGCAGAGGCTTTTGCGTTTGGCACACATTCACGCTAGAGCCTGCGTCGTCACCATGAAGAGCCCCTGGGTGTCCGACGTCACGGAAGCGACGTTCGCGGAAGCCGTCCTCGAACGGTCGCGGCACGTCCCCGTCGTCGTGGACTTCTGGGCGCCTTGGTGCGGGCCGTGCCGATCGTTGAGCCCCGTGCTCGAGCGGCTCGCGGCCGAGCACGGCGGGGCCTTCGAGCTCGCGAAAGTGAACGTCGACGAAAACCCGGCGCTCGCCCAGGCGTTCGCCATCCAGAGCATTCCCACCGTCGTGGCTGTCCGGGACGGACAGATCGTCGCCGAGTTCGTGGGCGCCCTGCCGGAAAGCCAGGTCCGGGAATTCCTCGCGAGGCTTCTCCCGAGCGAAGCCGACAGGCTCGCGGAAACGGGGACCCGTCTCGCCGAAGAGGGAAAACACGACGAAGCGGAACGCCTTCTCCGGGAAGCCCTCGAGAAAGACCCGCGAAACGAGCTCGCGCATTTCGGTCTCGCCCTCGTCCACGTAGCCCGAGGCCAAGACGACGAAGCCCTCGCGCTCCTGCGCCGTATCGGACCCGGCCCCGTGCACGACCGGGCGGAACGGCTCGCTGCGGAAATTCGTGTTCGCCAGGGCAGCGGAGGAGACGTCGCGGCGCTTCGGAAAAAAGTCGAAGAGAATCCCGAAGACCTCGAAGCCCGATTCGAACTCGCGCAGGCGTGTGCCGGGGCGGGACTCTACGAAGAGGCGCTCCAGAACTATCTCGAGATCGTGCGTCGGAGCCGCGAATTCCGCGACGACGGCGCGCGCAAAGCGATGGTGGACCTCTTCGCGCTTCTCGGTTCGGACCATCCCCTCACCGACCGCTACCGGTCGGAGCTCGCCAAGGTCCTTTTCCGGTAGATGCCGCTTGCCGCTCTCCTGGTCGCGGCCACGCTGGCGCTCGCCGCGGGCTGCACGACGGGCAAGGCCGCGCCGCCCGACCTTTCGCTCTACCCCCGCATTCTGCCCGAGACGCTTTTCGCCTTCGCCTGGGGCGGCAAGGCATCCGACCCCCAAGCCGTGGAAGGAGTCACGGTCGCCTTCCGTCCCGACGGAGCCAGTCGGGTGTTTCGTCTTTTTGCCTGCTTCCCCCCCGAGAGGTCCTGCGACACGCTCGAGCACTTCCACGATCTCGACGTGGGATGGCGGCCCATGGCGGGTGGCGTACTCGGAGCGTTTCGCTTGAAGCACCTCGCCTCCGACTACCGAGTCGTCGTGATCGCAGAGAGACCGGGAGAAATGGCGACCTCCCCGATCGTCGACGTTCGACCCGTTTCGCGGCCGACGCGGAGGGTGGGGAACCTCCTCGAGTTCGACGTCCGGCAGGGAGAGTTCCTCTGGCACTCGGCTCCCGACGCGGCCCTCTACGTTCTCACGGTCGACGGAGGCCGGACCCAGCCCGTGGCCGCGGGCGTCGCGACCCTGAGACGCTCGTGGCTCTACCCGCAGCTCCTCGGAATCGTCCGGCACTTCCACGACCCCGAGGCCGTGCGGCCGCTCGAGCCCGGCGAAGAGTACACGGTGCGGCTTTTCGGACTGGACCCCGACCACTGGGCGGAATTCGTCTCCGAAGCCCGCCTCGTGCCCTGAGTCGGCTGCCGAGAACGCTGTGCCATCTCGCTCCGCGCCCCCTGCGCGGCCTGGTGAATTCGGGCGACGGCGCGCTCCGAGAAAGCTTCTCCGGCGGCCTTCGCTTCGGCCGCGGAAGGAGAATCCGTGCTACCTCCCGCGGGGCTAGGGTTCACGAGCTCGGAGGGGGTTGCGGACGGGGAGTTCGGGAAACAAGGAGAAGTCGCGGTCTGCCGTTAGCAGCTCGGTCACACCGTGTGCAACGCAGAGCGCCGCTACACGAGCATCGTGAACCACCGGCCCCCGCACGCGAGGCCGGCGCGCGAACCCCTCCAAAATCGGGAGGAAGTCGTCCGTTTCGGTGAGAAGACACACGGAAGGAGAAGCAGTCCACGCCTCGATCTGCCGCCAGGCCTGGTCCGGTGTGCTAGCTCTGTCCCTCCAGATCCGCGGACTCGTCACGACGCTGAAGAACTCGTACAAGCACGGCCAGGCAATCGCCCAGGTATCGGGTCCTTCCGCGAGAGACCGCAGCAGCTCGGCGGCACGCGTGTGGTGTCGTGACTCACGGCGATGGGCGTAAACGAGGATGTTGGTGTCGACCGCGATCATCTCGAGGGAGGCTCACCATAGATCTCGGCGCGGAGATCCTGCCAGGAGAGTGCCTCGAGCGGGTCCGGAGCGTCGGGATCCCCCACACTAGCGTCCGGAAGGACATAGCGTCGAGAGGGGCGCCGCTCGGACAGTACACGCCTGAGTCCCTCCTCTACGATCGCCCGTAGCGGTCGCCCTGCCTTTTTCGCGTGCCGCTTGGCGCGCTGGAGAAGCGTATCCTGTATTTCCAGGGTCGTTTTCACGGTCCCATCCTATACAGAATTTCCTGTATGGGCAAGCCATACCTTGCCCGGCGGGCAGGAACGCCGAGGTTCGTCCCGATTCCCGACGGTTGTCGAGATCCGGGACCACGGAGCACCGGCTACGCGGGACGCTTTCGTCGCGCGCCGGGAAGGCTCCTAGCGCAGCTGCACCCCCGCCGGGCGAAAAGCCGCGAGGTCGGGTTGCCCCGGGGTCTCCGCAACGCCAGAACGGACGCTGGAAAGGGACGCTCGACTTGCTGCGGCTCCGAAATCCTCCGGCGGGGCGGCTCTGGCACATCGAGGTGCCGGACTGGCGACGCAGGGGGCTGGACCAAGAGAGCGGGCGGACTTAAATACCGAGGCGACCGCAAAACCCGAGCACGGGTCATCCGCAGCAAGGAGGTAGCTGCCATGAAGCGCGTGCTTCTCTTTTCCGGCGTACACGGGGACGCAAGCCGGCTTCACCGCATCCTGCGAGAAGCCGAAGAACGGAAGGCCGAGAGCCTCCTTTTTGCCGGCGGCATCTTGGACTCGAAGCTCGCCCCGGAAGAAAGGGCGTCCTTCCTCGTGAGCTTCTTCGAAGCGCTCGGTAAGACCTCTCGTTTCTCCGCCGTCATCCCGGGGCCGGGTGACGGGCCGCTCCGCGAGTTTCTGCGCGCGGGCCTCAACGCCGAGAACACCTTCGCGCACGTCTTTCTCGCCCACGCGAGCGCCATCCCGCACGGCGATACGGTGGTCGGAGGGCTCGGCGGCGAGCTCTCGGAAAGCGAGGACCGGGACTCCGATCCCATTCGTCACTCCCGGGTCACGAGCCAGTACTTTTTGCGCGGACTCCTCTACGCGGACAAGCCGATCAAGGTTCTCATGCTTTCCGACCCTCCTCCCGGTCCGCTCGCCGACGGCGCTGGAAGCCCGCTCGCGGAAGAGCTCGTCCACACGCTGCACCCCGAGCTCTGCGTCGTCGCAGGAACCCGGAGTCACCGGGGGACACAGGTCGTAGGTGACACCCTCGTCGTGAATCCCGGGAAGCTCTGCGAGGGCAGCGCTGCCTGGCTCGAGCGAGTTCCGGGCGAGGTGGAGTGGATCGACCTCTAGTCGTAGAGGCGCGGGCTCCCGAGGCGCGGTGTTGCGTGGCGCTCGTGATTCGAGCGCCGCCCGAGACCGGGCCTCGGCCGACTCTCCTCGACACCGCCCACGGATTTGTCCCGAATGCCGGTTCGGCCGATGAGCCCCGCCGGGGCTTGCTTTTCCCACCCCGTCACGACGTGACGCCATTTGTCACGCACTTGGGAGCGAGAGTCGGGAAGGGAACTCCGATGACGTGGAAGAGAATGGCGTGGGCCCTTGCGGGGGCTCTCGGTTTCGCGCTTCTCGCGCAGGCCCTGCCAATCATGCCCCCCGGTGCCGCAGGACAGCGATGGATCCGGCCGTTTTCCTGCGAGCCGGGGAGCGACCGCCAGCACCCTCTACGGAACCGTCCGCCGAAAAACTTGGAGGAGGAGAGAGTGCGGGCGCCGTGCGGGAATCCTGCGAAGCTCGGAATCCAGGCCGGCGGAGTTCGAGGATAGGCGTGATGCGAATCAGCCGTCGAATTGCGACGCAACCTCCCGGGCTCGGCAGGCCCCGGGAGAAAAGGAGGAACCCATGTCTCGATACGTGAAGGCGTTTTTTCGGAAGGCCTTTCTCGCCAGAATTTCCCTTCTGGCTTTCCTTGTCACGTTCCCGGCCGCGGCGCGGGCCGTGAGCTGCGGAGATACGATCACCGGGAGCGTCACCCTGGTGCAGAGCGACTCGATCGTCAACGAAGAGTGCGAGACAGAACCCGCCCTCACGGTGGTCGGTCCGGCACGCGTCGACCTCGGGGGCTTCAGCATCCGGTGCAAAGACGGCGGGAACGACGGCATCGTTGTGGTTGGAATTGCGGCGAGCATCCAATCCGGAGAAGTGACCGGATGCGACCGAGGTGTGGTCCTCACCAGCACCGGGGCAGGAACGCGAAACGTGCGACACCGAGTGGTGGGAGTCGTCTCCAGCTCGAACCAGGCCGGCTTCTGGGTCCAGGATGCCAACAAGCTCCGAGTCGAGCATTGCGTGGCCAAGTCGAACGCGGGTCCGGGTTTCGGTCAGGACCAGGGATTCAACCAGATGGGGAGCCGCTATACGAGCAACCTCGCTCTCGACAACGGTGGCCAGGGGTTCGATTTCATGGGAGGGCTCAGCTCTTCGGTGATGCGAAGGAACGTCGCCACGGGTAACGGCGGAGACGGCTTCCTCTGGCTGGGCAAGAAAAACCGGTGGACGGAAAATATCGCGTCGCGGAACACCGGTGACGGATTTCGCACGAAGCTCGATCCTTCTTCGGGGCCCCTCTTTGGCTCGACCGGCAGCCGGGACCTCCGCTTCTCGCGCAACATGAGCGTCGGCAACGGAGGTGACGGCTTCGAACTGGGCGGCGACGATGCGAAGCGGGGCGGAGCGAGGGTCTACCGCAACGTCTTCGCGGAAAACGGAAAGACCGGACTCGACCTCCAGGAAAGCAACGTCGGAGTGGTGCGTAACGTGATGGTCGGAAACCAGCAAGCCGGGATCCAGGTCGACGCAGGCGAGTCCGAAAACCGAATCCGCAACAACTTCTCCCTTGTCAACGACGGGACGGACGTCGTGGACCTCAACCCCGACTGCGGAAGCAACCGCTGGAAGAACGATACGTTCCGTTCGAGCGACGTGGCAGCAGGCGGCGAGAACGGGTGTCTCGATCAGCCTGTCGGGCCGGTCGGTCCCCGATCCGTGCGCTGCTCAGAAAACCCGTCGCCGCGATGCGAGGCCCATGCGCCAGAACCAGAGGACGAGCAGCACAAGCCCCACGCCTCCCAGCGCGGGCACCGGTGCTGCCCCCGGGCCGATGCGGGTTCCAATGCCCCCTCCGAGGATGAACGGGCGACCTTCTCCGTCGCGTGCGAGGACCTGCAAGGTGCCCAAATTCCCCGTGAAGTGGTCGTGGCACTCCCCGCCCGCGTTCTCGTCGATGTCGGAATCGTCGAGACCCGGGAACGCAGCCTGGCCCGCAGGAGTGAGCGTGGCGCCCTCGTTCTCGCACCCGGCCTGTACCTGGAGGCCCGGCAGGAGCGTCGAAAGCCAGTCGTATGCTCCCGTCTGACACGTGTCGTCGCTGCTCGCAACCGTGCGACATGAGACCACCGCCCGAATTCACGAAAGCCGCGATGGCAGCCGCGTTCGCGGCAAGTACCGAAGCCTCCGACGCATCGAGGCTGTTCGGCTCGTCGTCGTTCTCCCCGGCGATCCAGATCATCGCGGGGTTCACGTTTCCTGCCGCCAGGTCGTCGAAAGACTGCTGCATGGCCGCGGCGCCGTCGTAATAGGTAACGGTCTTGCCCAGCGCAGCCGCAGCCGAGCCGATGGCAGCACCGGGATCCCTGCTCGTCTCTGCCGAAGCGGAAGCTCCCAGCGCCGCGATGGTCCCGTCGTTCTCCGGTCGCGTCACGCCCGCAAGAATGTCCGCGACGGCTTTCTCCACGTAGAGCCACCCACCCTGGTTCGACGAGCCGTCGAAACTGCCGTGGTCCGAAAGGTCGTCTCCTCCCACGATCACGGGGCCGGCCCAGAGCGGCGCGGCCCAGAGAAGAAGGACGGCTACCGGACGAAAAGCCGACGTCGCCCAGGCCACAGGAGCCTTTATTCACCCCGTCCGGCGCGTGTCAAGGCAAGCTAGGGACGAACCGGCGTCACCGCGGAGGTCGCTGAACCCCGAGTCCTTCGGAATTTGCCCGAGGAAATGCCCCACCCTCGCTCCGGAGGCACCGGGAACTGTGGCGGCCGTGCAGACCGGATCACAGGCCCTCGAAGATCAGGGTCCGTCCTCGTCTTCCGAGGATGCCTTTTTCCGGGCGTAAGCCCGGGCCACTCGCGCCAGAGCAGCGTCGAGCTCTTCGTCCCCCGTCGGCGGCAGCTCGGGCATCGGGACGGGCTTCCGCGGAGTTTCGGGCTTTTCCCCGGCCGGCTCCGGCCAGGGAGCCGAGTCGAGCCGGAAGACGATTTTCTCGACCAGAGGGGCCCCGAGCCTCTCGTTCAGGCGCGCTCGGATCTCTTCTTTGTGGAATTCGAGCTCCTGCATCCACGCATGGCTCGACACACCCACGTGGAGAATCCCGCGCCGCACGAGCCGCGGCTGCGCGCGCCGGGCGATCCCGGGACCGACCACTTCGTCCCAGAACGACCAGAGGCGGTACGCGTCGAAATCTCCGCTCGGGTCGACCGACTGCAGGCACTTTCTCAGGACCGATGCCAAAGGCTCCGGACGAGAGCGCGATCGGCGGGCCATTGAAAAGGCTACCTAGCGCGAAAAGATCTCGCGAGGCAAAGGGGGACGAGAGGCCGAGCACCCGCCAGGAAAAGCGGAGAGCCTTTCCCTTGACCGCAGATGCCCCGTGAGGAAAAGTCCGGGAACCCTCGAAGCATGCGAGCAGGAGGAAGAGGCATGAGTCGGAGGTCTCGCATCTTTCGGTTGCGGCGCGCGCTTCTCCTCGGGGCATTTCTCTGCCTTTACGCGGCGACCGGTCGGGGACAAACGATCTACGGAGCAGCCCACGTCGGGCCAGACGGTCCGGCGTCCCTCTACCGTATCGACCCCGCTACGGGGGCTGCGACGCCCGTCGGGCCCATCGGCTTCGAGCGCTGCAGCGGCATGGACTTCGGTCCGACCGGGACTCTCTTTGCGACGTGCGAGCGATCGGATGGCACCGACACGCACGTACTCGTGACGGTCGACACCTCGACGGGTGCAGGCACCGAGGTGGGACCCACGGGCGTCGAAATCACCGGCTTCGGGGACACCGTGTCGGATCTTTCGTTTCGCTCGGACGGCGCGCTTTTCGCGTACCTCGAGCCGGAAGACGCCGTGGGCAGGATCGACCCGTCGACGGGTTCGGTGTCTCTCGTTCTCGGCGGCTCGGGCGTCGAATGCTGCGGGAACGGGATCGCCTTTTCGCCCGGGGAGGTTCTCTTTCACGCGAACGAGAACGCGCTTCACACGCTAGACCAGAACACGGGCGAGGCGACGGTCGTGGTGGACCTGGAGTTCTTGCCGCCGGCAGAAGGTTTTTCACGCGTGAACGCCATGGACTTCGACCCCGGAACCGGTGTTCTGTTCGCTTCCGTGGTGAGCGGGCTCGATTTCGTCGGTACCGATAATTTCCTGGCTACGATCGATCCCACGACAGGCGTCGTGAGCGTCATCGGGCCTACGCAGAGAGGACTCGATGCCATCGCGGTGGCCCCCGCCTCCGAGCCTACGCCGGTTCGTGCGCCCGTCCTAGGGGTTTGGGGGCTCCTGACCCTTTGCCTTCTGCTCCGTCTTCCTCGGGCTGTTGCCGGCCGCCCGGAGCCCCTAGCGCCGTCGGACCGGCCATCCCGGGGCCCTGTTCGGACTACTCGCGGGGCTCGAAACGCAGCCGGAGCGGAGTTCCCGCCAAGCGCCGGCCAGGCGGGCAAAAAGGAGCGAGAGCCGGAGACCCTCGGCTGCGCCCGAGAGCACCGGAGAAGGACCCGTGCGGGCGCGAAACAGAGTGTCCGGAAGTACGAAGTCGAAATTTCACCCGGGAATTCCGAGACTTGGAGCCCCGTCACATCGTGACGGCAAACGTCACGCCATAAGTGGCAGGGGGGCATTTCCACCGCACTCGGGACCGCACTCGGGTAGGAGGCGCATCCCCAAAAGGACACAGGAGGAAAGTTCTGCGCAACAGAGCGGTGGGGAACGCCGGGTTCGGCGTCGAGCTCAACATCGGGAGTAGCGATTGCACTATCCAGTCCAACCAAACGCACTCCAACGGAGGGGGTATCGGTCTCCAAGCCGGCATCGCCAACTGCCGAATCAAACGCAATGTGGCACTCGCAAATGCCGGGCCGGACATGTCGGACGGAAATGCTAGCTGCAGCACGAACACCTGGAGCGGAAACATCTTCGGGACGAGCGACGTGGCGGGGGGCGGACCGGATCCCTGCCTGCAGTAGGCGCGCGCCTGCAACGGAGAGACAAGCTCTCGACGTTTCACGGAGGCGGCGGGGGCCCCGGACGAGCTCCGCTGCCCTCCCCCTGAAAAGAACGCGTAGCGCGCAAAACGGGCCGACGACGCAGGAAATCCACGTGCTCGAGGCCACCCGTATCTAGCGACCGGTCTCTGCTTCCGACTCCTTACCCACGGCGACCCGCGGGGCCGCAGGCTTTCAGGAAGAGGCCTGCGGCCTTTTTCTTCCGCCCCCCGGAAAAAATTCCAGTGCCCCCTTGACACCACAGCATCTTGTGGGGCATATAGGCGTCGTACACAAGATCGTGGATGGGAAGAGGCAGGAAAAGCCAACGGAAACAAGAACTTAGGGGTTGCATCCCGAGACCTGCGTTGGGAGGGGCGGTGCATGGCTGAGGCCATCCGGAAAAAGGAGGAACGGCGTTACGAGCCGGCCGTCGAAACGGCTCGCCCCGGCGGGAAGCTCACGGTCCGCCGGTTTTTCACGAAGCCCGGCGTCGATCCCTTCGACGAAGTCACCTGGGAACGACGCGATGCCGTGATCCACGGCGAGAAGGGCGAAGTCGTCTTCGAACAGAAGGGCGTCGAAGTTCCGGCTTCCTGGTCGCAGCTCGCGACCAACGTCGTCGTCTCGAAATACTTCCGCGGGCCGCTCGGGAGCCCCGAGCGGGAATCGAGCGTCCGACAGCTCATCGGGCGGGTCGTACGCACGCTCCGCGCGTGGGGAGAGGCGCAGGGATACTTCGAGACGGCGCAGGACGCCGAGACCTTCGCGGCCGAACTCACGCATCTTCTCCTCGAACAGAAGGCCTCGTTCAACAGCCCCGTCTGGTTCAACGTGGGCATCGAGCCCCGCCCGCAGTGCTCGGCCTGCTTCATCCTGTCGGTCGAAGACACGATGGAGTCGATCCTGAACTGGTACAGGAACGAAGGCCTCATCTTCAAAGGTGGCTCGGGCTCCGGCGTCAACCTCTCGAAGCTCCGTTCCTCGAAGGAAAAGCTCGCGGGCGGAGGAATGGCTTCGGGGCCGGTTTCCTTCATGAAGGCGGCGGACGCTTCGGCAGGCGTGATCAAGTCGGGAGGCAAGACGCGCCGGGCGGCCAAGATGGTGATCCTCAACGTCGACCACCCGGACATCGTCGAGTTCATCCGCTGCAAGGAAGAAGAGGAGAAAAAAGCCTGGGCGCTCATCGAAGCCGGATACGACGGGTCGCTCGACGGCCCGGCTTACGGCTCGGTTTTCTTCCAGAACGCCAACAACTCGGTCCGCGTCCCGGACGAGTTCATGCGGGCCGTGGAAGAGGACGGGACGTGGCAGACTCGTTACGTGCTCACCGGCGAGGTCGCGGAGACCTACCGAGCCCGCGACCTCCTGCGAATGATCGCGGAGGCCACGTGGGTCTGCGGCGACCCGGGCATGCAGTTCGACACGACGATCAACGACTGGCACACCTGCCCGAACTCGGGCCGCATCAACGCTTCGAACCCCTGCTCCGAGTACATGCACCTCGACGACTCGGCCTGCAACCTCGCCTCCCTCAACCTGATGAAGTTCGTGAGCGAAAACGGGGAGTTCGACACGCGCGCCTTCCGTCACGCCGTCGACATCATGATCCTGGCCCAGGACATCATCGTCGACAACTCGAGCTATCCCACGCCCGAGATCACGCGCAACGCCCGGGCCTTCCGCGAGCTCGGGCTCGGGTACGCGAATCTCGGGGCGCTTCTCATGTCGCTCGGCCTTCCCTACGACTCCGAAGCGGGGCGGCAGTACGCAGCCGCGGTCACGGCGCTTCTCACCGGCGAAGCCTACGCGCAGTCGGCGCGTATCGCACAGGCGCTGGGGCCTTTCGAGGGCTTCGCGAAAAACCGCGAGCCTATGTTGCGCGTCATCGCCAAGCACCGGGACCACGCCTACCGGATCGACTCCGCATACGTGCCGCTCGAGCTCCTCGCGAGCGCCCGCGAGGTGTGGGACGAGGCGTACGCGCTCGGAAAAGAAGCCGGCTACCGGAATTCTCAGGCGACGGTGCTCGCCCCGACGGGCACCATCGCCTTCATGATGGACTGCGACACGACGGGCATCGAGCCCGACATCGCTCTCGTCAAGTACAAAAAGCTCGTGGGCGGCGGGGTTCTCAAGATCGTCAACTCCACCGTGCCACGCGCGCTCCGGAGGCTCGGGTACGAAAGCAAGGAAATCGCCGAGATCGTCGAGTACCTCGACGAGCACGAGACGATCGAAGGAGCTCCCCACCTGAAACCCGAGCACCTCCCCGTCTTCGACTGTGCTTTCAAGCCGGCGCGGGGCACGCGCTCGATCCACCCGCTCGGCCACCTCCGGATGATGGGAGCCGTGCAGCCCTTCATCTCGGGCGCCATCTCGAAAACGATCAACATGCCCGAGGAAACCACGGTCGAAGAAATCATGGAGGCCTACCGGACCGCTTGGAAGCTCGGCGTGAAGGCCGTGGCCATCTACCGCGACGGTTGCAAGCGGGTCCAGCCGCTCGTCACCGGCAAGAAAGAAAAAGCGGTCGCCCCCGAGCAGACCTTCCGGCCGGTCCGGCGCAGGCTTCCGGCCGACTGCAAGGCCATCCGGCACAAGTTCGAGATCGCCGGTCACGAGGGCTACATCCACGTGGGCTTTTTCGAGGACGGCACCCCGGGCGAGATCTTCATCAAGATGGCCAAGGAGGGGAGCACGATCTCGGGCCTCATGGACACGATCGGCATCCTCACTTCCATGGCGCTCCAGTACGGCGTGCCTCTCGAAGCGCTCGTGCAGAAGTTCAGCCACGTGCGCTACGAGCCCTCGGGGTTCACGAAAAATCCCGAAATCCCCATGGCCAAGTCGATCACGGACTACATCTTCCGGTTTCTCGGTACGCGTTTTCTCAAGCCCGAACAGAAGGCGGCTCTCGGCCTCGGGCCTGCGATCGAGGGAGAGGTGGTTCCGTCCGGAGAGCTCGCCCCACGAACGGCTCCTGCGCCCGAACCGAAGCTCGTGGCGTTCAGCCCCCAGGCTGACGCACCGAGCTGCCCGGACTGCGGTGCGCTCATGGTGAGAAACGGAAGCTGCTACAAGTGCCTGAACTGCGGCGCCACGAGCGGTTGCTCGTAGGCGAGACCCCGGCGAGAGGCCGACTTCGGAGAAGCGAGCGAACGAGACGACACGGTGGCGGAGATGGAGAAGGTCGGCGGTGGAAGCGGTCGGGACGTGGTGGCGGGAACCTTCTCCATGGTTGGGGGGTGGCGGCCGGGATGCACCGGCGAGGGGCGCCTTCGGGCGCCCCTCGGGGGTGGGGCTCAGGCTCGGGCGCCGAGGTGCTCGAGAGCCACGTCCTTGACGTGACGGAGCAATTCCCCGGTGTCCTCGGCCGAGCTTCCGTAGACGAAGTGGTGGACGAGTAGGCCCGCGAGCATCGTCATGATCCAGGAAGCCTCGAGCTCCGCGGGCTCCTGGCTCCGGAAAATCCCTTTTCTCTGCCCCCGCTCGATCACGTCCGTCATCACCCGGCGGAAAGCCGCGTAGAGGTCGTCGATGCGGTTTACGACCTCGCCCGGTCCCTTCTGGTCTCGGAGCAGCAAGCTCAGGATGAACCGCACGGAGTAAAGGTTGTCGCGGACGAAATCGTAGAAATCGTCCATGAGCGAACAGAGCTGCGCGGGCTCGTCGAGCCCTTCGAGCTCGTCGACGCTGACGAAATAGGGCTCGAGCGCTTTCCGGAGTGCGCTCCGGAAAAGCTTTTCCTTCGTGTCGAAGTGCCAGAAAATGAGCGCCTTGCTCACCTTGGCTTCGCGAGCCACGCGCGAAAGCGACGTCTTTTCGTAACCCAGGCGGGAGAAAAGGCGGGAAGCCGTCTCGAGAATCTTCTCCCGCGTTCGCGTCTGCTCCTGGCTCACGGAACGGCTCCCCGTTGGCTTCGAGGCCCCCGAAAAAGCTAAAGGACCCACGTGCGGGAGTCAACGAAGACTTCGAACGTGCCCGTAGCCGCCGCCCTGGCGGCCCTTTCCTTCCTCGTCTACCTCGCGAACCTGCGTCCCATGGGGGCCTACGACTCGATCCCGGCGCGCCTCCTCCCCCTCAGCCTCCTCCGCGAAGGGAACTTCGACCTCGACGAGTTCCCCTGGCTCCGGCGCCGGGGGTTGCCGTATTTCCTGGCAGAGGGAGAAGACGGCAGAGTTTTTTCGAAGTACCCGGTGCTCACCCCCGTTCTCCTGCTGCCCGTCGCCTATCCTCTCCAGCTCTGGCTCGTCCGGAACGGCGTCGAGGACGAAGAAGTCGCCTTCCGGGTCGCTACCCTCGTCTTCGAGCGTGTGGGAGCGGCCCTTCTCGCCTCGCTTTCCGTGGCGCTGCTTTTCGCCGCCGCCTCGAGGATAGCTTCCCTTCGTGTGGCCCTGGCCACGAGCCTCGTCTACGCTTTCGGAACCTCGACCTGGTCGATCTCGAGCCAGGCGCTCTGGCAACACGGGGCAGCCGAACTCGCCCTGGCCGGACTTTGCTGGACCATGGTCCGAGGACCCACGCGCGGGGGGCTTCTTCTCGCCGGTCTTTTCGCCGCGGGCGGCGTGGCTGCCAGGCCCACGATGGCCGTCTTTGCCGTGCTGGCAGTTTGGTTCGTCGCCCGCACGCGCAGGGATCTCCTCGGCTGGTTCCTTTTGTTTCCCTCGCTGCTCGCGCCACTTCTTCTCGCCTACAACCGGCACGCGACCGGCGCGCCCACGGGAGGATACCCTTTACGGCAAGCGCTCGTCCTGCCCGATCCTCTCGTCCTGCCGGCCCTTCTCCTGAGCCCCAACCGGGGGCTTTTCGTCTACACGCCCGTCACTGTCCTCACCCTCTTGGCCGTCGCGGGCCGATACCGGCGCCTCCTTCCTCCCTGGGGAGGGCCTCTGGCCCTGGGCTGCGCGCTCTACGTTCTTCCCCTTCTCTTCTGGAAAAAATGGTGGGCGGGCTGGACCTACGGCCCGCGTTTTTTCACGGACGTTCTCCCCGGGCTCGCGCTTCTTTCCCTTCCGGCAGCGCAAGGGCTCGTGACTCGCGCCCGGATGCGCCGAGCCGTCGTGGCTCTGGCTCTCTGGGGAGTGCTCGTCCAGGCTCTCGGCGTCTGGTGCGACGACGGCTCCTGGAACCGGGAGCCGGTTCCCGTCCAACGCGATCCCGCGCGGGTGTGGTCCCTCCAGGATCCCCAGATCCTGCGCGCTTTCCGGAGCGGTTGGCACGGATTCGATCTCCTTCCGCTCCTCCGCTCGACCTGGAATCGGGAAAGTCCTGCGCTCCTGCGACCCCTCGAGCCACCCGAGCTCGCACACGCACTGCGGGCGACGGGAAGGTCCGCGCGCGAACTTCTCGGCGGGTGTGCGGTCGAGCTCGAGATCGAGATCGAAAACCTGTGCGAGACGACCTGGCCCGCCTTTTCCGACTTCGCTTTTCTCGACGTGGGGCTCCTCTACCGCTGGGTCGAAAAAGCCGAGGCGACCCATCCCCTCTACGGCCAGTATCCGGTCCGCCGCGGGGCCGAGAGCGGCTTTCTCCCCTTGCCGAAAAACCTGGGCCCGCAAAAAACCCTGCGGTTCCGGAAAAAACTCCGAGCGCCGTCCGGCCGGGAAGGACTCGCTCTCGAACTCCGCCTCGTGCAGCGGCTCGACGGTCGGCGCGTGGTTCACGCGCGGCGAGGCTTCTCGCCTCTGCGACTCGAGCTTCCCGAGGGCTGCGCGGGAGCTCTCCTGGCGAGCCCGCACAGTCCGTGGTAACCGGGACGCCGTCCGTGACTGCCTCCGAGTACGGTTCGGCAAAACGGGCACCCGGCTTCCCGACGGGGCAGCGAGGCTCCCGTGGGTGGTGCCTGCCCCGGGTTCGGTGGTGCCTCTCCGCGTTTCAGGCCAGCGCGCCGCCGCAGCTCGAGCCCGCACCCGCCGTGCACCCGAAGCAGTGCTCGGCCACGGTGACGAGCCGGCCTTCGAACTCGGAGAAGTCGTCCACGTCCCACACGGTGACGGGCCGGCCGCGGAACGCGAGCGGTAGCTCGAGCATCTGGTTGAAGTCGCAGTCGTAAAGACGACCTTCCCAGTCGACGCTCACGAGCGTGCGGCACATGAGGCCCTCGACCGTCACCGGGTTGAAGTGGTTCACGAGGAGTCCCATGTATTCGTCGTAGCGGCCCCAGCGGTGGAGCTGCTGGGCGAAGCGCCGGATGGGCATGTTCGTGATCGTAAGGAGCCGGCGGAACTCGATACCGAAAAGTCGCCGGAGCTCCTCCCGGTAGCGAGCTTCGAGCTCTTTTTGCGGCGGGGGCAGAAAGGCCCCGAGGGGGTTGTAGACCAGGTCGAGGGCGAGCGGCGACCCCTCGAGCCCGTAGCCCATGCGGTTGAGCAGCCGCAGCGCCGCGATGCTCCGGTCGAAAACCCCGTGTCCCCTCTGCCGGTCGACGTTCTCGGCCGTGTAGCACGGAAGGGAGCAGACGAGTTCCACCTGGTGGCGAACGAAAAACTCGGGCAGCCACTCCATCCCCGGCTCGAAAAGCACGGTCAGGTTACAGCGGTCGATGACGCGACGGCCGAGCTTGCGCGCCTCCTCGACGAGAAAGGGAAAGTTCGGGTTGAGCTCCGGTGCCCCGCCCGTGACGTCCAGGGTTTCCACGCCGCGATCGGCCCCGAGAAGCTCGACGACCCGCTCGGCCACAGGGCGCGACATCACTTCGGTCCTCCTGGGGCCCGCGTCCACGTGGCAGTGGTGGCAAGCCTGGTTGCAGAGCTTGCCGACGTTCACCTGGAGCGTGCGGACCCGGGCGCGCCGCAGCGGTCCGAGTCCGTGCTCGCGGAGAACCGAGTCGAAACGGGGAACGACCGGAATCCCCGGGGCCGCCTGGCTCTGCGTTTCCATCGACTCCCTGAACCCCCGACACGCCGCGGAAGTTCCTAGCACGTTCCCTCGCACGGCTTCCAGAGGGCCGAGAACGGCGGACGATTTTCCCGTTGTACGGGCCGGTACTTCGAACGGTTTTCGGCGGGAGATTCGCGGAGCCCGAAATCTCCTCGCACTACCGAGACTTTTCCCTTCCGAGCGCTTCGTGGTAGGGGTCGGGGGCCACGTTCGACGAGAGTTTCCGTTTCCGCGGAGGCTTTCTGCTTCCATAGGAGAAACGACCATGCTCGAGATCTACCACCACCCCCTTTCGACGTTCGCGCGCCGCGTTCGCATCGCGCTCCTCGAGAAGGGAATCGAGGCGGAGCTCGTCGAGGTCGACATGGCCAAGCGAGCGCACCGGAGCCCCGAGTATCTGGCTCTCAACCCTTACGGGCGCGTGCCCACGCTCGTCGAGGACGGTTTCGTCCTGTACGAATCCACCGCCATTCTCGAGTACCTCGAGGCGACCCACCCCGATCCGCCTCTCGTACCTCCGGACCCGAGGGGTCGGGCGCTCGTCGCCATGCACATGAAGCTCTGCGACCTCCAGCTCACGCGCCAGACGGGCACGATCATCTTTCCGAAGCGCTTTCTCCCCCGCGAACGTTGGGACGAGAACGCGATGGCGCAGGCCAAAAAAGAAATCGAGCGGCACCTCGAAATTCTCGAAACTCAGATCCGCGGGAAGACCTGGATGGTCGCCGACCGCTACACGCTCGTCGAGGTGTGCTACACGCCCTTCGTCCAGTTCTTCCCGCTCATGGAAATCGAGCCGCCGCCGGGCGTCGCCGCCTGGGTGGAGCGCATGCTCGAACGACCGAGCGCGCAGGCGACGAAGCCGGCGATGTAACTTCCTACCGGGTTTTCTCGGACGCGTATGCGCGGAGTCTCTCGAGAAAGGCCCGCTGCTCGGGGATCATGAGCTCGCGAGCCTTCTCGACCGGATAGAAGCGGCAGACGTCGTTCTCCCGGTCGGCGTGCAGGCATCGGCCCGCGTCGTCGATGTCGCCCGCGCTTTCCGGCGCCACCTCGGCCCAGAAGGCGTGGACGACCTTCCCGGATTTCTGCCGGACCGTGCCCAGGTCGGCACGCACCCGCACGCGCAGGCCCGTTTCTTCCAACGTCTCGCGCACCGCCGCCGCCTCGTCGTCCTCGCCTTCTTCGACGAGACCCTTGGGGATGCCGAAAAGCGGGCGGCGGAAGGTGGCACCTCGCGGATGGACGAGCAGCACTTCGAGCCCCCGTTCGGTCTCCCGTGTCACCACGCAACCCGCCGACCGAGGCGGCACGGTTTTCTCGCACTCAAGGGATCGCGTTCGAGCGGGCGACCTCGGAGTAGAAACGCCCGCTCGTCTTCACGATCCGCTTCTGTGTCGGGTAGTCGACGTAGACGATACCGAACCGCTTCGAGAACCCGAAAGACCACTCGAAGTTGTCGAGCAGCGACCAGACGAAATAACCGCGGAGCCGCACTCCCTCTTCGATCGCCCGGTGCGCCGCCTCCAGATGCGCGCGGAGGTACTCGACCCGCCTCGGGTCGTCCACCTTGCCCCCGCGAAGCTCGTCGGCGAAAGCCGCCCCGTTTTCCGTGACGACGATCTCCGGGGCCCCGTAATCGCGCGTGATCCGGACGAGCGCGTCGTACAGGTGGTCGGGGTAGATCTCCCAGCCCATTTCGGTGTGGGGTTTCCCTTCCTGTGGCACCTGCGCCACGCCGGTCACGGGAACGTTCGGGTCGTCCCTCACGACGGCGCGCGTGTAGCTGTTGTGGCCGAAAAAATCGATCGGCGGGGCGATGCGCTCGAGATCGGCCGCGTCGATCCTCGGCGCGAGACGACCGAGCCGCTCGAGCACGTCCTCGGGGTAGCGACCGAGCAGGGTGGGGTCCCAGAACCACCGGTTCACGAACCCGTCGAAGCGCCGCGCCGCCTCGAGGTCCGCCGGCGAGTCCGTGGCGGGATAGACCGGCATCGAGACGTGCGTGATTCCGACGTGGGAACCGCGCACCGTGGCGCGGAGCGCGCGAACCGCTTCGCCGTGCGCGAGGTTCAAGCGGTGGGAAACGCGGTAGGCGAGCTCCACGTCCTGTTTTCCCGGAGCGTGGATGCCGAAGACGTACCCCGCCGTCACGACGGCCATGGGCTCGTTCAGCGTGATCCAGTCCTTCACGCGATCGCCGAGCGCCTTGCCGACCACCTCGGCGTATTCCCCGAACGCCTTCGGCGTGTCGGGGCTGTCCCACCCGCCCCGGTCTTCGAGCGCCTGCGGGAGATCCCAGTGGTAGAGCGTGACGAAGGGACGGATGTCGTGCTCGAGAAGCTCGTCGACGAGCCTCTGGTAGAAGTCGAGGCCCTTGCGGTTCACTGCACCCTTTCCCTCGGGCAGCACGCGCGGCCAGGAAATCGAGAACCGGTAGGCACCGAGGCCGAGCTCCGCCATGAGAGCCACGTCCTCCCGGTAGCGGTGGTAGTGGTCGCAGGCCACGTCCCCTGTCTGGTTCTCGAAAATCTTGCCGGGGGTGTGCGAGAACGTGTCCCAGATCGAGGGCCCCTTGCCGTCCTCGTTCCAAGCCCCCTCGATCTGGTACGCGGCCGTCGCGGCACCCCAGAGAAAGCCCTCGGGAAACGTCTTCATCCCCATCTCCTCCGAGAAGTCCGGGGCCAATGTGTCGACCGGGAGCGTCTCGTGTCAACCCGCCGCACGTTTGCGGACCCGAAGCGGGCCGTGGTAGAGGAGCGCGCCGTGAAGGCGCAAGTTCCGGGCATGCTCGGCGTCGACGAGCTCCGGGCACTGGTGCGTCAGGGGGAGATCGACACCGTGCTCGCCGTCTTCCCCGACCTCTACGGGCGGCTCGTGGGAAAGAGAATCACGGGGCGCTTTTTCTGCGAAGAAGTCCTCGAGCACGGCATGCACGCCTGCGACTACCTCCTCGCCTGCGACATGGAAATGGACCCCGTACCGGGGTACCGGTTCGCGTCGTGGGAGAAAGGGTACGGCGACATCCGCTGCGTCCCGGACCTCTCCACGCTCCGGCGGGCCGCTTGGCTCGAGCGGACGGCGCTCGTTCTCTGCGACGTCCACGACGAAAGGACCGGCGACCTCGTCGCCGTGGCTCCGCGCACCATCCTGCGCAGGCAGGTCGAACGCGCGCGGGCGGCGGGCTACGTGGCCATGGGCGGCTCGGAGCTCGAATTCTTCCTCCTGCGCGAAACCTACGAGTCGGCCCGCGAGAAGGGCTTCGACAACCTCGAACCCTTCGGGTGGTACGTCGAGGACTACCACATCCTGCAGGGGACCAAGGCCGAGCCGCTCGTCGGAGCCATCCGCCGTCACATGGAAAGCTCGGGCGTACCGGTGGAGTTCTCGAAGGGCGAGTGGGGTCCCGGGCAGCACGAAATCAACCTGCGCTACACGGAGTTCCTCGAGATGGCCGACCGGCACGTCGTCTACAAACACGCGGCCAAGGAAATCGCAGCACGGCAGGGCCTCGCCGTGACCTTCATGGCGAAGTTCGACGACCGTCTCGCGGGGAACTCCATGCACCTGCATGCGAGCCTCTGGTCGGCCGCGGACCTCCGACCCCTTTTCGCCTCCGACGGATCCGGCTCGGGGCCGACCGACACCTTCCGCTGGTGGCTCGGGGGCCTCCTCCGTCACGCGCGCGCGGCCACGCTTCTCTTCGCGCCGTACGTGAACTCCTACAAGCGCTTTCGCGCGGGCTCTTTCGCCCCGACCAAGATCGCCTGGGCCCACGACAACCGTACGGTGGGCTTCCGCGTCGTCGGACGGGGAGCCTCGCGCCGCATCGAATGCCGAATCCCCGGAGCCGACGCGAACCCCTACCTCGCCTACGCGGCCACGTTGGCGGCGGGTCTCGACGGGATCGCCCGCAAGATCGAACCGCCCCCCGCCTTTCGGGGCGACGCCTACCGGGCGGAGGATCTGCCCTCGGTGCCCACGAGTCTTCCCGAAGCCATCGCCGAATTCGAGGGCTTCCGCGCTCTTCCGCGAGGCGTTCGGGCCGGAGGTGGTCGAGCACCTCGTGCATTTCGCGCGGACCGAGCAGAGAAAATTCGAGGAAAGCGTGACCTCCTGGGAGCGACGGCGCTATCTCGAACGCGCCTAGGTGTGGGATCCACACACGTTGTTTCGGGTGGCATGCGCGAACTCCTAAAACCCACGCCCCGCGAGCGCTGGCGACGGTCGCCGTGGATGCGGTGGCCCACCTTGCCGATGCAGCCGAGGGGTTCGACGTCGAAGTGGAGGAGCTCGCCGGGCCTTCGGCGCTCGTAGCGGTGGGGGCTTGGAGGTCTCCAGCAGCGAAAGTCGCCCGAGGCCCAGGTGACGGAGGACCCCCGCCTCCGTGGACCCACTCTCCATGGGGATCCCGGGTGGCCTTCAAGCCCTACCCACCGACACAACGCGTTCGGGCTCCACACCTAGGGGAACCGGGCTAGGGGTCAGAATTGCGTATGTGGCGTAACTGGAGTGCAACCTGGGCTTGACCTTCTCCTGGGTTCGTGGTGTAGGGCGCCGAAACGACACCGGTCGGACAGGCAGTGACCGGGCGGAGCCGATCTCTTCTCGATCATGCCGCGGCCGAGCTCGCTGGCTTGAGCGGAGGGCGCCTCCTCCGTGCACTGCGGAAAGGAGGCTGCCAATGGTCGAGCGGAAAGTGTCGGCACGGAAGCGGGGACGGTACCGGGCTCGGGTGTGGTCGGTGGGGATGGTAGCGAGCCTGTGGGCGCTGTCGGCGTTCGGGGCAGACTACGTCGTGACCACGACGGCGGACTTCCTCGACAACACTGACAACCAGTGCTCCCTGCGCGAAGCGATTCAAGAAGCGAACGACGGGCCGGATACTGACTGCGCTGGCTCACCGAGCAATGGCGACGACACCATCACCTTCAGCGTGAGCGGGACGATCGTGCTCGGCTCGACGCTGCCGGACATCGCAGATGCGGGCACGGCGGGCAAGCTCACGATTGACGGCAGTGGCCAGACCATCACCATCAGCGGGAACAACAGTGTGCTGGTGATGCGTGTTAATTCCGGCGCGGACCTCACCCTGCGCAACCTGTCCATCGCCGAAGGGAGCGCCGACTTCGGCGGCGGCATCCGCAACGACGGTACGCTCACGATCATGAGCGCCACGCTCTCCGGGAATGTGGCGGGCGATTTTATTGCCCTTGTCGGCGGCGGCGGCGGCATCTTCAACGCTGGCTGGGCGAGCGTCATCAATAGCACTTTCTCTGACAACAAGGGCGTGCGAGGCGCCGGCATCCTGAACGTTGGCACGCTGACAATCATCAACAGTACCTTCTCCGGCAACAACGCGCCGACCACAGGCGGCGGCATCCGCAACGAAGGCACGCTGACGCTCAAGAACACCATCGTTGCCAACAGCCCGAGCGGTGGGAATTGCTCGGGCACGATCACCGATGGTGGGGGGAACCTGAGTTGGCCGGACGCGACTTGCCCCGGTATCAATCAAGACCCCACGCTCGGCCCGCTGGAGAATAACGGCGGTCCGACCCAAACCCACGCGCTCTTGGCGGGCAGCGCCGCCATCGACGCCGTCACGGACTGCACCGACACGAGCGGGAATACGATCTCGACCGACCAGCGCGGCATCTCCCGACCGCAACCCGCAGGCGGCCAGTGCGACGCGGGGGCTTACGAATTCCGACGGATAGAAGACGATACGGGCGACCGTGCCTGCAGCGACGGGTCAGACAACGACTCCGATGGGCGCACCGACTGTGCCGACCCGGACTGCGCGACGAGCGTGCGTTGCGCGGCACCGATGCCGGCAACGGGCTGGGGCCGCAAGGTACTCTTGGTGACGCTGCTGGCCGCCTTGGGAATCCACGCCCTCTCGCTCCGCCTTGCTGCCCGCCAGCAGGGCTAGGTGCGGGATCCACACACGCTGTTTCGGGTCCCGAGCGTAAGGACAGTTAGGGGAGGGGTCATTCCCAGGGAGCGATGAGGTCGTCGTTCGTTGTAGTACCGAAGCCACGGCCAGAGCGCTGGGGTGCGACGGGTCCGCAGGCGCAGGGCCACGATCTGGGGGATCCGCTCCTGGGGAACCGGGCTCCGCAGCCGGCTCGGGCGCGAGGAGCGGTCGCAGAGACCCGAAGGGCTTTCCTCCCGGTAGCGCCTGTGCCACTTGCGCACGGTGGTCTCGCTCAGGTGGAAGGCCCTTGCCACCCGCCCGACCGACCAGCCCTCCTGCAGTCGCCGGATCCTGGCCACCCTACCATTCGGTGCCAGCTTTGCGTTACAATGAATTGTCATTCGGGGTCCTCCTCTGGAGTGGAGTTTGTTCCTCCAACCCTATTGTCCATAGGGACCCCGGGTGGCCTTCGAGCTCTCCCCACACGACACAACGTGTTTGGACACCACACCTAGGCACGCCGTGGATCGCAGGCCCCGGATCGGAATCACCTCCTATCCGAGAGAAGAGGGGGCCTTCAGCCTTCCCGAAGGCTACGTCGACGCGGTCCGCCTCGGCGGCGGCATTCCCCTCGTACTCCCGCCCGCATGGGATCGGCCGTCGGAGGTCCTCGAAGCGCTCGACGGCCTCGTGCTCGCCGGAGGCGGAGACCTCGAGCCGGCCCGTTACGGTGGGGACGACCACCCCGAGGTCTACAAGGTCCATCCCGAGCGGGACGCCTTCGAACTCGAGCTTTTGCGGTCGGCCCTCGAGCGAAAAGTCCCCGTTCTCTGCATTTGCCGGGGCATGCAGGTGCTGAACGTGCTGCGGGGCGGTACGCTCCACGTCGACATACCCGACCGTGTCGGACGCGAAGTGGTCCACCGCCTCCCGCCGCGGCGTCCGACCCGCCACCCTGTTCGCCTCGCACCGGAGAGCCGGATCGCCCGCATCGTGGGCCGCGAGGAACTCGACGTCGTATCCTGGCACCATCAGGCCATCGACAAAGTGGGCCGAGGACTCCGGCCCGTCGCCTGGTCGGAGGACGGCCTCGTCGAAGCGTTCGAGGTCGAGGACCACCCCTGGGCACTCGCCGTGCAATGGCACCCCGAAATGCAGCTCGACGACGAGAGCCAGAGGAAACTCTTCCTCGAGTTCTGCTCGGCCGCCCGCCGCCGGTAGCGGCGCCTTGCTTTTTTTCGCGCCGTCGGGCTTCGTGGTCCCGTGGCCGGGCGGCTCGAGAACAAGGTAGCGCTCGTCACGGGCGCCGCGGGCGGAATCGGGAGCGCGTCGGTGCGCCTTTTCGCCCGTGAAGGCGCTTCGGTCGTCGCGGTCGACCTGGACGAAGCAAGAGGCGAGGCGCTGGTTCGGGAGATCCAGGGTTCGGGAGGACGCGCCGCGTTTTTCCGGGCGGACGTAAGCCGCGCGCAGGACGCCCGTGCCATGGTCGAGTTCGCCGAGAGCACCTACGGGCGGCTCGACGTGCTCTTCAACAACGCGGGCATCTTTCCCGCCGAAGACGGCTCGGTGCTCGACACTCCCGAGGAAGTCTTCGACCGCGTGCTCGCCGTGAACCTGAAGGGCGTGTTCCTCGGCTGCAAGCACGGGATCCCGGCGCTCTTGCGCTCGGGAGGTGGTTCCATCGTCAACACGGCGAGCTTCGTCGCCGTGATGGGGTCGGCGACCTCGCAGATCGCCTACACGGCGTCGAAGGGCGCGGTACTTTCGTTGACCCGCGAGATCGCGGTCGAGTTCGCGCGGCGCAACATCCGGGCCAATGCTCTCTGCCCGGGACCCGTCCGCACGCCGCTCCTCGCCGAACTCCTGCGCGACCCCGAGGCGCGGGCGCGCCGGCTCGTGCATCTACCGATGGGACGTCTCGCGGAGGCAGAAGAAGTGGCCCGGGCCGCTCTTTTTCTCGCCTCGGACGAGTCCTCGTACGTGAGCGGCGCGACGTTCCTCGTCGACGGGGCCGCGACGGTCGCCTACGTGACCCCCGAGTGAACTCTCGGCTCCAGCGCTCGCGCAGCCGGCGAAGATCCCGCCGTTCTTTTTTCGTGGGGCGACCCGCGGCCCTGAGCGCGGCGAGCTCCCGTCGTTCGCGCCGTTCCGAGGCGGCCCGCTCGCGGCGCTCGAGGCTCTCGGGCGTTTCCTCGTAGAGTGCCGCGGCCTCGCTGGCGGGCCCTCGCCGCACGGCGAGGCCGCGGACGACCACGGTCCACACGTCCTCGCCGCGGCGGATCTCGAGCACGTCTCCCACGGCGACTGGCTTTGCCGGGCTTCGTCCGCGCCCCGTCGCAGCGGACCTTGCCGCCCTCGACGGCATCCGCCGCTTCCGACCGCGTGCGGAAAAACCGTGCAGCCCAGAGCCAGCGGTCGAGTCGGACCTTTCCTTCCCTCACCGTCGGGCGCTCCCTATCCGCCGCTCGGCGCGTCTTCTTCTTCGGCGAGGCTTTGCGCGGCCCCGATGGCCGTCGCGAACTCGGCGTGTGGCGGGATCACGAAATCCCAGGAGAGCAGTGCCTGCGTGGATCGCAGGCGTTCGACGACGGGACGCACGCGGAGAAGCTTTCCGGTGAGCACGATGCGCGAGTGCCCGAAAGCACGGGCACCGAGCACGCTCAGGGAGAGGATCACCTCGGCGACCATGTTCACGAGGGCGCGCGCCTTGTCTTCCGGACTCGCGTCGGCGGCGATCTTGCCGAAGTTGCTCGCCGTAGCTTCGGCCGGAAGGTTCCCGACGGGGCCGCCGGTGATGTCTCCCACCGTGAGGTCCACCCGGGAGAGGTCCCCGCGTGCGGCGAGCCGCTCGATCGTCTCGAGCTGGCTCACCTGGAGAAGATGCCGCGAGAGCCCGAGAAGCGTTCCCCCGCCCACACCCGTCCCACCGACGTGTTCGATGGCCCTTCCCCGAACGGAGACGAGCGCCGTACCCGTGCCCATCGAGACGACGAGTGCTTCGGAGGCACCCGCGCACAGCGCTCCTCCGCGGCCGATGGCCCGGATCTCGTCCACCTTGCGGACGGGGATGCCGAGAAGTTCGCTCCCGAGCCGCCGGGCCCCACCCCCCGTCGCCGCCACGGCCTCGATTTCCGAGAGCCTCTTCCCGTAGACGCTCACGAGCTTCCCCAGCGCGCCCGCGGCCGCGGCAAGGGGATCGTTGGCCTCGACGCTCACCACCCCGACTTCCTCGCCGAGGAAAACCGCGTCCGTCGTCGAGCCGCCGATGTCGATTCCCACGATCACGGACAACCTTCCCCTCGCGCGACGAGGTCCTTCCGGAACACCGCGACTTTGCGCTTGCGCCCGGCGTCGTAGCCTTCCCACTTCGCCCGCGGGACGTCCTCGGGTCCGACTCGCCGGAAGCCCTCGCGCTCGAAGAACGCCTGGGCCCTCTCGGCAGCCGTACAAGCGAAGAGGTAGGCGAGCCCCCGGCTCCTGGCTTCCTTTTCGACGAAACCGAGGAGCTTGTGGCCCACCCCTTCCCCGTGGAACCTCGTGATCGTGTAGAGCGCCACGACCTCCCCGGCCTTCTCTTCCACGTAGGGTTCCGTCCGGAGGCCGCAGATCCCGGCGAGATGGTTTCCGCCGATCGTGGCCCCGTAGCCCTGGAAGAGGATTTCCGCGATTTCCTCGGACGAGCGCTCCTTGAGAAACCCCTCGCGTTGCCCCCGCTCGACGAGCCTGCGCACCTCGTCGAACTGGTCGATGCCGAGCGGCCCCACGCGGCAGTAGTCTTCCTTCGTGAACAGAGTTCCCGAGCCTTCGTAGGTGAAAAGTTCCCGCTCGAGTCCGTCGAGCGAGCAGAGGTTGACGGCCGCGATGCCCTCCTCGAGGGCCAGTCGCACCGCTTCGAGCGTGGCCCGGCGGGCGCCGAGCCCCATCTGTTCGGCTTCGCCGGGACGCAAGAGCGCCTCGAGCATGGCGAGGTCGAGAAACGAGAACTTCCTTCCCTGCGCGGTCCGGATGCCCCCTTCTCGCTCGCAGAAAACGACCTTCCGAATGCCGAGCCGGCGAGCGACCCGAACCGCACACCCGGGCAGCTCTCCGCTTTCGCTCCCCAGCACCGCCACCGAAAACCGGGTCTCCCCGAGAACCGACCAGAGCGCCCGGAGCGACTCCTCGGGAAGATCCGGTTCGAGGACGCGGAACGCCTCGGGAGGCGTTTCGCCGCGCGGAAACAGTAGCGCGGCCCGTTCCGCGCCCGGCCACGGGCGCCCCCTGAGCCCCTCGAGGATTTCGCGGGGCTCCTCGCCGCCGGTCGCCCCCACCAGAAGAAGAAGCCGGGTCGAATTCTCGAAAAGCTCCCGGGCGAGTCGCACGAGGAGCGACACGCCCGCCCCTTCCCCGAGAAGAGCCCAGGGCACGACGAGAGCGAGCGTCTTCCCCCGGAATTCGTCGAGGTAGAACTCTTTCTCGAGGAAGAGCTCTTCGCGAGCTCCGGCCGCGGTGGACGCCATCACCCGTTTTTTTAGCACAAAGAAACCCCGCGCGACGAAAGCCGCCTTTTTTCCGGAACGACGCCGCGCTAAGGTCGGGCCCCCGAGGAGGAGCAACCCGTGACGAAGAGTATCGAGCCGTTCAGGGTCGAAGTCGCCGAGGAAGAGCTCGCGGACCTCCGGTCCAGGCTCCGCGCCACCCGCTGGCCCGACCGGGAGGTCGTCCCCGACTGGTCGCAGGGCGTGCCTCTCGCCTACATGCAGGAGGTCTGCGCGTACTGGGCCGAGCGGTACGACTGGCGGGCACGCGAGGCCCGGCTCAACTCGTTTCCGCAGTTCCGGACGGAAATCGACGGGCTCGGGATTCACTTTCTCCACGTTCGCTCTCCTCACGAGGGAGCCCTTCCCCTCCTCCTGACCCACGGCTGGCCGGGCTCGGTCGTGGAGTTCCTGGGCGTGATCCCTCCGCTCGTCGACCCGACCCGGGACGGTGGCGACGCGCGCGACGCCTTCCACGTCGTGGCCCCTTCGCTCCCCGGCTACGCGTTCTCCGACAAGCCGCGGGAGCCCGGCTGGGGCGTGGAGCGCATCGCGAGAGCATGGCGCACTCTCATGGAACGGCTCGGCTACGAACGCTACGTCGCCCAGGGCGGGGACTGGGGCTCCATGGTCACGACGGCGCTCGCGCAAGAGGACCCCGAGCACTGCGTGGCGATCCACCTGAACATGCCCGTGGCGATCCCCGACCCCGAGTCCATGTCGGACCTCACCGATTTCGAAAAAGCGGCCCTCGAGTCGCTCCAGCACTACAACGACTGGGAATCGGGCTACTCGAAACTGCAGAGCACGCGCCCGCAGACCCTCGGTTACGCGCTCGTCGACTCGCCCGCCGGACAGGCCGCGTGGATTCTCGAGAAATTCTGGGCGTGGACGGACTCGGGGGGGCATCCCGAGAACGTGATCTCGCGCGACGACCTTCTCGACAACGTCATGCTCTACTGGGTCACCCGCAGCGCCGCCTCGTCGGCTCGACTTTACTGGGAGAGCTTCCGAAACCCGAAACTCGACCCCGTCGACACACCGACCGGCTGCAGCATCTTTCCGAAAGAAATCCTCCGCACCTCTCGCCGCTGGGCGGAGCGGCGCTTTCGGAATCTCGTGTACTGGAACGAGCTCCCGAAGGGGGGGCACTTCGCGGCTTTCGAACAGCCCGGTCTCTTCGTCCAGGAGCTGCGGGCCTGCTTCCGGGCCTTCCGGCGATAAACGGGGCTTCAGTCCACGCTGAAGGGATTGGCGAGCAGGATCGTCTCCTCGCGGCGGGGCCCGACGGAAACGAGAATGACCCGCGTTCCCGTGAGCTCTTCGAGCCGCTGGATGTAACGCCGGGCGTTGCGGGGCAACTCGTCCAGCGTCCTTGCGCCGGTGATGGGTTCTTTCCAGCCGGGGTGTTCCTCGTAGACCGGCACCATCTCCCGGACCACCCTGGCACGCGCGGGGAACTCTTCGTAGCGCCGTCCCTCGTGCTCGTAGGCCACGCAAATGCGAATCGGGTCGATGCCCGTGAGCACGTCGAGCTTGGTGAGCGCGAGTGCCGTCATCCCGTTGAGCCGCACGGCCTGCCGCACGACGACCGCGTCGAACCAGCCGCAGCGCCGCGGGCGGCCCGTCGTGGCACCGTATTCGTCCCCGTCGCGGCGCAGCCTCTCCCCGAGCTCGTCCCGGCATTCCGTCGGGAAGGGTCCCGACCCCACACGGGTGGTGTAGGCTTTGGCGATCCCCACCACGGTCGTGATCCGGCCCGGAGCCACGCCGGCTCCGGTGCAGGCGGCCGCGGCCACGGTGTTCGAGGAGGTCACGAAGGGGTACGTCCCGTGGTCGACGTCGAGCATCGTGCCCTGCGCTCCCTCGAAAAGAACCCGTTTGCCCTGCCGCAGCACCCGATCGAGGTAGGCGCTCGTGTCGGTGACGAGCCCCGCGAGCTTCTCGCGGTAGCGGAGGTAGCGCTCCCGGATCGTCTCGAAGTCGAGCGCGTCCGAGCCCAGGACCGAACTCAGGTAGGCGTTTTTCTCCCGCAGCGTGCGCCGGAGCTGCTCCTCGAACGTCTCGTCGTCGAGGAGGTCGGCGAAGCGCAGTCCCGCGCGTGCCATCTTGTCTTCGTAGGCCGGCCCGATCCCCCGGCCGGTCGTACCGATCATCCCCTCGCCGCGGAGCCGCTCGCGGGCCTGATCGATGGCCCGGTGGTAGGGCATGATCAGATGCGCCCGGTCGCTCACCTTCAGGCGCGAGAGGTCCGCGAGATAACCGCGTGCCTGGAGCCGTTCGATTTCCTCGAGGAGGACCTCCGGGTCCACCACCACGCCGTTGCCGATCACGCACACGGTACCCTCGCGCAGAACGCCGGAAGGAACCAGGTGGAGGACCAGGGGCTCGTCCCCTACCACCAGCGTGTGTCCGGCGTTGTTCCCTCCCTGGAAGCGCACGACCACGTCCGCGTACTCGGTGAAGATGTCGACGACCTTCCCCTTGCCTTCGTCGCCCCACTGGGCCCCGACCACGACCGCGACAGGCATCCCGCACCTCAGAGGGAAATCAGCCGCGCCGAGACCACCTGCGGGAGGCGTCTCACCTCGGCCAGCACGCTTTCCGGCACGGGCTCGTCGACGTGGACGAGCGAGATCGCCATCCCTCCGACCTGCTCGCGGCCGAGCTCGAGACGGGCGATGTTGATCTGCGCGCGTCCGAGAATCGTGCCCACGGCACCGACGACACCCGGGACGTCCCGGTTGTGGAGGAGCAGGATGTGCCCTTCGGGCACGGCTTCGAGGTAGAAGCCGTCGATCTTGACCAAACGGGCTACGTTCCGTCCGAAGATCGCGCCCGCGACCTCGTGCGACTCCCGGGTCGTGCGGACCCGCACCGTCACGAGGTTCTGGTAACCCTTGGGCTGCGTCGTTCTCTCCTCGCGCACTTCGATGCCCCGCTCTCGCGCGAGGTGGGGCGCGTTCACGTAGTTGACGGTCCCGCTCTCGACGATCCGCGAGAGAAAACCGAAAAGGACGGAAAGGGTGATCGGCGCCACGTTGTACTCGGCCACTTCCCCGGCGTACTCCACCGTGACCTCGCGGGGGGCTCCCTGGAGGAGCTGCGCCTGGAAGCGCCCGAGGATCTCCCCGAGCCTGAGGTACGGGGAGAGCACCTCGAGCAACTCCGCACTGATCGAGGGCACGTTGACGGCGTTCTGGATGACGCCCTCGGTCAGGTATTCGACGATCTGTTTCGCTACCGCCACGGCGACGTTCACCTGAGCCTCGTCCGTCGCGGCACCGAGATGCGGCGTGGCGATCACCTGCTCGAGCTGGAGCAGCGGATGGTCGGGAGGCGGAGGCTCCTGCGCGAACACGTCGAGTGCCGCACCCGCGACCACACCGGAGCGAATCGCACGCGCGAGCGCGTCCTCGTCCACGATGCCACCCCGGGCACAGTTCACGATCCGGACCCCTCGCTTCATCTTCGCGAAGGCCTCCTCGCCGATGAGCCCCCGGGTCTCCTCGGTCAGCGGCGTGTGGATCGAGATGAAATCCGCGGTCGCGAGCAACTCGTCGAGCTCGCAGAGGTGGACCCCGAGACGGGCCGCGGTCTCCGGAGGTGTGTACGGGTCGTAGGCGACCACGCGCATCTTGAGGCCCTGCGCGCGTTCGGCGACGAGTTTTCCGATGTTGCCGAGACCGACGATGCCGAGGACTTTGTTGCACACTTCGGTACCCACGAAACGACCCCGTTCCCAACGCCCTGCCTTCAAGGAGGCGACCGCTTGCGGAATGGAGCGGGCCGACGCGAGAAGAAGGGCGAGGGCGTGCTCGGCCGTCGTCACGTTGTTCCCCCCGGGCGTGTTCATGACCACGATCCCCCGGGACGTGGCGGCAGCGACGTCGATGTTGTCCACGCCGATGCCCGCCCTGCCGATGACGCGTAGCGAGCGCGCCCTTTCGAGCACCTCGGCCGTCACCTTGGTACCGCTGCGCACCACGAGAGCATGGTACGGCTCGATCCGCTCGGCCAACTCCTTCGGCCCGAGTCCCTCGACCTCGTCCACCTCGATCTCCGGGTGGGAGCGGAGGATTTCCAGCCCTTGCGGAGCGAGGCGGTCGGAAACCAGCACCCGGTACGCCATACCTCTCTACTCGGGAAGAGCCTCGAGCAGCACCTCCTCGGCGGCCGCGACTCCGCGCCCGAGCTCGATCGGGTGCCCGAAGTGCCGGAGGGCCATCTCGAGAGCCGCGACCGCCACGACGACGTCGAAGGCCCCTACGTACCCGAGGTGCGCGATCCGGACGATCTTGCCGCGGAGCCGGTCCTGCCCTCCGGCAAAAGTGACGCCCATGCGGTCTCGGAGGTACGAAACCAGCCGCCGCCCGTCCACACCGCCCGGAACGTAGATGCCCGTGGCTGCGGGGCTCGGGTGGTCCGGTGCCAGGAGCTCGAGCCCGAGCGCCCGGGCGGCCGCTCGTGTCGCACGCGCGTTCCGCTCGTGCCGGGCGAAGACCCTCTCGAGCCCTTCCTCCTCGATCATCGTCAGGGCCTCGTGCAACCCGACGACGAGGGAAATCGCCGGGGTCCAGGCCGTCGTTCCCTCCGCGAGGGCTTTTCTTTCGCGTGCCAGGTCGAAGTAGAACCGCGGCAACCGTGCCGACTCGGCTCTCTTCCAGGCTCGCGCGCTCAACGCCACGAAGGCGAGCCCGGGAGGAAGCATGAGCGCCTTCTGCGACCCGGTGACCAGAACGTCGATGCCCCAGCGGTCCATGGGTAGCTCCGTCACCCCCACGGCCGTGATCCCGTCCACCAGGAGAAGCACGTCGCGCCGGCGGGTTTTCTCGGCGACCTCGCGGACGGGGTGGAGGACGGTCGTCGAGGTCTCGCTCGCCTGCAGGAGAACCGCGCGGATGTCCGGGTTTTTCTCGAGGGCCTGCTCCACCAGCGCAGGGTCGACGGCCCTTCCCCACTCGACGCGGATCTCTTCGACCTGGACTCCGTACGCCTGGCAGATCCTCGTCCACCGCTCCCCGAACTTGCCGCCGTTCACGACGAGTGCGCGCTCGCCGGGCGAGAGCGTGTTCGTCACGGCCGCTTCCATGGCTCCCGTGCCCGAGGAGGCGAGAACCAGGACGTCCTGCTCGGTCCCGAAAAGCTTCTTCAGCGACGCCTGGACCTCCTCGAGAATGCGGGTGAATTGCGGCGTCCGATGATGGAAAAGGGGGCGGGAGAGTGCTTGGAGGACGCGCTCGGGAACCGGGGTGGGACCCGGCGCGAGAAGGTAATGTTTGATCATCCCGTTCCTACGCTCCGGCGCGATTGCGGCCGTCGAGTGGCCGACGATCCCGACGCCACGCGCACACCGCCTCCCCTCCCGGGTACGAAATTCGGTCCGAGCGAGTCGGCCATCGAACCTGGTGCCCCGGGGAGTCAACGAACCGGATCTTCACGTCCGTCGAATTCTCAGCGGCGCTCTCCGCCTTGGATCAAGGTCATGAATTCTTGCCTGGTCTCGTGGTGGGTCCGAAACTCGCCGAGCATCGCGCTCGTGACGACCACCGAGTTCTGTTTCTCGACCCCTCGCATCCTCATGCACAGGTGTTCGGCCTTGAGCACCACGCCCACCCCGAGAGGGTCGAGCTCGTCCATGAGCATGTTGGCGATCTGGGTCGTGAGCCGCTCCTGCACCTGCAACCTCCGGGCGTAGACCTCGACGAGCCGCGCGAGCTTGCTGATTCCGACGATCTTGTGCCGTGGGATGTAGGCGACGTAGGCCTTTCCGAAAAAGGGCAAAATGTGGTGTTCGCAGAGCGAGAAGAAATCGAGGTCTCGCAGGACGATCATCTCCTGGTAGTCTTCGCTGAAAAGCGCGCCGTTGAAGACCGACCGCGGATCTTCGCGGTAGCCCCGCGTAAGGTAAGCGAGCGAGCGCGCGACGCGCGAAGGGGTTTTCTGGAGCCCTTCCCGCTCCGGGTCTTCCCCGAGCGCGCGCAGAATCGTCCGAACGGCGTCTTCGAGTTCGACCGTGCTCATCGGTCTTTCCTGGGCCCGCGCGTAAAATGGACCCAAAGCCGTCTTCAGGCAAGGTTCAGCGGCCGCGCTTTTCGACCGCTTTGACCTTCTGGTACTTGCGGTAGTCGTACCCCGTCGCCATGGCCATCAGCATGGGCTCCATCCCGCCTTCCCGCTCGCGACGGAGGATACGCAACCGGTCGAAAAACTCCTGGAAGTCCTTGTTGATCCGTTCGCGCTCGTCCATGGGGTGCAAAAAGAAGTCCTGAAGTCGCGTCACGGTGAACCGAAAGGCCGAAAAGCGAAGTTCGTTCGGAAAGGCATCCCATTCGGCGAGCGAAAGCGTCCGGAGCCCTTCGTATCCGGCCATCAGGGCTTCGAACCTCTTCAGCACGTAGCGGCCGCCCACGAAGCAGAGCGCGTTGACCGCCGTGGCGAGGTCGAAAATGAACTTCCCCCGGGAGGCTGCCTCGAAATCCAGCACGGCAACGACCTTTTCACCCTTGAAAAGAAGGTTGTCCGCGAAAAGGTCGCCGTGGATGATCCCCTTGGGGAGCTTGCCCTCGAGGTAGTGCGAGAGGTACTCCACCTCCTCGTCCAGGATCCGGATGATTTTTTTGAGGTAGTGGGGAAGCCGGGCCCGAACGTCGCGATAAATTTCCGCGACCCTCTCGAAACTGAACCGGTTTTCGATTCCTTTCTTGTAGTTCTTGCCGACCAGGTGTAGCTCCCCCAGGACTCGGCCCACCTGCTCGAGATGGCCCGGGGTGAGGCGCTCCGCGGGAATTTGCCGTCCGTCCACGTAGCGATACATGGAGAGCGAACGGCCGTCGAATTCGCGCGAGTAGCGGCCTTTCCGGTCCGCCAAAGGCGCGGGGCAGGGAAAGCCGTGCTTTTTCAGGAAGAGAAGAAGGTCGATTTCGCGCTTTACTTCGAGCTCGCTCTTTACCTCGTCGATCCTGAGTAGGAATTTCCCCTTGGTGGTCTCGATCAGATAGTGCGTGTTCACCGACCCCTCGGGGATACCCCGAACCCCTGTGACCCGAGGTAGCCCGTACTCCTCTGCGACGGCGCTGATTTCCTTCTTCGAGAGAATGGTATAGACGGCCATCCTGGATTGCCCGGTCCCCAAAAAAGAAAGAAACTCGCCAACTTATAGGCGATATCGCCCGAGCAAGTCAAGTGAAAGGGGGGTAGCGGTAAAAAATTACCGCTACTTTTCTTCCCAAAGATCGGAAATCTCGGACTTTAGAAGCTCCCGGAGCCGACAAGCCCCCGAAGGGGCCAGAAGCCCAAGCCGGGTGCGCCTCTCGAGGATATCCTCGCTCGTCATCGCAAGCTCTTCGGCATGATGGAAGAGGGCTTCGGCAAGGGTCTCCGGCCTTCCCTTCACGAGCGGCGAGAGAAGCCTGGGGTTACCGTTCACAAAGGCCAAGACATTCCGAGCCCGAGTCCCGTACCGGCTCGCAAGATGCTCGAGGAGGGACAATTCTAAAACAGAGTTATGTTCTGCCAGCTCTTCTCTCACACTCTCCGGGGGCTCTTTCCCTCCCGGCAGGGGCACCCTTGCACTTACCGAGGATGCTCTCCCCCGTCCGAGCCGCCGTAGAGCCAAGTCCACCACCTCCTGGGCAACGAGGCGGAATGTCGTGAGCTTCCCCCCTCCGAGTGAAACAAGCCCGGAAGAGCTTTCGAAAATCTTTTCTTCCCTGGACACCGCAGAAGGGTCGAGTTCTTTTTCGGGCTTCACAAGAGGGCGAAGACCCGCAAAAGAAGAAAGCACGTCCTCGGGCCCCACCTGCGCTCCCGGAAAGTATGCACGAACCGCCTCGAGCAGGTACTCCACGTCGTCGGCGTCCACCGAGACCGAATCGGGGGAGCCCTCGAAGTACGTATCCGTCGTCCCGACGAGCGTGGCGCCTTCCCACGGCAGAACGAAAACGATTCGTCCGTCCCGCGGAGAGCGAATGACCACGGCGTTCTTGTTCCCGACCCGCTCGCGGGGCAGAACGACGTGCACCCCTTTGCTGAGCCGCAGAACCGGCTCGGCGCGCGGGTCGTCGAGGCGGCGGATCCAGTCGAGCCAGGGCCCCGTCGCGTTCACCACGACCCTGGCCGAAACGTCGAACACCTGCCCCGAAACTCGGTCCCGGAGTCTCGCTCCTACGATTTTCGGGCCCTCCTTCAGGAACCCTTCGAGAGCTACGTAGTTGACGGCGACGGCCCCGTGTTCGATGGCCGAGAGCGTCGTCTCGAGCACGAGCCGTGCGTCGTCTGTCCAGGCATCGTAGTAAAGCGCCCCTCCTCGGAGCCCCTCTGCCCGAAGCCCGGGCTCGAGAGCCAGAAGGCTGCGTACACCCAGCGGACGATGGGCCCGAATGTTCCGGAAAGCCGAAAGGAAATCGTAGGCCAGCATTCCGAGCTCGAGTCGGAAAAGTCCGATCGGGTCTCCCCGGTAGACCGGAAAGACGAACGCCAGGGGCCGCACCAGGTGGGGGGCGAGCTTTCTCAGGCGGTCCCGTTCCCGGCAAGCGCTCCGGACCAGACGGAACTCGAATCGCTCGAGATAACGAAGTCCCCCGTGGACGAGCTTCGAAGACTTACTGCTCGTCCCGCTGGCGAAGTCCCCTTTCTCGACCAGCGCCACCCTCAGGCCGCGTAGGGCGGCGTCTCGGGCAATACCCGCCCCGTTGATGCCTCCCCCGACGACCAGCAGGTCGAACTCTCCCCCCCGGAGCCTCGCGAGGAGGTTTTCGCGGGAGAGGCTACCTTCCCGGCTCTCCGGCGTCTTTACGAAGGACCGTCCCGTGCCGGCCGAACTCATCGCCAACCCACCAGCTTGTGTACCTGCGGAGTCACACGGACATCCGCAAGCAACTTCCTTGCCACCGCGTGAAACTCGTCCAGGTAAGGAGCTCCGGCGGCGGCCTTTCCCATGGGGTCCGAAATCGGTTGGAGAAAAACGGGAATGGAAGGGTCCACTCGAGCAACGAGCGCGGCGGCCTGGAAGAATTCCTCGCGGCTCGTCGTGCCGTCCACGGGAATTTTGACGTAGACCCGCCTTTTCCGGGCGAGTCGGAGGAAGGTTTCGTGTTCCTCCCAGAAGGGCCCCTCGCCGCTGTTCGAGGGAAGCTTGATGTCCATGCTGATCACGTCGAGAAGCTCGACGACCCGCTCGAGTGCCGACCAAAGTACGCCTGCGGTCTCGAGCAAGCAGGGAACGTCGGGCTTCGAGGCCCGGAGCCACTCCCTCAGGAAACCCGACTGTACGAGCGGCTCGCCTCCCGTGAGGGCGAGAGCGTCCACGGAAGCCGAGCCCGAGAGGAACTCCTCGACGATCTCGGAAAGTCGCGCAGCGGACAGCGGGTTCGGCGCCAGTGTTTCCCTCCCGTCCGGAAACGTGACCCGGTATTGCGGCCCGCGTGTCAAGCTCTCCGGTGTGTCGCAATACCGGCACCGCAGGTTACACCCGGCAAAACGGACGAAAAGGTGGCGCTGCCCGAGAAGGAGGCCCTCTCCCTGGTAAGAGAGGAAAATCTCGCTCAGATACCCGGAAGATCGAGTTACCTTCACGTCCCGATCACCGAGCTAGCTTTTCGAACCGGCCGTTTCCGGACACCCCATCCGCTCGTACTCCTCGTGTGGAAAACCGCGCCCGAAACCTGCCAGCTCCGCGTAAATGCTACACTTTTTTTCGAGCGAGCGCAGCCTCGGGTCGGCTCGGAAAAGCGAGAGAACCTTCGAGCGATCGAGTGCGCCGCTCTCGACGCGAAGTCCGCCTCCCTGCGGCGTATCCAAGACGAGAAAGCGCCGCTCCTCGGCGCCCGCCCAAGGAGGCCACTCCGGAAGGTCCCCCTTGCGGCCTCGACCCGGCAAGCCCTCGTAAGCAAACTCCGCCCAGTACGAGATCGTCTGCTTCGCCAGGATCCGCCTACCCTCTTCGTTCTCCCTGGTGAAAATCACGTTGGCTGCCTTGCCCAGGTCGAAATGCCCGAAAACGAACGGGATCTCGAAGCCGTGAGCCGCACCCAGGAGAAAGGCGAGATCCGCTCCCCACAGCCGCGGCTCCTCGTCCCAGTCGAACCGGTAGACGAACACCCCTCGCACACCCGAGGTGGAAAGCGCGTCGGCAGGCTCGTCGGCACCCCGGGCCTTCCACATCTTGCTCAGGTACTCCGCCACGATCTCGTAGCGCTCGCGGTCCCGGACCCGCGGAAAAATCCAGAGAACACGCCGCACCCAGCGAGGGTCGCCGAAAAGGAAAAGCTTGTTTTCGTCCCGGTTCGTACCCAGCATGACGGGGACCGGGGCGGCCGAGGTGGAAAGGGCGCGAAGGGGCGGCTCGTTCGGCAGAAGGGCTCCGTCGGCAAAGACCCGGGGCAAATCCACGAGACCGGTCGGCGGCGCCGGGCCGTAAGCGGCAAGGATCTCTTCGGCACTCTTCGACCGGAGGTAGGCGCGGATTTCCTCGGCCTCCATCCGGGAGACCTCCCGCTTCGTCCTTTCTCGGCTCCAGCCCTTCTCCTTCGCGAGAAGCGCCAGGACCACCTCGCCCGAGCTCTTCGGATGGCCCGGCGGGTGGCCGTCCTCGAGATTTTCTCCGGATTCGGGGGTCGCGAACCAGAGCCCCCCACTCTGCACGATCGCCCTCTCGAAAAGCCCCCGTGCGCGAGGGCTCAGGAGCAACGCGAAGACATTCGTCCCGCCCGCCGACTCCCCGAACACCGTCACATTCCGCGGATCGCCGCCGAACGAAGCGATGTTCGCGCGCACCCACTCGAGCGCACGGATCAAGTCGAGGAGGGCGAAGTTTCCCGACTGCTCGAACGGGTCCGTGCTTTCGGACCGAAGAGCGGCGTGCCGGAACCATCCGAACGGCCCGAGGCGGTAGTTGAGGGTGACGACGACCACGTCCCCCGTGGAAGCCAGATTTCCTCCGTCGTAAAAAGCCCCGTGTCCTACGGTGTTCCCGCCGCCGTGGATCCACACCATCACGGGGAGTTTTGCTCGCCTGCTTTCGGCGGAGTCCGCAGCGGGCGCCCAGACGTTCAGGTAAAGACAGTCCTCGCTGCCGACCACGGTACCGGGCTTCGCGCCCTCCACGCCTCCGAAAAGGCTACCGTACTGGACACACGGGCTCGGGGCTCGCAGGCACTCTCTCACACCGGTCCACCGTGACGGCGGCAGCGGCGCGCGCCAGCGTAAACTCCCCTTGGGTGGCTCGGCGTAAGGAATGCCGAGCCAGACGTACGAACCGTAGCGGCCGCGGAAGCCCACGACCTCTCCGCTTTCCGTACTCCTCCGCGCCGCCGGCTCGGGAGCGATATGCGGCCTCGGGCCCCCGCACCCCGGCCCATGAAGAGCCGCCAAAAGAAGCACGCAGATGCGCCATTGCCGCAATCGCATCGAACTCCCCCGCCCGGCTCACGGTGCCCGAAGAACACTCCACGGGCAAACGGGCCTACGGGGCACCTCTCTCGAGGAGCGCGATCTTGAGATCCATCACATTCGTGCCTGTCGGCCCGGGCTGAAAGAGGTCCCCGAGGAGTTCGAAAAACGTGTAAGAGTCGTTTTCCGCGAGAAAAGCGTCCGGATCGAGCCCCTTCTCGCGAGCTCGCCGCAACGTCGACCCGTCGACGAAAGCCCCGGCCGCGTCCGTGGGTCCGTCGATCCCGTCCGTTCCCGCGCTCAGCACCCGAACCGGCAAGCCGTCGATCGCGGGAGCGAGCGCGAGGGCGAACTCCTGATTGCGACCCCCTCGTCCTCGACCCCGCACTTCCACGGTGGTTTCTCCGCCTGCCAGAAGACAGACCTTGTCTTCCCCGCTTGCGACGAGGTCGACCAACCGCCGGGCGAATTCCCCCGCCGCCCTCCGGGTGTCGCCCACGAGAGGGCTCGGCTCGACGAAAACCCTCCACCCCTTCTCCTCGGCCTTCCGCCGGGCGGCGCCGAGCGCATCGCGATTGGAGCCGACGACGATGGCTTTGCCCCGCGATGCCGCCGCCTCCCAGGGCTTGAGCGTCTCCCAGACTTGCCCCTCGCAGCCCGCCCGGACGAGCTTCGCGACGCGTTCGGGAACCCTTCCCCAGAGGCCGTAGGAATCGAACACCCACGCCACGTCCTCGAAGGTCGACGGGTCGGCCACGCCCGGACCCGAGCCCACGACGGACGGGTCGTCACCCACGACATCCGAAAGGACGAGGCTCCACACCGAAGCTTTCGTGTGCCGCAAAAGGCCGCCTCCCTTGACTTCGGAAAGATGTTTTCGAACGGCATTGACCTGGGCGATGTCCGCCCCGGAGTCGAGCAAAAGTCGGTTCGTCTCGATTTTTTCCGCGAGCGAAAGGGGAGCACGCGGAAAGACGAAGAGACTCGACGCACCCCCACTCAGGAGCAGAAGGAGCGAAGTGTCCGGCCGGAGCGCCGCCACTCGGCGGACGACCTCGCGTGTAGCCCGGAAGCCGCGCTCGTCGGGCAGGGGATGCGAGGCGTGACGGACGTCGAACGCCCCGAGTCGTGTGTCGTGCCCGTCGGGCAGGATGGCGAATCCCCAGCCGATTCGGTCCGGCGGCAGGACCTCGAGGGATGCCCGGGCCATCGCCCCTGCGGCCTTCCCCACCGCGAGAACGCACGCCCGCTCTCCGAGGGGAACCGTTTCGCCCTCCCGACCTCGGGCCACGGGACGGCCCCCCTCGATCCCGAGAGCGCCCCGAACGAGACTCGCCGGCTCGACCGCGCCGACAGCTTCGAAGAAAAGCTCTTCGAGAAGGGCCCGCGTCCTAGGAGTTCTCCTCGTCGAGATCCGTGGCGCCGAGCTTGCGGTACAGCCGATCTTCCTGCTGCACGGAGCGGGTCAGCTTGGCTTCCCGCTCTCGCTCCTGCTGGCAGCTCACGCAGAGACGGGTGAAGGGTAGCGCCTCGAGACGCCCTTGCGCGATCTCCCCTTCGCAGTCCTCGCAAATCCCGTAGGTCCCGTTCTCGATCCGTTCGAGGGCATCCTCGATGGCCTGGAGCTTTTCGCGCTCTCGGTCGCTGAGAATGAAGTGGATCTCGCGGTCGCGTTCCTCGCTCGCGAGATCGTAAGCGTCCATGGCCTCGTCCTTGCGCCCTTCCCTACCCTCGCGAAGATCCTGGTCGATCTCCCGCAGGAGCTGCTTTTTCAACTCGAGGAGCCGTTGCTTCTGGGCCTTCAGAAAAGCCTTGCGCATGGGGCTACCCCCTTTCCGAAAGGGCCGCGACATTAGAGAGCCGGGGCTCCCGTGTCAACACGGTCCTCGACACGCGCCCAGAGGTCGTACGTCGAGGCCCGGTCGATTCTCGCCCGGACGAAGGACCCGGGCCGCGCCGTGCCCCGAAGATAGACGACACCGTCGACTTCCGGGGCCTGGGTCGCAAGCCTCCCGTAGAGCCGTCCCCGCTCGTCCTCCCCGCAGACGAGCACCGTGACGGCGGAGCCCACCATGGCGGCATTCTGCTCGGCCGAAATCCGCGCCTGTTCCTCCACGAGCCGGCGAAGGCGTGCCCGCGCCACCTTTTTGGGGACCTGGTCGGGAAAGCTCGCCGCTTCGGTCCCCTCCTCGGCCGAGTAGGGAAAGACCCCGAGGCGATCGAAACGGGCCTCCCGGACGAAGTCCAGGAGGATTTCGAAGTCTTCTTCGGTCTCGCCGGGGAAACCCACGAGGAACGTGGTGCGGATCGCCACGCCGGGGATTTCGTTCCGAATGCGCGCGACGAGCCGCCGGAGCGCCGCACCGCTTTTCTCCCGGCGCATCCTCCGGAGCACCCTGTCACTCGCGTGCTGCAGGGGCACGTCCACGTACGGGCACACCCTCGGTTCCTCCGCGATGGCCCGCAAAAGTTCCGTGTCGATCGCACTCGGGTAGAGGTAGAGGAGGCGGATCCAGGCGATTCCCTCCACTCTCGCGAGCTCCCGCACCAGCCGGGCGAGCCCGACCCCCTCCCGCAGGTCACGCCCGTAGGCGGTGAGGTCCTGAGCCACCAGGTTGACCTCCACCACTCCGTCCGCGGCGAGCCGCTCCGCCTCCTCCAAAATGGAATCGAGGGGGCGGCTCCGTTGCCGGCCGCGAATCTTGGGGATGATACAGAACGAACAACGGCGGTTGCAGCCCTCGGAAACCTTGAGATACGCGCTGAAAAAAGGCCCGGTCCTGAGCCTCGGCAGGCCGAGGTCGGGCAAGAAGTGGGCGGGACGCCCGTATCGGGAGGGCAGGTTGGGGTACCGTCCCTCGAGCAGGTCGGTCAGCCGCGGAAAATCTCCGGTCCCGAGGAACGCGTCGACTTCGGGGAGCAGGCCCGCGAGCTCGGGGCCGTAGCGCTGGGCGAGGCACCCCGTCACGACGATCTTCTTCCCGGGGTCGAGCTCCTTGTGGCGGCCGAGTTCCAGGATGGCGTCGATGGACTCTTTTTTGGCGGCCTCGACGAAAGCACAGGTGTTCACGACACAAACGTCGGCCGCAGCGGGGTCGAGAACGAACTCGGCCCCGGCCTGCGCGAGAAGCCCGAGCATGACCTCGCTGTCGACGAGGTTTTTCGGGCACCCGAGGCTCTGGAAGTAGACTTTCATCCCTGCCCGAGCCCGCCACGATAACCATTGCGAGCCCCCGGGGCAACGGAATCCCCGGCCCCCCCTTCCTGGAAACCGGCGACGAGCTCGCCCAGAGTGTCGCGGTCGACGAGAAGGCAGCCATTCGCCCGAGCCAGCTCGCGCGCGCCGCGGGTGAAGTACGACGTCGTGACCACCATGGCATCCTGGCACCCGTAGAGGGCCTTGGCGGCGACCGCTTCGGCCACGGCGTCGTTGGGAACGGGCCTCCGGTACCGCTTGACCTGACACGCGATCCGCCGCCCGTCTTTCTCGAGAACGAGATCGCACCCCTGGTCGCCGGCACCGCCGGTGCGCTCCACCCGGTACCCGTAGAAGGAGTAGAGCCGTGCCACGTAACGCTCGAAGGTTCGCCCGTCCATCCGGTCCACGTCCGCGAGCGTGAGCGCCCGAAGACGCCGCTCCTCGCGAAGCCGGCGGAGGTAGGCCCGGTAGGCGGACACCCCCCCGAGCAACACGAGCCCCAGGACCCAGAGAGGCCACGCGGGGAGCACCACCTCGAGGAACACGACGAGCAAGAGGACGAGCAAAAGGTCCCCGAGATCCCCCTTGCGAACCCTCCTTCTCCCGAAGCTCCGCCCGAACCGAAACGGGTTGCGTCGACGCGGCATCGCGAGCTCCTACCTTTCTCGGGCCAGCTCCGGACGGAAGTCAAACTCCCGGGCTTTTTGCACCCCCGCCCCGGCCGCGCTAAAAGTGGCTGCCATGAGGTGGGGTGTCGCGGTTGCGGTCGTGGTCGTGGCGGGCGCCTGTAGCTTTCTTTCACCCCGGGAAAGCTGGCGTGCGACCGAACGGCGCGTGGACGAGCTCACCGCGCAGGGGCGGTACCGCGAAGCGCTCGAACTCCAGCAGTGGATCGTGGCGCACGCCTTCGAGCGTGCCCCCGAGGAAGAGCAGACACCGGAAAAGGAAGCCCGACGGGTCTACCGCCTGGCCGATCTCTACGGCCGGACGGGAGATACCGTCCGCGCTCTCGAAGCCTACCGCGAAGTCTTGCGCCTCGCCCCGGACCGGCTCGAAGACGTGCTCGTCGGAATCGACCTGCTCCCGCTGCCCGAAGAAGAGCGCGACGCCATCATGGAAACGTTCGTCCGCAACGCGCTGGCCATCGAGCCAGGGCTCGTCCTGCCCGGCCAGGACTCGAGCGGATGCTGGACGTATCGGGTCGAACAGGTGCAGGTCCGCCGGATCGTCACCCGCAACTCGCAAGAAGGTCTCGAGAAAGTCGTGACCTACGACGTCCGCCCCTGGCTCTACGACGCGCGGAACAAAACGTGGCGCCCCGAGGGCAGCTGGCGGACGGATGCAGGCTCGGAGGTACTCGGGCCGGGCCGTGTCGAGAATCCGCGTTTTCACGCGATGCTGGATGCGGACGGGGGATTTTTCGCGGAGGGCCCGATCCCGCCGTGCCACCAGGAGGCCTGGGCCGGCCCCTACGACCGGACGAGACGTCGGATTTTCGTGGCGAAGAGGCTCCCCGGGTCCTGACCGGAAGCCGGGTTGCACTCCCCGGCGGGCTCGGGCTATAAGCGCTGCGGGCCTCTGGGGGGAAGCAAGAGTACTCGGGTGCTGCGGGGCTGGCGAGGCCCGGGGGTCATGAATCGCCAAGCCAAGCACCGTCAGGCGCGGGGACCGATCGTCCGGAGGCTCCGCCGAATGGGCTTCGAGGTCAAGGAAATGACCAGGGAGTCCCGTTTCGACCTGCTTTTGAACGGCCGCGTCCGGGTGGCACTCCGGGTTGCCTATCCCGGGCGCTATTCCCACACCGTGACCGTCGGCGGTCGCCGCTACGCCTACGACTACGAAAGCTGGAATTTCAACTTCCACCGCCACGGCCGCTGGGAGGACCGCTACTGCGACGTCTTCATCTGCATCGCCAAGGATCGACGGGAAACGGACGAGATTTTCGTCATTCCGGCTCTCGCGATCAGCGGCCCCACGTTCAGTCTCCACGGCGCCGGCAAGCCCTACCGAGGCCGGTATGCCCGGTTTCTGAATCGGTGGAGCGTGCTCCACGATCTGGCGAAGACGGCGCCGCGGCGCCCGGGGACGGGGCAGTCTTCGGAAGCGGAGGTCGCGTAGGCCCCGGCATCTTGCATTCTGGCCGAGAAACCGCCAAACGCCCACACCGGATTTTCCATGGCACGCTTCGTCCTCGCTCTCGACCAGGGCACGACGGGATCGACCGCCCTCGTGTTCGACGAGGAAGGCAAAGTCCGGGGGCGAGCGTACTCGGAGTTCCGCCAGTTCTATCCCCGGCCCGGATGGGTCGAGCACGACCCGGAAGAAATCTGGCGCGTCACGTTACGCGTGGCCCGGGCAGCCCTCCGAAAGGCACGAGCCCGGAAACTCGAAGCCGTGGGCATCACGAACCAGAGGGAGACGACGCTCGTCTGGAACAAGAAGACGGGAAGGCCGGTCCACCGGGCCATCGTGTGGCAGGACCGCCGTACCGCGCCGGCCTGCGAAAGCCTCCGTGCGTCGGGCCACGAGCGAACGATCCGCGAACGAACGGGGCTCGTCATCGATCCCTATTTCTCGGCCACCAAACTCCAGTGGATTCTCGAGAACGCGCGCCGGAGCGATCGCACGGCGTCGCTCGCCTTCGGGACCGTGGATTCCTGGCTCGTATGGAAGCTCACGGGCGGAGCGGCGCACGTGACGGACTACACGAACGCGTCGAGGACGATGCTGTTCGACATCCACCGACTCGACTGGGACCCGGAGCTTCTCGACCTTTTCCGCGTTCCCCGAGAAATCCTACCCGACGTCGTGCCTTCGGCCGGCCCGCTCGCGACGACCTCGAAAAAAGCCGTGGGCTTCGAAGCTCCCGTTGCCGGGATCGCCGGGGACCAGCAAGCCGCTCTTTTCGGGCAGGCGTGCTACCGCGAAGGTATGGTGAAGAACACCTACGGCACCGGGTGCTTTCTCCTGATGTTCACCGGAAGGGACGCCGTACGGTCGGAACGGGGTCTCGTCACCACGCTGGCCTGCGACGAGGCCGGCAGACCTGCCTACGCCCTCGAGGGCTCCATCTTCGTCGCGGGCGCAGCGGTGCAGTGGCTCCGTGACGGTCTCGGGCTCGTTCGACGCGCCGACGAAACCGAGAAGCTGGCCCGCAAGGTCGATTCGAGCCTCGGGGTGTACGTCGTGCCCGCCTTCGTCGGTCTCGGGGCACCGTACTGGGAGCCCGGAGCGAGGGGGGCGATCCTGGGACTCACCCGGGGGGTCCGCAGGGAGCACCTGGTGAGGGCCACGCTCGAAGCTCTGGCCTACCAGACCCGCGACGTGGTCGACACGATGGTCGCGGAGTCCGGGCGCGCGCTCGCGGGGCTGCGCGTGGACGGTGGTGCGGCGGCGAACGACTTCCTCATGCAGTTCCAGGCGGACATCCTCGGAGTCACGGTGGACCGGCCACGGCTCGTCGAGACGACCGCGCTCGGCGCCGCTCTTCTCGCCGGCGTCGGCACGGGGCTCTGGAAGCCCGGCGAGGCCGAACGCCTCCGGAAACGCGACCGCCTCTTTCGTCCCCGGCTGCGACCCGAGGTCCGCGAGAACCTTTACGAGGGCTGGCGGCGCGCGGTGTCAGCCGTGCGGGCCCACGCCCACCACGGCTAGGGCGGTTGCGGGACCGCGGGCCGGGGTATAGACTCTCCGCCCGACGGCCATGAAGGAAGGAATCCACCCCAAGTACGAGCCCGCGCGGATCGTCTGCGCGTGCGGGAACGTGATCGAGACCCGCTCGACCGTTCCGACGATCCACGTGGAGATTTGCTCGAACTGCCACCCGTTCTACACGGGCAAGCAGAAGCTCGTGGACACGGCCGGCCGGGTCGAGCGTTTCCGGCGAAAATACGGCATCGAAGAGTGACCCTTCGAATCTCCGCCCGCCTCCTCCCCGGAATGCACGAACGCCGGCGCGGGCGGTAACCGATGTTCGAGACCCTCGAGAAGCTCGAGCTGCGGTACCGGGAAGTCGAGGCCCGACTCGCCGACCCTGCCACGCTCGAGAACCCGCAAGAGCTCGGGCGGCTCGCCAAAGAGCGGGCGGAGCTCGAGGAAATCGTCGGCCTCTACCGCGAGTACAAAAAAGTTCTCGAACAGATCGAGGACACGAAGCACCTCCTCGAGGAGGGCGACCACGAGATCCGCGAGCTCGCCAAAGCCGAGCTTCCCGCGCTGCGCGCCCGAAAGGAGGCGCTCGAGGAGGAGATCAAGCTCCGTCTCGTTCCGAAGGACCCGAACGACGAAAAAAACGTGATCCTCGAGATCCGGGCCGGCACGGGAGGCGAAGAGGCGGCGCTTTTCGCCGCCGAGCTTTTCCGCATGTACAGCCGGTACGCCGAAAAGAGAGGCTGGAAGGTCGAAGTGTTGAGCGCCCATCCCACGGGCATCGGCGGCATGAAAGAAGTGATCGCCCTCGTGGAGGGCCGGGGAGCGTACAGCCGGCTCAAGTTCGAAGGTGGCGTACACCGGGTGCAGCGAGTGCCCGTGACCGAAGCGTCGGGCCGCATCCACACCTCCGCCGTCACCGTCGCCGTCCTTCCCGAGGCCGACGAGGTCGAGGTCGAGATCGACGAGGCGAAGGACCTTCGCATCGACGTCTTCCGCTCCTCGGGCCCCGGCGGGCAGAGCGTGAACACGACGGACTCGGCCGTGCGGATCACGCACCTCCCGACCGGCCTCGTCGTCACGTGTCAGGACGAAAAATCGCAGCACAAAAACAAGGCGAAGGCACTCAAAATCCTCCGCTCCCGCCTCCTCGAGCGCGCGAGAGAAGAGCGGAAAAAAACGGAAGCCGCCACTCGTCGCAGCATGGTGGGCACGGGCGACCGGTCCGAACGCATCCGAACGTACAACTTCCCCCAGGGCAGGGTGACCGACCACAGGATCCACCTGACGCTCCACGACCTCCAGGGCGTTCTCGACGGGAACCTCGACCCCCTCCTCGACGCCCTCGCCGCCAGCGAGCGGGCACAGGCACTCGAGGCCGGGACGGCATGAAGCCTGCGTCGCCCAGCGTGTCCGAAGAACTCGCCCGGGCGACGCGGCGGCTTCTCGAGGCCGGCGTCGCGACGGCGCGGCTCGACGCCGAAGTCCTCCTCCGGCACGCCTGGCAGAAAAGCGAGGCGTGGTTGCACGCCCATCCCACCGAATCCGTCCCATCCGAGATCGTGACGCGCTTCCGGGCGCTCGTGGATCGGCGGGTCCGGCGCGAACCTCTCGCCTACGTCGTCGGAGGCAAGGAGTTCTGGTCCCTCTGGTTCGAGCTGGATTCTTCGGTATTGGTTCCGAGGCCCGAAACGGAACACCTCGTCGAGGCCGCCCTCGAGCTCCTGCGCGAAACCCCGACCCCCAGGATCGTCGACGCAGGATCGGGCTCGGGGTGTATCGCCGTGGCGCTCGGCACCGAGCGGCCGGACGCCTCCCTGCTCGCCGTGGACTCGGAAGCGGACGCGCTCGCCCTCGCGGCTCGCAACGTGTCGAGGTACGGCCTCGGTGACCGGGTCCGCCTGAGCCGGGCCGACCTCCGCCACGAAGCGCTCGACGGTCCTTTCGACCTCTTCGTTTCGAATCCCCCCTACGTGCCCAGTGCCAGGATTTCCGAGCTCGACCCCGAGATCTCGCGCTGGGAGCCGCGGGTGGCCCTCGACGGCGGCGAGGACGGACTCGAGCTCTTTCGTGCCTTCGTCGCGCGGGCCGCGCGAGCCCTCGGGCCGGGGGGATCGGTGGCGCTCGAGGTCGGAGAGGGGCAGGAGCGAGCGGTGGCGGAGATTCTTTCGTCGGCCGGGTTCGAGAACGTGCAGAGCCGTTGCGACTACGCCGGGCGACCGAGAGTCCTCACGGCGCGGAAAAGGGAGTGAGCGATGCCCATCGAGATCCTGGAAACCACGCAACCGGACTTCGCGGAGCGATTCGCGCGACTGCGGGAGCCCCGACCGGACGCCGAAAGCAGGCGGGAAAAGCAAGTGCGGGCCATCCTGGAGGCCGTTCGGGCCGAGGGAGACCGGGCGCTTTTGCGCTTCGCCGAGGAGTTCGACGGCACGAGACTCGCCCCCGAGCGCCTGCGCGTATCGGTCGAGGAGCTCCGCGAGGCGGAGCGGCAGCTCTCCCCGAAGGAGCGTGCGGCACTCAAGCTCGCCGCAAGACGTATCACGGGCTTTCACCGCAAACAGTTCGAACAGCAGAGGCACAAAACCTGGTCCGTACGGGACCCGGCGGGTCTCGTGCTCGGGGAAATCGTCTCCCCCCTGCGGAGGGTCGGGGTCTACGTGCCGGGAGGGCAGGCCTGCTATCCCTCGACGGCTCTCATGAACGCCATTCCGGCCCGGGTGGCGGGGGTGCGCGAAATCGTCCTGGTGACGCCGCCGCGCAAAGAAGGAGACCACCCGGCGGTCCTGGCCGCCGCTCGGCTCGCGGGCGTAACGGAGGTCTACCGGGTCGGAGGAGCGCAAGCCATCGCGGCTCTCGCTTACGGGACGGAAACCATCCGCAGGGTCGACAAGATCGTAGGCCCCGGCAACGCCTGGGTGCAGACGGCCAAGCGACTCGTCTACGGTACGGTGGACATCGACAAGCCGGCGGGGCCGAGCGAAATCCTGGTCGTGGCGGATCGTCGGGCGCCCGCGTCCTTCGTCGCGGCCGATCTTCTCGCGCAAGCCGAACACGGGAGCGGGGACGAGTGCGCCATCCTCCTCTCCCCTTCGCGCCCTCTCGTCGAGGCGGTGCGAGAAGAAATCCGCCGCCAGTTGCCTCTCCTCCCCCGCCGGAAGGAAATCGCCACGGTACTCCGCCGCCGTTCGGCGCTCGTCGTGGTTCGGTCGCTCGAGGAAGCTCTCTCGCTCGCCGAGGAGGTGAGCCCCGAGCATCTCGAGCTCCTCGTGGAAAAGCCCGAGCGGCTCCTGCCGCGCCTCAGGAACGCGGGGGCCATCTTTCTCGGCCCCTTCAGTCCGGCACCGCTCGGAGACTACCTGGCCGGGCCGAACCACGTGCTCCCGACCGGCGGCGCGGCACGCTTTGCCTCCCCGCTCGGCGTCTCCGACTTCGTCAAACGGACCAACCTCGTCGCCGCCTCCGCGGGCGGTCTTGCGAAACTGGGCCCCGCGGTCGTAACCTTGGCCGAGCTCGAATCCTACGCGGCGCACGCGGGCGCCATTCGCTCGAGGCTCGACTCGTGGAACGAAAGAAACGGGAAGTCCGCCCGGCGGGCAGGAAAAACCAAGGCCTGAGGGACGGGGCGACGCCGCAGGGTCGCCGGGCAGAGGTGCGCCGGACGACCCGCGAAACCGACGTAGCCGTCGCGATCGCGATCGACGGGCGGGGAGAAGCGAAGGTGGACACGGGGGTCCCCTTCCTCGACCACATGCTCGAGATCTTCGCGCGTCACGGCTTTTTCGACCTCGAAGTCCGGGCCCGGGGCGACCTGGCCGTCGACCAGCACCACACGGTCGAGGACGTGGGCCTCGTACTCGGACAGGCGTTGCGCGAAGCGCTCGGGGAGAAGTCCGGGATCCGGCGGTTCGGGAACGCTTCCTGTCCCCTCGACGAAGCTCTCGTCGAAGCCGTCGTCGACCTGAGCGGCCGCCCCTTCCTCCGCTACGCACTCGAACTGCGGCACGAGCGCGTGGGGAGCTTCGACACGGAGCTCGTGCACGACTTCTTTCTCGCCCTGGTGAACCAGGCCCGGATGAACCTCCACCTGGTGCAGAAGAGCGGCCGCAACCCGCACCACATCATCGAAGCCTCCTTCAAGGCGCTCGCCCGGGCTCTCGACCAGGCAACGAGCCTCGACCCTCGGGTCCAGGGGGTCCTCTCGACGAAGGGAACGCTTTGAGTCCGGCCTCGGGCCTCCGGCCATGACCCTACCCGGCCCCATCGTGATCGTCGATTACGGGATGGGAAACCTGCGCTCGGTGGAAAAGGGGTTCGAGCGAGCGGGGTTTTCCGCCGTCGTCTCCCGGGATCCGGACACGATCGAGAGCGCACCCGCCGTGGTGCTCCCCGGCGTCGGCGCTTTCGGAGCGTGCATGAGGAACCTCGAGGAGTACGGGCTCGCGCGCACGGTCCGGCGCGTCGTCGAACGCGGCACGCCCTTTCTCGGCATCTGCCTCGGGATGCAGCTTCTTTTCGAGTGGAGCGAGGAGTTCGGGCCGGTGCGCGGCCTCGGCCTCCTTCCCGGACGCGTCGTGCGCTTTCCCGCGGGCGAGCTTCCCGTCCCCCACATGGGGTGGAACTCGGCTCCGGAAAACCAAAGAGCCGTGCCGCTCCTCGACGGAGATTCCGGAAGGCGCCTACGTCTACTTCGTGCACTCCTACTACGTGGTGCCCGAAGACCCCGCGCTCACGGCCGCCACGACCGAATACGGTCTCGACTTTTCGGCCTGCGTTGCCCGCGAGAACGTCGTGGCGACGCAGTTCCACCCGGAGAAAAGCCAGCGTGTCGGGCTCCGCATCCTCGAGAACTTCGCCCGGGCGGCGCTTCGGCCATGATCCGCGACTCCTCCCCTACGTCCCGGCAGCAAGAACTCCTCGTCGTCCCGGCCGTCGACGTGAAAGGAGGCCGATGCGTGCGCCTTTTGCGGGGAGAGATGGACGCCGAGACGGTATACTTCGAAGATCCCGTGGCGGCCGCCCTGCGGTGGGCCTCGGAAGGGGCGCTCTACCTCCACGTCGTGGACCTCGACGCCGCGGTCCACGGCTCGAGCACGAACGACGACGTTCTCGCGCGGATCTGCCGCGAAGTACCGGTTCCGGTCCAGGTGGGCGGCGGCATCCGGACGGTCCGCAGGGCGCTCGAGGTTCTCGACTGGGGGGCCGACCGGGTCGTCCTCGGCACGGCTGCGCTCGAGGACCCGGAGGTCGTCGCCGAAGCCGCGCGTCGCTGCGAGGGGCGGATCGCCGTGGCCATCGACGCGCGCGGGGGCCGTGTCGCGGTGAGGGGATGGACCCGAACGAGCGACGTGCCCGCCGTCGAGCTCGCCCGGCGGGTCGAAGAGCTCGGGGCTTCGCGCATCGTGTACACGGAGATCGCGAAAGACGGGACGCTCGAAGGCGTCGACACGCGGGAAATCCGGCAGGTCGCAGAAGCCGTCCGCATTCCCGTCACCGCGTCCGGAGGCGTGGGCTCCCTCGACGACATTCGGCGGCTCCGCGACCTTCTTCCCGCGGGAGTCGATTCGGTCATCGTCGGCCGCGCCCTCTACGCCGGGGCCTTTCGGCTCGCCGACGCGCTGCGGGTCGCGAGGGGAAGCGATGCTCGCTAGGCGCATCATTCCCTGCCTCGACGTGAAAGACGGCCGAGTGGTCAAGGGCGTGAACTTCGTGGGTCTCCGCGACGCGGGCGACCCCGTCGAGATCGCGCAGAGGTACGACGAAGAGGAAGCCGACGAGCTCACGTTCCTGGACATCACCGCCTCGTACGAGCGAAGAAAAATCCTGCTCGACGTGGTCGCGCGCACGGCGGAGACGGTCTTCATGCCGCTCACGGTGGGAGGCGGCGTGCGCGAAATCGAAGACGTGCGCGCGCTCCTGCGCGCCGGGGCCGACAAGGTAGCGATCAACACGGCCGCCGTCGAAAACCCTTCCTTCGTGCGGGAAGCCGCCGAGCGGTTCGGAAGCCAGTGCACCGTCGTCGCGATCGACGCGAAGCGCTCGGCGCCCGGGCGGTGGGAGGTCTACATCCACGGGGGCCGGACGCCGACCGGCATCGACGCGGTGGACTGGGCGTGCCGGATGGCGGAAGCCGGGGCGGGCGAGATCCTGCTCACGAGCATGGACCGTGACGGGACGAAACTCGGCTACGACCTCGAACTCACGCGGGCCGTGAGCCGTGCGGTGGACGTGCCGGTCATCGCGTCGGGAGGAGCGGGCACGCTCGAACACATCTACGAGGGCATCGCGGTCGGCGGTGCGCACGCCGTTCTCGCGGCCTCGATCTTCCACTACCGGGAGTACACGATCCGCGAGTGCAAGGAGTACCTGGCGGCGCGCGGCATTCCGGTGAGGCTCGCCTAGCCGCGAACCGCCCCGCCTCCGGGCGGCGTCCCCGTCCGCCTCGCCCGGCCGCGCGCCGGCCGCACCCTTCGCGAAGGAGCCCCGGGACGCCCGCGCCGCGGCGGTGCCGCACGGAGACGCCGCAGCAAGATCTCCCCGCCGCAACCGGTGTCGAGCGCGATGGCCGCCTCGACCGCCCGGCGGGCGAGAAGCTCCGGGTCCCCCTCGGGATCGTAGAGCACGTGGAGCGCGCCGAGGCTGTAGTTCGCGCCCGAACCGATCGCGTAGTACTGGCGGAACTGCGTGACGCTCATGTCCGATTCGACGCAGAAAATCCCGTTCGGGTTCACGACGAGAAACGTGGAATCGAGATCCCCGAAGGGAGAGTCCTTCGAGTTGCACTGCTCGTTGACGAGCGAGTAGCGGGTGTGGAGCGCGCGCCAGAACCGGTTGAAGAAGGCGAAGATCGCCTTCGAGTCGCGCAGCTCGGGCGCAGGGCGACCCGACAGGAAGTCGTCGAAGAGGTTCTCGTAGATCCCCCAGCCCGTCGAAGCCATGAGCGCCTGGCCGATTTCCCGGATTTTGACGGCCCGGTGGTTCTGGGGCGGAACCCTGCGGGACCCGAAGCAGGTCAGAGTGTCGGTGGCGAGCACGATCTCGTTGCGTGCCCGCACGGCCACGGCCACGGACATGATCGACCGGGCGAGAAGGCTAGCCCCGCTCCGGGCCTCTCGCAAGCCGTGGACCCTACGGCCCTGTCACGACTACCCCGAACGTCCATGCCCCGGGCCGGTCGCGATCCGCTCCGCCGCGCGGGCGAATCCCGCCGAGGCTTCCCTACACCAACCCGCCTCCGCCCCCTCCGCGCGCAGGGCTTCGATCGCGTCCTCGAGCCGCCACTCGAGGAGGTATTTCTTCTCGCCCCGGTCGTCGATAAAGGGTGTCACCCTCTGCACCCGGGTACTCCCGCAAACCGCCTTCGGCGAAGTGCGGGTGCTTCTCCCACGGCGCCGCCGCTCGCACCGACTCGTAGCCCAGCGAGCGAGCGTGCTCGAAAACACGGTACAAAAGGTGCCAGAAAACCCTCCACGAAAGCCAGCAGTATCACCGAGAGCAGCAATCGCCGGCGCGCCCGAAGAAGCAGGAACACGAAAACCGGGCCGAGCCACGACACGGGAGAGCCTGGGCTCAAAGCACACCCGCCGTCCGTGCCGCCGAGCGAAAGACGATTCTGTGCCAAGGGAGTGGGAGAAGGAGTGGGTGTCGCGGTCGCCTTCAGAACTTTTCCTACCGGAGCGAGATAGACAAAAGCCCGCGCTTCCGTGACCCCCGCATCGGGCGAAACCGGTGCGCCGGGAACGCGGAACTCGCCGACCACCGAGGGCCCATCCACCATCAATTCATCGAAGGAAACTGAGGAACCGGATCCGCCACTCGGACCCTCTCCCTCAGGCAGCGTGCAGTTGTCCGTCGGGACGGGTTGACCGCCGGGATCAAGGGGACACGTACATGGCGCAGCGAGGCCACGCGGAAATGCCGGTAGATAGGACCCCTAGGAAAGTTACGAGGGAGAGGTACCCTCCGCGTACCAGCCGGACTTGAGGGCGCGCCAGGTATTGCCTCGGCGGATGTTCTCCCGGCGCAGCAAAGTTTGCAAGGAGCAAGACTCTCCAATTCACGGCGGGCAATCTCGAAAGGCTTCGTGCACGCAGAGGAGGACCTCGTTTGCTCTCACGCGGCCGCTACCGTCCGCGTCGCACCGGCAGCGCAGGGTCGGTGTGGGGGTGGGCGTGGGGCGCACGGTTTCCGAGAGCGGGGGAACCATTTGAAGACACACGACCACATCTCGGTCTACCACGGAAACCGGCGTGTCGATCAGGCAGCCGAACGGTGTGCAACCGCCCGTCACGGCAATGTAGTTTCCCGGAGCCACGCCCTCGAAGCGCCAATAAAACCCGCTTTCCGTGAGTTCGCCGCGGAACTCCGACTGCTCGGGAACCGGACCGAAGAGCCGAACCCCAATCCTTGAGGTGGTTATGGGGTCGCAGCACAGGTACGGGAACTCGGGGGCGCACACGGAAACCGAGAACGCCGGGGAGATCGTCGGCGCCGCAAGCTTCCAGAGCAGAAGCACCGTCACCACGATGAAGCGCCATGCGGCCGAGGGATCCCTCGTGACGAAAGAGCGGAGCCGACAAGCGCCAAACGTGGAAGCGCGGCGGGCAATCCCCGAGCGAGCGCAAGCCCCGTAGGCTCCACGGAACGTGCGTTCGCGGGAGGTGTCACGAATGTCCGGCGAGATTGTAAAGCGTCGGGATACGCACGCGTTCCGTTCGGGGGTCTCTCCTCGGTGGTCCCCTTTCCGTCCCATGACGCGCTCCAAAAGCGGCAGTTGCTTCCCCCCGAAGCTGCTTGTCAAGAGGCACCCCTTTACGCCCACTTGCAGACCAGGCCGCTGTACGCTGCCTTTCCCATTGACGCAAGGCAAGAGCCGAACGCTCCGCTTCCGGAACGAACAGGCATTTTCGCGTCTGCACGACACGGGCGCACCAAGGGCGCCTTTCTGGGCACCCACGGAGTCGATCTCGAGCAGATCCTCTGCAAGCGGAAGGAGTGGGTCGTAGCGCCCGACAAGACGGTGAGCTCCGAGGGCGTTCGGCTGCACGTCGAAAAGCAGCTCGGACGGCCGACCTGCGGCGGCGCGGGTCGTGGTGCGCAGGCACCTCGACCGTACCTACTCGATCGGGTAGGGACGAAGGGACCGCAGGCGCCTGGGACGCCACGGGCCGCGCGGAAGAGCCCGCTATCCTTTCGGGCGCACCGTGCAAACCAAGCCCGGACATTTCATTCGTCAAAGTGAGCGGTCATTTTCATGAGTCAGCGAAAGCCGCGGGCCTTTTGCTTGTTACGCGTACGTCGAGTGCCCAGGCCCGGGGCCGGTCGCGAGCGGCTCCGCGGCACGGGCGAATCCCGACGAGGCTCCCTACACCAACCCGGCCTCCGCCCCCTCCGCGCGCAGGGCTTCGATCGCGTCCGCAAGCCGCCACTCGAGGAGGTATTTCTTCTCGCCGCGGTCGTCGACGAAGGACGTCAGCTCCGGACCCGCTCAGGCCCCGCGGGCCTCGAGCCACCGTTCGGCGTCCATCGCCGCCATGCATCCCGTCCCCGCCGCCGTCACCGCCTGCCGGTAGACCCGGTCGACGACGTCCCCGCACGCGAACACACCGTCGACGCTCGTGCGGGTGGAGAACCCGCGCGTGACCACGTATCCCGCCTCGTCGAGTTCGAGTTGCCCGCGGAAAAGATCCGTGTTCGGCCGGTGCCCGATCGCGACGAAAACGCCCTGGCAGGGGAAATCGCTTTCTTCGCCCGTGCGCACGTCGCGCAACCTCACGCCCGAAACGCCCGTCGCGGGCTCTCCGTAGATTTCCTGGACCACGGAGTTCCACCGGAAGGCGATCTTCGGGTTCCGAAATGCCCTGTCCTGCATGATCTTCGACGCCCGAAGCTGGTCCCTCCGATGGATGACCGTCACCTTGGTGGCGAACTTGGTGAGAAAGAGCGCTTCTTCCATCGCGGAGTCCCCGCCGCCCACGACGACGACTTCTTTGTCCGCGGAAGAAAAACCCGTCGCACGTGGCGCAAGCCGAGACCCCGTGCCCCTTGAGCCGCTCCTCGGATTCGAGTCCGAGCCACTTGGCCGAAGCTCCGGTCGCCACGATCACGCAGAGCGCCCGGTAACTCCGCCCGCCGGCCTCGACCACGAACGGGTAACCACGGAAGTCCACGCGGGTGACTTCTTCGGGCACGGCGTCCGTCCCGAAGCGCACGGCCTGACGCCGGAATAGCTCCATCATCTCGGGCCCCTGGATTCCGTCGGGAAACCCGGGGTAGTTTTCCACGTCGGTCGTGATGGTAAGCTGGCCCCCGGGCTGAGGCCCTTCGAAAAGGAGAGGGGAGAGAGCCGCGCGAGCCGAGTAGAGGGCGGCCGTGTATCCTGCAGGCCCCCCGCCGATGATGACGACCTTTCGTTCTTCCACGGAGGCTTCACGCTAATGGCCGAAAAGCAAAAGCGCAAGCGACCCGAGTGGACGCACCTCGACTCTCTCGGCCGCGCCCGCATGGTGGACGTGGGGGAAAAGCCCGTGACCCGTCGCGTCGCCGTGGCGCGTGCGGTCGTCCGGATGCGCCCCGCGACGTTGCGGCGCATCCGCGAAGGAAACATCGAGAAGGGGGACGCGTTCGCCGTCGCCCGTCTGGCAGGCATCCAGGCCGCCAAGCGGACGGCGGACCTGATCCCGCTCTGCCACCCGCTTCCCCTCGAAGTCGTCCGCGTCGACCTGACACCCCGAGGCCGGGATCGGGTCGAGATCGAAAGCGAAGTGCGGGTCACGGCAAAAACCGGCGCCGAGATGGAAGCGCTCGTGGCCGCGACCGCAGCCGCACTCGCCCTCTACGACATGTGCAAGGCGGTCGACCGGGAAATGACGATCGCGGAGGTGGCACTCGTGGAGAAGTCCGGAGGTCGGAGCGGCCATTTCCGCCGCTCGGACCGCGCAGGGAACCGATGACGAGGAAGCTCCGACTCAAGCCCGGCCGCGACAAAACGGTCCGGCGAGGCCATCCCTGGATTTTTTCGGGAGCCCTCGAAGACGGACTCTCCGGATTGGAGCCCGGCGAACTCGTCGACGTCCTGGACTCGGAGGGAAAATTCCTGGGCCGCGGCTACGCCAACCCGAGGTGCACGATCGCGGTGCGGCTCCTCTCGCGAAGGGACGAGCCCGTGGACGGGGTTTTCCTCGAGCGGCGTCTCGAAGAAGCCCTGGCGCTACGGCGAGAACTCCTGCCGCCGCGCACCACCGCCTTCCGGCTCGTCCACGGAGAGGGCGACGGCCTGCCCGGGGTCGTGGCCGACCTCTACGGTGACTACCTGGTCCTCCAGATCCTCACCGCCGGGGCCGAGAAGCTGAGACCGCTTCTCGTCCCGGCGCTCGAGCGCATCGTCCGACCCCGCGGCATCTTCGAGCGCAGCACGGGAAGCGTGCGGCGCGAGGAAGGACTCGCGCAAAGGGCGGGACGGGTCGCGGGCGAAAATCCTCCCGAACTGGTCGCCGTCGAGGAAAACGGCCACCGTTTTCTCGTCGACGTGCGCGAGGGGCAGAAGACGGGCTTCTACCTCGACCAGCGTCCCAACCGCGAGCTCGTCTTTCGTCTCGCTCGAGGCCGCAGGGTCCTGAACGCTTTCTCCTACACGGGGAGCTTCGCCGTCTACGCCGGGCGTGGCGGGCGCCGCCCGCGTCGTTTCCGTGGACACCTCCGAGCGCGCCCTCGCCCTCGCCCGCCGCCACTGGGAAGAAAACGGGCTCCCCCCAGAGCTCGGGGAGTTCGTCCGCGAAGACGCGCAAGCCTACCTGCGCCGGAGGGAGGAACTCTTCGACCTTCTCGTCCTCGACCCCCCGGCGCTCGTGCAGCACCGGATCGACCTTCCGCGCGGCTCGCGCGCCTACCGGGAACTCAACCGGGCCGCCTTCGAACGCTGCGCCCCCGGGGCCTTCGTCCTCACGTTCACCTGCTCGCCCCACGTGAAGCCCGACCTTTTCCGGAAGCTCGTCGCGACGGCGGCGGCCGACGCCGGAAAGGACGTGCAGGTGCTCGCCGCGCTGGGCCCGGGCATCGATCACCCGAGCCACCTCGGCCACCCCGAAGGGGACTACCTCCACGGCCTCCTCTTGCGCATCCGCGGAAGCACATCGAAATCGCACATCGGTGCAGGGCATCCCTGCGCGGGCGGCATTGCACACGCCGGGGAATCGGGGTAGCCACGCATCGGGTCAGGGAGGACCCATGGGCTTTCGCGTCAAGGATTGGCCGCGCGAGGACCGCCCGCGAGAGAAGCTCCTCGAAAAGGGGCCGGGGGCGCTTTCCGTAGCCGAGCTTCTCGCCGTCGTCCTGCGCAACGGCAGCCGACAGGAGGGAGTGGTGGAGCAGTGCCGATCCCTTCTGCGCCGGTTCGAGCACGACCTCCACCGCCTCGGGCGCGCCACGGTGGCGGAAATCCGCGAAACCCGGGGGTTCGGTCCGGTGAAAGCGGCACAAATCCTCGCCGTCTTCGAGCTCGCGCGACGCTACGGGGAGGTGGAATTCCGTCCGGGGGCCGCCTTCCGGTCGAGCTTCGACGTCTACGCGCACTTCCGGGAGCGGCTCGCCCACGAAAAACGGGAGCGCTTCTACGCCGTCCTCCTGGACAACAAGAACCAGAAAATCCGCGAGATCCTGGTTTCCGAGGGTTCGCTCACGGCTTCGCTGGTCCACCCGCGTGACGTCTTCGCTCCGGTCGTCCGCGAGTCGGCCGCCGCCGTCGTCTTCGTCCACAACCACCCGAGCGGCGATCCGACTCCCTCCCCCGAAGACCTGGAAGTCACGCGCCGGCTCCGGCAGGTGGGCGAACTCGTGGGGGTTCGGGTCCTCGACCACATCGTCGTCGGCCGAGGCCGGTACGTGAGCTTCGCGGAACACGGTTACTGGTAGGCGCGCGGAAGAAGGAGATCACGAAGGGATCGAAAAAAACCCGAACGAAGGAGAAAAAGCGGAATGCAACGACGGAAGAGAGTGGAGAAACGCACGAAAAGACCTCCCGAGCCCGGAGAGGCGGTCGGACCGTCGCTTGACAGCCTTCGGGGGGGGAAGTAGGTACGAGCCATGTCGGTGAACAAGGCCATTCTCATAGGGAACCTCGGACGCGATCCGGAGGTCCGGTTCACGACGGGGGGACGGGCCGTGGCTCGTTTCCCTCTGGCGACCACGGAGAGGTGGACCGACGCGAACGGAAACCCCCAGGAGCGGACCGAGTGGCACAACATCGTCGTCTGGGGGAAGCAGGCGGAGACCTGCGGCCAGTACCTCTCGAAGGGCCGGCAGGTTTACGTGGAGGGAACGATCCGCACCCGGCAGTACGACGACAAGGACGGGAACCGCCGCTACATCACGGAAGTCATCGCCCGCGACGTGCGCTTCCTCGGCTCCGCACCGGGAGCGGCGCGGCCCGCGGAAGAGACCCCGTTCACGCCTCCTTCGGGCGAGACTCTCCCGGAAGAGGAAGACATCCCCTTCTGAGCTCCCGGCGCGCGCTTTCGTTGCCTCCCGGAAGCCCGGCCGTTATCATCGAGGAGTGGACGGCAGGGTGGGCGGTCGCGGCCCTTCCGATAGCCGCGCCGTGACGTGGAGAGAGGGGCGGTTTTTCCGATGACCGGCAACGGAGCCTCCGGCACCCTCCGGGTCGTACCGCTCGGGGGTCTCGGCGAGATCGGCCTGAACTGTCTCGTTCTCGAGTACGAGCGAGCGGCGATCGCGATCGACTGCGGGCTCATGTTCCCCGAGCCGCACATGCTCGGCGTCGACATCGTGATCCCCGATTTCCGCTACCTCCGGAGCCTCGGCGACTCGCTTCTCGGCTTCGTCCTCACGCACGGCCACGAGGATCACATCGGCGCCCTGCCCTTCGTCCTGCGGGAGGTCGAGGTGCCGGTCTTCGCCCCACCGATGGCGGCCGGCCTCGTGCGGGAAAAGCTCCTCGAGCACGAACTCTCGGGCCGGTGCCGGCTCGTCGAGTTCCGGCCCGGACAGCCGTGGGACCTGGGACCGTTCCGGATCGACCCGGTGCACGTGACCCACTCGACCGTGGACTCGGTCGCCCTGGCCGTGCGCACGCCGCTCGGCGTCGTCCTCCACACGGGCGACTTCAAACTCGACTACACCCCGGTCGACGGTCGACCCCCGGACCTCCACCGCCTCGCGGAGTACGGTGCCGAGGGGGTCCTGCTTCTCCTTTCCGACTCCACCAACGTCGAACGGGAAGGCTACACGCCCACCGAGCGCGCGGTCCACGCCGGGCTCGACCGGATTTTCCGGGAGACCACGGGGAAGGTCTTTTTTTCCACGTTTTCCTCCCACATCCACCGGCTCCGGCAAGCCATCGAGCTTTCCGGCGCCTATGGCCGGCGTATCGCGGTGGTGGGGCGCGCACTCCAGGAAAGTCTCCGCATCGCCGCCGAGCTGGGTCACCTGCCCCTGGCCCCCGGCGCTTTCGTGGACCTCGAGACGGCCGCCACGATGGAACCCGGCCGGCTGACGATCCTCGCGAGCGGTAGCCAGGGTGAAGCCCTCTCCGCCCTCGCACGGATCGCCATGGACGACCACCGACTCGTCAAGATGCTCCCGGGGGACGCCGTCGTCCTTTCCGCCCGCGTCATCCCGGGAAACGAGCGGCTCGTCGCCAACATGGTGAACCACATGTGTCGCCGGGGCGCGACGATCCACACCGAGCGGACGGCGCCGGTGCACGTCTCGGGACACGCGAGCCAGGAAGAGCTCAAGACGATGATCCGACTCCTCCGGCCGAAATACTTCGTGCCGCTCCACGGCGAATACCGCCATCTCGTCCGGCACGGAGCGCTCGCGCGCGAAATGGGTCTGCCGCCGGAAAACACGTTCGTGATCGAGAACGGGCAGGTGCTCGAGATCCGGGCGGACGGGGCCGAGCTGCGCGATCCCGTTCCCGCCGGACGGGTTTTCGTCGACGGGAAGGGCATCGGGGACGTGGGCGACATCGTGCTCCGCGACCGCCGTCACCTCTCGCGAGACGGCATCGTGCTCGCCGTGCTCGCGATCGACCAGCACACCGGAGAGATTCTCTCGGGGCCGGAACTGGTCACCCGGGGATTCGTCGCCGAGGAGAACCAGGGGGTGCTCGAGGAGGCCAAGGCGCTTCTGCTCGAGCACCTCCGGAACTCCGGCGCGGAGACCCGCACGGATTCTTTCGAGATGTCCGAGGAGGTCCGCAAGCTCCTGCGGCGCCATTTCGCGAAGACCCTCGACCGCCGGCCCGTGATCCTGCCCCTCATCCTGGAGATGTGAAGTGGCGCGGAAGCGAGCCAAAAAAGAGCCCGAGCGCGAGATCCGCCCGTCGGGGGGCGAAGGCTGGCTCGTCCTCGAGGAAGTGGGGGCCGTCCTCTCGACCGCGCTCGCCCTTTTTCTCTTCGCGAGCTTCCTTTCCTACCGACGCGGCAGCGTCGGCGAGAACCTGGGGGGACTTTTCGGGTACAAGCTCGCGGACGTGGCCATCCAGGCTTTCGGGCTCGCGGCTTACCTGCTCGGACCTTTCCTTCTCCTCCTGGGCTGGACTCTCATCCGGCACGGCGCGCGAGAGCTGTCCCCGGGCAGGGTGCTCGGTTGCGGGTGGTTTCTTCTCACCCTCGCCGTGGCCCTCGGTCTTGCGCTTCCGGACGCCGAGCTTCCGCACGCAGGAGGGTTCGTCGGTGGATTCCTCGCCCACCTGCTCGCTTCGAGCCTCGGGCGGGTGGGCAGCATGCTCGCCACGGGCTCGTGCCTGGTCCTGAGTTTCGTCGTCGCCACCGGAACTCCGCTCCGGGTGCTCGGAGCCACGGCGGCGGAACTCTCCTCCCGCGCGCTCGAAAGCGCCCGGCGAGCGCTCGCACGCCGGGGCGGCGAATCTCGGGCGCAGTCCCCCGACGCCGGGAGCCGCTCCTCGCCCGCCCGCAAAGCCGAACCCGCGCGGCGGCCGAGAAGCGAGCCGCTGATCCTCGTCGAGAAGGCGGAGACCCGCCGCCGCAAATCCGAGCCGCCTCGGCAGCAGGAGTTCCCGTTTCTCCCCGACCAAACCTACAAGCCTCCCCCCCTCGATTTTCTCGACCCGCCCCCCCTCACCGATCGCAAGGTCGACGAAGAGGCGCTCCGGCGCAGCTCCGAGATCCTCGAGGCGAAGCTCGCGGACTTCGGCATCGAGGGGCGGGTCGTGGCGGTGCGTCCCGGTCCCGTGATCACGACGTACGAGATCGAGCCGGCGCCCGGGGTCAAGGTGAGCCGAATCGTCACGCTCTCGGACGATCTCGCGATGGCACTGCGCGCCCCCGGCATCCGCGTGCTGGCACCCGTGCCCGGCAAGGCCGTGGTGGGCATCGAGGTCGCCAACGTCCGCCGGGAACACGTCGCCCTCAGGGAACTGCTCGACAGCGAAGCTTTCCAGCGCAGCGAATCCTTGCTTTCCGTGGCGCTCGGGAAGGACGCCACGGGAAACCCGGTCATCGCCGACCTCGCCCGCATGCCGCACCTCCTGGTCGCGGGTGCCACCGGGACCGGAAAGTCGGTCTCGCTCAACGCCATGATCGTGAGCATCCTCTACAAGGCGTCGCCCCGGGACGTCCGCTTCGTCCTGATCGATCTCAAGATGCTCGAGCTTTCCGTCTTCGAGGAAATCCCGCACCTGCTGGTCCCGGTCGTGACCGACCCGAAGAAGGCCGTCGTCGTGCTGAAAAACCTCGCCGAACAAATGGACGAGCGCTACCGGAGGATGAAAGAGAAGGGGGTCCGCAACATCGACAGCTACAACCGGGCCCTCGAACGGGAGAAGGCGGATCGAGAGGGCGGCGTCGTGGAGCTCACCGAGGTCGTCGAGGAAGGAGGGGCGGAACCCGCGGAAACCGGCCCGAAGGAAACGGTCGTTCACGAGCACATGCCGAGGATCGTCGTCATCGTCGACGAGCTCGCCGACCTCATGATGACCGTCGGAAGGCAGGTGGAAGAACCGATCACGCGGCTCGCCCAGAAGGCGCGGGCGGCCGGGATCCACCTGATCCTCGCCACCCAACGGCCCTCCGTCGACGTGATCACGGGCCTCATCAAGGCCAACTTCCCGGCACGGATCTCGTTCCAGGTCACCTCGCGGGTCGACTCGCGAACGATCCTCGACTGCATCGGTGCCGAACGCCTTCTCGGGGGAGGTGACATGCTCTACCTGCCGCCGGGCTCGGCACGACCGCAGAGGCTCCACGGCGGCTACGTCTCGGAGCGGGAAATCCACAAGATCGTCGACTTCGTCAAACGGCAGGGACAACCGCAGTACGTCCTGGGTCTTCTGGAGAGTCCCGAGGAGGAAAGCGACTCGGAGCTCGCCGAAGAGGAGTACGACGACGAGCTCTACGACCGCGCGGTCCGACTCGTCCTGGAAAGCCGCCAGGCGTCCATTTCGTGGGTGCAAAGAAGGCTCCGGATCGGCTACAACCGGGCGGCCCGCCTGGTCGAACGCATGGAGAAAGAAGGGATCGTGAGCTCGGCCGAAGGCGGACGGCCCCGGGAGGTTCTCGCGCGCGATCCGGACGACGAGGAGTCGTGACGCTTCTGCTCGTGCTCTTTCTGGCCGGCGCCGCGCCTCCGACCGAGACCCGCGTCTCCGACCTGGTCCGTCGCCTCCAACAGCGGTACGAGGAGACGGAAGACTTCGCGGCGGACGTCGTGCAGAAGTCCGTCTTCCGGAGTCTCGGGCGCACGCTCGAAGCGCGGGGGCGCGTCTACTTCAAGCGACCCGGACGCTTGCGCTGGGAGGTGGAGAACGCCACGCGCGAGCTCATCGTCGCGGACGGAACCTACCTCTGGATCTACCACCCCGACCGCAAACAAGCCTACAAGGCGCCTTTCGACCGCGCCTTCCGCTCTCGCACACCCGTCTCCTTCCTCCTCGGACTCGGCCGGATCTCGGAGGAATTCCACGTGACGGACGCGGGGTCGGACGGCACCGCGCTCCGCTTGCGCCTCGAGCCGCGCTCGGCTACCGAACTGGGCGTGCTCGAACTCACGGTCGACGCCGCCACCCTCGACGTGCGGAAAGCCCGGATCGAAGACCCCCTCGGGAACGTGACGGAGCTCGAGTTCCGGAACTTCCGGCGCGACCTCGCCCTCGAGGACTCGCTTTTCCTTTTCGAGCCCCCGGAAGGTACCGAGGTGCTCGTCGCGCCGGGGCTTCTCTGAGGATCGTCATGCCGTCGTTCGACGTGGTCTCCGAAGTGGACCTCCAGGAAGTGCAGAACGCGCTGCAGCAGGCACGCAAGGAGATCGAGCAGCGCTACGACTTCAAGAACACGAACACGACGCTCGAGCTCGAGGACGACACGATCACCATCACCTCCTCCGACGAATACAAGGTCCGGGCGGCTTACGACGTGCTGCAGTCCAAGCTCGTGCGGCGCAAGGTGCCGCTCCGCGCGATTCTTCCGGGAAAAGTCGAGCCCGCGGCCGGCGGCCGGACGCGGCAAAGCTTCACGATCCAACGCGGGATCGACGCGGAGAAGGCCCGCAGCGTGACGAAAGCCGTGAAGGAAACGAAGCTCAAGGTGCAGGTCCAGATCCAGGGAGACCAGCTTCGCATCTCGGGCAAAAAAAAGGACGACCTCCAGGCCGTGATCCGGCTCCTGCGGGAAAAGGACTTCGGCATCCCGCTCCAGTTCACGAACTTTCGCGACTAGGCCGGCGGTCCATGGACCGCACCGAGCGTTTCCTCGCGGACTCCGACGAATTTCCCCGCCTCGTCTTCGTGACGGGCAAGGGCGGCGTCGGAAAAACCACGCTGGCCGCCGCTCTCGCCCTCGAGCGGGCACGAACGGCACGAACGCTGCTGGTCGAGCCAGGATCGGGCGGCCTCGGCCGCCTCTTCGGCCGGTCGGCGCTTCCCGAGAGACCCGCCCGACTCACCGGGAAAAACCTCTACGGCGTCCGTCTCGACCCCGCGAGACTCCTCGAGGAGTACTTCCGCTCCGTCGTCTCGATCCCTTTCCTCACGGGCCGGCTGCTCGCGAGCCGGAGCTTCCGGGCGCTCGCCACGGCGGCACCCGGCGTCCGGGAATTCCTCTACCTGTGGAAATTCGTCGAATGGGCGGGCTCGACCAAGCCGCGCTTCGAGACCGTCGTCGTGGACGGTCCCGCGACCGGCCACGCTCTGCGTCTTTTCTCGACACCGCGCTCGCTCGCCTCCCTGGTACCGAGCGGCCCCATCGGCGAAGTGAGCCGCAAGGCCCTCGCGCTCATCGGCGATCCCCGCCGCACGGCGGTCGTGCTCGTCACGCTGGCGGACGAACTCGCGGTCACCGAAACGATCGAAGCCTACCGGGAGTGTCTGGACGACCTCGTCCTGAGAGTGACCCGTCCGGTTCTCAACCGGGTCTACCGCCGCCGCTTTTCCGCGTCCGAGCTCGCGCTTCTCGCCGAGCGTGGCGACCACCCGCTCGCGCGAGCGGCTCTTTTCGAAGCCGCCCGGTGGCGGGAGACGCAGCGACACGTCGCCAGGCTCCGCCGCGCCCTCGGGGTCGCACCCCTCGGCTTGCCCGTGATTTTCGCGGACGACCTGGCTCTTCCCGAGCTTCGTTCGCTCGGCCCCAAGCTCCGGAGACTTTTCCGGCAGGGTGCGCCATGTTGAGGCGGAAGCTCGAGGGCAAAAGGGTGGTCTTCTGCCTGGGCGCCGGCGGAGTGGGAAAAACGACGGTGGCCGCGGCGCTCGGGATCGCCCGAGCGCTCGAAGGGCATCGCACGGCCGTGATCACGGTCGACCCGGCCCGCAGGCTCAGGGACGCACTCGGGCTCGCCTCGCTTTCCTCCGAGCCGACCCCGGTACCGCTCCCCCGGGCGAACGGAACGCTCGACGCGTTGGCCGTGCACCCCGAGCGAACCCTCGACGCGCTTCTCCGGAGGCTCGCACCGACACCGGAGATCGCCGACCGGCTGCTCACGAACCGTCTCTACCGTGGGATCTCGGCGGGCATCGCGGGTTCGGCCGAATACGCGGCCGTCGAGCGCCTGTGCGACCTCGCCCGAAGGGAGTCGTACGACACGGTCGTCGTGGACACGCCGCCGGGCGCCCACGCCGGGGATCTCCTGCGGGCACCCTACCGGCTCGGCGAACTCGTCGGAAGCCGCGCCCTCGGCTGGCTCAAGGCACCGGCCACGCTCCTCGGAAGCCTGGGACCGCTCCGCCGGCTGGCCGTCTCGCCGCTCCTGCGCATCCTCGAACGATGGACCGGCGTGGACTTGCTGCGCGAAATGTCGGAGCTCGCCGGCGCTCTGGAGAGCTTCGCGCCTTCGATCGGTGCCCGGGCGCGAGAGATCGAGGAACTCCTGCGGTCCGACGACACGGCTTTTCTTCTGGTGACGACACCGGAGCCCCACGCCGTCGAGACGACGCTCGCGCTGCGCGAGGAGCTCGCCCGAGAGAGGCTCCGCCCCGAGGGCATCGTGGCCAACCGGGTCGTTTCCTTTCCCCCCCTCGACCTCGAAGGCGAGGCCCGCCTCTGGCCCGAGCCGCTCCGGCGGCGACTGCGCGCCAACTACTCGGACCTTCTTCGCCTGAGCCGGCGCGACGCACGCGCGCTGCGGGAGCTCGGCAAGAAAACGTCGCTCCCGATCCTCGCCGTGATTCCGGCCCTCCCCCAACTGCCCGTTTCCGTCCCGAGACTCGAAGAACTCGGCTCTTACCTCGGAAGTCCCGACGCGGGCGCCAGCTAGGTCTTTTCCCCGTCGGAGGGAAAAGATCGCTTGAGGGCGGCGAGCTCGGCCAGCAAGCGGTCGAGCTTGATGTTGACGTTGACGAGGTTGCCCTGGAGCGCCTCGAGCTTCCGCTCGAGGGCTTCGTAGTCCGACCGGGACGGCAGGTGGAGGAGGGCGAGCACGCTGCGCATGTTCTGGTCGAACGACCCCTTGGCCTCGGCCGCTCGCCGCAGAAGACCGAGGACCGCCTCGGAGAGGCTCGCGCTTTGCGCGATCTCCTGGGCGAATTGCCCGAGCGCTCCCTCCCCTTTTTCCACCACTTTCTGGAACACTCCGGACGGCGCACGCCGCCTCGACTTCCTCGGCATCGGCCCCTACTATACGGGCCCGGGCGGCCCGTCAACGCGGCGACGTGCCTTCGGACCATGGACGAACTCCCCGGAGAGATCTACACGGTGGGTCACTCGAACCGCTCCCTCGACGAGTTCCGGGAGCTGCTTTCGGGCCACGGTATTCGGGCGCTGGCGGACGTCCGGCGATATCCGACGTCGCGCCGCTGGCCCCACTACCGCAGGGAGAACCTCGAGCGCGAGCTCGCCTCGTGGGGCATTTCCTACGTCTGGATCCCCGAACTCGGGGGCCGCCGGCACGGGAGTTCTTCGGATTCCGTTCACGTCGCCTGGAAGGTGGCGGGCTTCCGGGCCTACGCCGAGCACATGGAAAGCGCGGAATTTTCCGTCGGGATCGAGAAACTCCTCGCCTTCGCCCGCGACCGAAGGGCGGCCGTCCTGTGTGCCGAGGCCGCCTTCTTCCGGTGTCACCGCCGGCTTCTCGCCGACTTCCTCGTCGTCCGGGGAACGCGAGTCTTCCACATCGAGACGCCGACCCGAGCGTGTCCGCACGAGCTCACGAGCTTCGCCCGGGTCGTCGAAGGACGAATCCTCTACGACCTCGTGGAGCCCCGCGCGGGGAGCACCCGAGAGGAGTCCTCGGCGTGAGCTGGGAGACGGTGCTCGGTTTTCTCACCGGAGTTCGCCTGCTCGCCCCGGAGATCGACGCCGAGACGCTGCTCCGCACGGTCTTCGTGGTCCACCTTTGCGACGCCGTGGTGTGCGCGCTCTACGCACGAGACCGGGGATATTCGAAGCTCCGCTGGGCGCTCGCCGGGTTCGTCTTCGGAATCTGGGCCGTGGCGGCCATCATCGTGCTCTCGGCGTGCCGACGCTCTCCGCGATGACGACGGCCACCGCGAAGCCGGCCGCGTGGGAGAGCGCGACGTGCCAGCGCGCGACGTGGAGCTCCTCGGCCCGTCGTTCGGCAGCTCCCCGAAGCCGCACCGAAGGTGCGCCGTCCCCCCGCAGGATCTCGACGTCTTTCCACCCGATCCCTCCCTGACCGACCCCGCGCCCCAGCGCCTTGAAGACCGCCTCTTTGCCGGCGAATCGCGCCGCGAAGCTTTCTTCGGGGGAACGCTTCCGCCTCTGGCACTCGCGGATTTCCTCTGCCGTGAACACCCGGTCGCGGAAGCCCGCCCGCCGAAGCGCCGCCCGGATACGCCCCACCTCCACGAAGTCCACGCCGATGCCGACGACCATTCAGCAAGCCGCGCAGGCGGTGCACGTGGAGGTGTCGCACGGGGGAGTCTCGAGCGCTTCGAAAGCCTTCCGCCGTTCCACCCAGAGGTAAAGTTTCGAGAGCTGCTGCTCGAGGACCTCCCAGGGAAGAAATTCGTCGAACGCGTACCGCCGGTGGACGTAGGCATCCGGTGGCGGAAGATCCCCGAGGCCCGAACGCTTCCAGTCCCGTACCACCGCCCAGGCGTCACCGCCCGAGCGATGGACCGCCTCGAGAAAGCGCCCCACGCGGCGGTCCCCGCGCGAGAGGAGGGTCTGCACGTAGGCTTCGCGCGGCGATTCGGTTTCGACCCTCACTCTCGGTTCTCGGCCGAGCCGCTGCCGCAGAAAGGCGAGCTTGGCCCGCAGCGACCCGATTTCTTCCATGGGCTCCCACTGGAACGGCGTCCAGGGTTTCGGAACGAACGGGTTGATCGAAACGGTGAGCCTTCCCACACGCGACTTCCCCCCGGCAGCGGACTGGCGCCGCAGGATCGTCTCCGTGAGCTCGACGATCGCCTCGACGTCCTCGGCCCTCTCCGTGGGAAGCCCCACCATGAAATAGAGCTTGAGGTCGGGCACCCCCTCCCCCACCAGGAGGTCGACGGCTCGCAGGATGTCCTTTTCCTCGAGGTTCTTGTTGATCACCCGGCGCAGCCGTTCCGAGCCCGCTTCGGGGGCCACGGTCACGCTTCGGTTGCCGCCCGCCCCGAGTGCCGAGGCGAGCCGCGGGGTCACGCAGTCGGCCTTGAGAGAGGACGGCGAAAGCCGGCCTCCCCGGACACTGGCTTCCTCGGCGAGCCGATCCACCCCGGGCACGCTCGCCATCTCCGCCCCCACGAGCCCGATCGTCCGCCTGTGCTCGAGACCCCGGAGGAGCTCGGACCGGAGCCGTTCCACGCTGCGCGTCCTGAGCGGGCGGTAGATGAAACCCGCCGCGCAGAACCGGCATCCCCACTGGCATCCCCGGCTCGCCTCCACGAGGAACATGTCCCCGAAGACCGCCTCGTCGGAAAGCACGCGCGTGGTGGTCGCGAACCGGTCGAGGTCGAGGACGAGCCGCCGTTCGACTCGGGCGGGTCCCGGCCCCTCGTGCTCGAGCGCCACCTGCCGTTCCCCGTCGTACACGGGCCGGAAAAACCGGGGCACGTAAGCTCCCCGGACCTTCTCGGCCACCTCCGCAAGCAAGCCCTGCCGGTCGTTCCGTTTTCCGGCCGACTCGGCGTACACGGAGAGGAACTCGGGCAGCATTTCCTCCGCCTCGCCGACCAGAAAGAGGTCCACGAAATCCGCCAGAGGCTCCGGATTCAGAAAGACCGCGGGCCCCCCCGCGAGCACGAGCGGCCCGGCCTCGCGCTCGCGGGCCCGAAGGGAAAGCCCTCCGCGCTCGAGCATCCGGAGGACCCGCCAGTAGTCTTCTTCGAACGAAATCGAGAACGCGAGGAGGTCCGCCTCCCCCACCTCCCGTCGGCTCTCGACGCTGCGGACGGGGCCGTCGGAGTCGGGAAAAAAAACACGCTCGCAAACGAACCCGGGGGTTCGGTCCACGATCTCGTAGACGGCCTGGAACCCCAGGTTTCCCATGCCCACGGCGTACACGTTGGGGTACGCGAGAAAAACCCGGTGGGGAGCGTCTCCCTTTTTCGGGAAGAGAATCGTTTCCCTCCGGGGGTTTCTTTCGCGGGGGCTACCCATGGCGAGGGGGGACGCACGCTTTTATATCGCCGCCCCTCCCCGCCCACAAGCCGCTACCGCCGGCGCCGCGGACGCAAGAACGACGGGAGTTCGAACCGGCCTTCCTCTTCCTGTTCGAGGAAGTACTCGTCCGTGCCGTCCCGGCCCTTCCGCTCGATGGCCGGCGTCTCGAGGTCGTCGTCCACGACGCAGCCGACCTTCACGACGGGGCGGCCGTCGGGGGCGATTTTCGGGGCGGCCGGCGAGGCCAGGCTTCCGGGGGCACCCAGAGGCCGGCGCGCGGCCGAACCCTCGCCGAAACCCGTGGCGATGACCGTCACTCGCACCTCGTCCTCGAGCGTCTCGTCGATCACGGCGCCGAAGATGATGTTCGCGTCCTCGTCGGCGAGTTTCTGGACGAGCGTCGCCGCGTCGTTCACCTCGTGGAGCGAGAGATCCGGGCTGCCGGTGATGTTGATGAGGATTCCGCGCGCCCCTTCGATCGAGAGATCCTCGAGGAGAGGACTCGAGATCGCCCTCTGTGCGGCTTCGACGGCCCTCTGCTCTCCCGAGGCGGAGGCCGATCCCATCAGAGCGAGGCCCATCTCGCACATGATCGTGCGCACGTCCGCGAAGTCGAGGTTGATGAGCCCGTGGACGGTGATGAGGTCGGAAATGCCCCGAACGGCGTAGAGCAACACCTCGTCCACCTTTCGGAAGGCCTCGAGCAAGCCGGCATCCCGGCTCGCGATCGTGAGCAGCCTCTGGTTCGGGATGACGATCAAGGTGTCCACCGAGTCCTTCAGCTCCCGGATGCCTTGCTCGGCCTGCTGCATCCGCTTCTTCCCCTCGAACGAAAAGGGCTTCGTCACCACGCCGACCGTGAGGGCGCCTGTTTCCTTGGCCAGCCGGGCGATGACGGGAGCACCGCCCGTGCCGGTCCCGCCCCCCATGCCGGCGGTGATGAAAACCATGTCGGCACCCACCAGGTGATCCCGGATCTTGTCGGCATCCTCGAGCGCCGCTTGCCGCCCCACCTCGGGATTCGCGCCCGCGCCGAGCCCCTTGGTGAGCTGCTCTCCGAGCTGGATTTTGACGGGGCAGAGGTTGGCCGCCAGCGCTTGAGCGTCCGTGTTGGCCGCGACGAACTCCACCCCGCAGAGTCCCGCGGCGATCATCGTGTTGAGGGCGTTGCCGCCCCCGCCCCCCACGCCGACGACCTTGATGCATGCCCCGACCTTCTGTTCCGGCACGTACTCGATCATCTCCGCCTCCTCTTCCTCGTCTCCGTCCCCGACTCGGCCCCGGCCGACCGGAGCACACCGGTTCGGGTGCGCGATCCGACTCTCCGAACTCCCGCTGCCATCGACTTCAGAAAAACTCCCGCAACCAGCCCGCGACTCTGCGGCGGACCTTTCCGAAAACGCCCTCGTCCTCGGCGCCACCGGCCCCGAACCCCGGGCTGGCGAGCCGCAGGAGCCCGACCGCGGTGGAGAACTCGGGACCGGTCTCGACTTCCGGCCGTCCGAAAGCGCGCAGCGGCCGGCCCACGCGTACCGCCGCGCCGAGAACGTCCCTGCCGAGCTCCTCGCATCCCGGCAGACGAGCCGTTCCTCCGGTGAGGACGACCCCACAGGGAAAGTCCTGCGGCTCCACGCCCGCCCACCGGAGGTGGCGGCGGACCAGGGAAAAGATCTCTTCCATCCGGGCTTCGACGATCTGGGCGAGCTTGCGCCGGGCAAAAAACCTGGGCTCCCCGCTCACCGAAGAGACCTCCACCGACTCCTCGGGATCGACCTCACGCGCCCGGCAGGTCGCGTGCCGTCGTTTGAGGATTTCCGCTTCCCGCGAGGAGACCTTGAGCCCGTAAGCGATGTCGTTCGTCACGTGGCGCCCACCCCAGGGAAGGACGGCGGTGTGACGCAAGCTCCCCTCGCGGTAGACGGCCACGCCCGTCGTCCCTCCTCCGATGTCGAGGACCAGGACTCCGAGCTCCCGCTCCTCGTCCGCGAGCACCGCTTCGGCCGAGGCGACCGGTTGCCCGAGAACGCCCGCGACGTGCAACCCGGCCCTTTCGCAGCACCTCCTCAGGTTTTCGACCGACGGCCACGACGCCACGACGAGGTGGACGTAGGCCTCGAGCCGAACGCCGTTCATGCCCACGGGGTCGAAAACACGCTCCCTTCCGTCGAGGACGAAATGCTGGGGCAGCACGTGGAGGATCCGTTCTTCGGGGGGAAGAGCCACCGCACTGGCCGTCTCGAGAACGCGCTCGACGTCCGAGCGCTCCACCTCACGGCCGCGTACCGCAACGACTCCGTGGCTGTTCCAGCCCCGAACGTGCCTTCCTCCCACCCCCACGAAGACGCTGTGGATTTCGCACCCGGCCATGACCTCGGCTTCGTGGACCGCGCGAGAGACGGCCCCGGCCGCAGGCTCGACGTTGACGACCACGCCGCCACGAATCCCGGCCGACGGGGCCGTCCCCACGCCCACGACCTCGAAGGAGTCCTCCCGTGGACGAGCCACCACGGCCGTGACGCACGTCGTACCCGGATCCAACCCCACCAAAAACTCCGCCCGTCTCGCCATGCGTCGACGTACTCAGATCGATAGACCGTGCTCCGTCGTCAGTTTCTGCCCACCGGAGTCCCGGAACCGCACCAGCACCGAGCGCCGGAGGGAAGCGTCCACACTCTCGAGGAGGGGCTCCCTCGGAGCCCAACGTGCGAGCACGTGCTCGGCGCGCGCGATTCGCCGGGTCCAGTCCGACCAGCCCACCAGGATCGGGATCACGGGACGGCGGGGAACCAGCACGAAGCCTCGTTCCCTGTCCACGTGCACTTCCGAAATCCCCCCCACACACCGTCTCCGCTCGCAAATCCGCGCAAGTCGTAATGCCCGGCGCACGACTTTCCCGCCCGACCGAAAGTCCCCTTCCTCGAGTCCGGTCAGGAGAGGAAGCGCCGGGACTTCGCCGGGCTCGACCGGGCCGAGCAACCGACCTGCCCGAGACACATACTGCAACCGGCCGAGAACCGCAATCGCTTCGGGTCTCCGTTCTCGAATTTCCACCACGACGCGACCGGGGAATTCGCGCCGCACCCGGACCGCGGAGACCCACGGCAGACGTGCGAGACTCCTCTGCCACGCCGAGCCGTCCACTTCCCAGAGGCTCGTCCCGAACGACGCACCCACCGTCCGGAGAACCTGCTCCCGGGAAAGCCGAACGACCCCCTCGACGACCACCTCCCGGAGCGCGAAGTAGGGGTGAGAGCGGACCCGCTGCCAGCCTGCCGCAAGGCCCCAGAGGCCCGCGGCCACGGTTGCGGCGAGGACGGCAACGCGGAAGACCCGACGCAACCCGGAGCCCATCGTGCTCAGTCCCACTCCCCCACGAGCCTCACCTCGGGTTCGAGACGGATCCCGAACCTTTTTTCCACCACGAGGCGGGCTTCCTCCATCAGCGCCCTCACGTCTTCCGCTTTCGCACTGCCCAGGTTCACGATGAAATTCGCGTGTTTCGTCGAAATCATCGCTCCACCCCGGCGTGCGCCCTTCAGACCCGCTTCCTCGATCAGACGACCCGCGTAGGTACCTTGAGGGTTCTTGAAGATCGACCCCGCGTTCGGCTTTCCGCGCGGCTGGGAGTTCCTGCGACGGCTGCGCGCCTCCTCCATGCGAGCCCGGATCTCCGAAGGATCTCCAGGCCGCAAGCGGAACTCCACGAACGTCACGACGAAACCCTCGGGCAGGTCCATTCTGCGGTAGCCGAACCGGAGACTCTCCTTCGGGACGACCCTTGCTTCACCGCCGGATTCCACCCCGTGCACGGCCTCGACGACGCTGCCCAACTCTCCGCCGAACGCCCCCGCGTTCATCAGGAGCCCCCCGCCCACGGTCCCGGGGATGCCCTCGGCGAACTCGAGACCCTCGAGAGACCGCTCGACGGCCGCGCGGACGAGCTTCCTGAGAGAACCCGCGGCACCGGCCCGGACCCGCATACCCCCCTCCCCGTCGGGCCACTCGAGAACCGCAAAAGGCCGGCCCAGCCGCAAGACGACACCCCGGACGCCCCGGTCGCTCACCAGGACGTTGGTGCCCGCCCCCAGAACCGTCACGGGAACGCCGTAGAGAGCCGCGAGCCCGAGCGTCGTCTGCACCTCCTCCGTGGTCCGGGCTTCGACCCAGAGGTCGGCGGGCCCCCCGATGCGGAACGAGGTGTGGCGCCAGAGCGGTTCGTCGAGACGAACCACGGGACCGAGCCGCCGGAGGAATTCCTGGCGTACCGAGTCGGGCACCTTCATTGGACCAGGTCCGAAGACGGCCGAGCTCCGAGCGCCACGAGAACGTCGGCGGCCAACTCGTGGATGTCGCCCGCACCCAGCACCAGCAGCAAATCGCCGGGACGCACCAGCGCGAGAACGCGCTCGAGCAAACCGGTGCGATCCGGTTCGAAGTGGACGTCCACGTGTCCTCGCCTCCGGAGGGCGTGGTAGAGAGCCTCCCCCTGAACGCCCGGAATTTCGGCCTCGCCCGCGCCGTAGATCTCGGTCAGAACGAGAACGTCGGCGGCGTCGAACGCCGAGAGGAAGTCGTAGAAAAGGTCCCGGGTGCGCGTGAACCGGTGGGGCTGGAAGGCGACCACGAGGCGTCGTGCGAAACCTTCGCGGGCCGCCCCCAGCGTCGCGGCGATCTCGGCGGGGTGGTGTGCGTAATCGCTCACGACGAGCACGCCGTTCGCTTCGCCGCAAAGCTCGAAACGGCGGTGGATCCCGCTGAAACGCCCCAGCGCTTCGGCCGAGACCTCGAAGGGAACGCCGAGCTCGGAGGCCACGACCAGAGCGGCCACCGCGTTGGTGGCATGGTGCCGGCCCGGAAGCCCGAGCCGCACGGACCCGAGGAGCCGGCCGCGCCGGCGGACCCGGAACGTCGTTTCGGTTTCCCGTACGGCCACGTCCTCGGCCCGCCACTCCGCGTCCGCGCTCGTCCCGTAGGTGACGACACGCTTGCGAACGGCCGGAAGAATCGCCCGCACGTTGGGGTGATCGAGGCAGAGAACGGCGCAGCCTTCGAACGGGACGCGGTTGGCGAACTGCAGGAAGGCGTTTTTCAGTTGCTCCAGGTCTCCGTAGTAGTCCAGGTGTTCGGGGTCGATGTTGGTGACGACGGCGATCGTGGGCGAGAGCAGGAGAAAGCTCCCGTCGCTTTCGTCCGCTTCCACCACGAGAACCTCTCCCCGCCCGAGCCGCACGTTGCTCCCGAACCCCTGCACGACGCCTCCGACGACGGCGGTCGGATCGAGCCCCGCGTGGGCCAGGATCGTGCCGATCAACGACGTGGTGGTGGTCTTGCCGTGCGACCCACCGACCACGACGCTGTGCTTGAGCCGCAGCAGATCGGCCAGCATCTCGCCCCGCAGCACGACGGGGATGGAGAGTTCCCGGGCTCTCAGAACCTCGGGGTTCGAATACTTGACGGCCGACGAAATCACCACGACGTCGGTGTCCGGGGCCACGTGGGCCGCGTCGTGTCCGAGAAACACGCGTGCGCCGAGGCGTTCGAGCCGTTCCGTGATCCGGCTCTTGCGAAGGTCGGAGCCCGTGACGGTGTGCCCCAGGGTGAGGAGGATTTCCGCGAGCCCGCTCATCCCCACGCCACCGATGCCCACGAAATGAACGCGCCGCGGCCTACGGAACGCTTGCGACATGATCGGCTCCTCTCGCGACTCGCTCGCAAACTTCCACGACCCGCTCCGTCGCGTCGGGTCTTCCGAGAAGAAGGGCGCGCTCCGCCATCGAGCGCAAGCGCTCCGGGTCGGACGCGAGTCCCGTTACGCAGGCCACGAGCCGATCCGGGGTGAGATCCCGGTCGAGGATCAGCTCGGCCGCTCCCGCCCGCACGAGCACTTCGGCGTTCGCCCTCTGGTGGTCGTCGGCGGCGTAGGGGTAGGGGACCAGAATCGACGGTTTCCCGAGCACGGTAAGCTCGGCCAGTGTCGTGGCCCCGGCTCTGCAGAGCACGAGGTCCGCGCTCGCGTAGGCGTCCCCCATGTCTTCGAGGAAGGGGACGACCTTCGCCTCCACGCCGCTCTCCCGGTACGCTTCCCGCACGGACGAAAAGTCCCCCTCTCCGGTCTGGTGCACGAGGCGAAAGCCCCGAATCTCGCGCACGAGCACGCGCGCGGCCTCGCGAACGGCGACGTTGATCTTGTGGGCTCCCTGGCTTCCGCCGAGCACGAGGAGCGTGAATCCCGTCCGAGGGGAGGGACCCGGGCGGACGGGAAACCGCCGCACGGGATTCCCGGTGAGTTCGGTGGGCACCCCTTCGAGCGACGCGCGGGCGGCGGAAAACGCGAGGCACACGACGCGGGCCCAGCGCGAAAGAACACGCGTCGCGAGGCCGGGGACCGCGTTCTGCTCGAGGAGGACGACGGGGACTCCCCGGAGCCGCGCCGCCACCACGACGGGTACGGAGGCGTACCCTCCGACGCCGAGCACCACGTCGGGGTCGAACCGGCGCAACTCCCACCACGCACGCCCTACCGCGTACGGAAAGGAAACGCCGAAAGCGAGGAGCGCCCGGGGCCCTTTGCCTCGGAGCGGCCGAACGGGCAACGTGGCGAGAGGCACGCCGTGGGCGGGGACCACTTTTTTTTCGAGGCCGTAGCCGCCTCCCACGAAAAGGACTTCCCCCGAGCGCTCTCGCACCGCCTCGGCCACTGCGAGGCCGGGAAAAATGTGCCCGCCCGTACCGCCGCCTGCGACGACCATCCTCATCCCCTCATCCCGTGGAGCGAGAAAGCGCCCCGAGCATCCCGAGCTGCGCCAGCGTCCCGACGAGCGCCGACCCACCGTAGCTCATCAGCGGCAGCGGCAGTCCCTTGGTCGGAATCAGCCCGAGAACCACTCCCAGGTTCACGAGCACGTTCGAGAAAAAGCCCACGGTGACGCCGAACGCGAGCATCCCGCCGAACGGGGTCGGATGCCGCAGCGACGTCCGAAACCCGCGCAGGGCGAGGAGGAGAAAGAGTCCGAGCACCAGGAAAGCGCCCACGAGCCCCGTCTCTTCCCCTAGCAGCGCGAAGAGAAAGTCCGTGTGCACCTCCGGGAGAAAAAAACGCTGCCGGCCGCTTCCCAGGCCGTTTCCGTAGAGTCCTCCCGACCCGAAGGCGAGAAAGGACTGCACGAGCTGGAAATCCGTCCTGGTCACGTCGTCCCACGGGTCGAGGAAAGAAAGGAGCCGGGCGGTTCGGTACGGGGCCATGACCAGGACCGCCCCGAGGCCCACCCCGGCCGAGCCGCCGAGAGCCGCGAGATGGGAGAGGCGCGCACCGCCCGCGAAGAGCATCGCGAGCAGAAGCACCCAGAGAAGAGCCGCGTTCCCGTAGTCGGGCTGTGCGATCAGGCAGGCGGAGAGGACGGCGACGACGATCGTGGGCGGCAAGATCCCGCGAGAAAACGACCGGATCCGCTCGCCCTTTCGCGCGATCGACCGGGCGAGATAGCAGACCAGCGCGACTTTCACGAACTCCACGGGTTGGAGCGTGACCTTTCCGCGGACGGCGATCCAGCGCCGAGCCCCGTGCCGGGCCTCCCCGAGTTCGGGGCTCCAGACGAGCAGAAGGAGCACGGACGCGAGCAGGAGGCCGACCGGCGCCCAACGTTCGAGCGTCGAGGCGGGGAGCTCGAGGAAAAACAGGAACACGCCGAGACCCACGCAAGCCGCCGCGAGCTGCTTGAAGAAAAGCCAGAAGGGGTTGCCCGTGCGTTCGGCGGAGTAGAAGTAGGTGGCGTCGAAGACCATCACGAGCCCCACGCAAAGCAGCAGGCCCGTGCAGAGCAGGAGAACGGGATCCGGGCGTCCCTTTCTCGGGATCACGAAGGTCCGAACCTGGCTCGGAAACGTCGTCATCCGAGAGCCTCCACGACCTGCCGGAAACGCCGACCCCTCTCGGCATAGTCCGAGAACTCGTCGAAGCTCGCACACCCCGGCGAGAGAAGGACGGTCTGCCCGCTCGAGGCGAGTCGGGCCGCACACCGCACGGCGTCCTCGAGCCCCCGTTCCACGGTGAGCGGCACGCTCTGCCCGAGTTGCCGCGCAATCTCGGGACCCGCGGCACCGAACGCCACGACGTGCCGCACTCTGCCGGGGAAAAGAGGCAGGAGAAGCCGGAAGTCCGCCCCTTTGTCGTAGCCGCCCAGCAGAAGCACGACCTCTCCGGAAAGGCCCGAGAGAAGCTTGGCCACGGCGCCGACGTTCGTGGCCTTCGAATCGTCGACGAACCGCACTCCTGCGCGCTCGGCCACGAACTCCGCCCTGTGAGGGAGCGGAGCCGCCGCATCGATCGCCTCCTGCACGGCCTGGTCGGGAAACCCCCACGCGCAGGCGGCCGCGACCGCAGCCAGCACGTTCTCTTCGTTTTGCGCCCCGCGGAGAGCCGTCCGCCGGAGCGAGAAGCGGCGCGGCCTCCCCCCGGGGCCCCGGTAGACGACGTCCCCGCCGTCCAGGAAAGCGCCGAACTCCACGGGATCCCGGCCGAACGAAACGACACGCCCGTAGGTGCGGTTCCGGAAGGCCCAGACGCCGGGATCGTCGCGATTGAGCACCACGCGAGACTCGGGGCCCGCGGCCGTGACGAGCCGGCCCTTCGTTTCCGCGTACTCCTCGAAGGTAGCGTATCGGTCGAGGTGATCGGGGCTCAGGTTCAGAAAAACCGCGAGCGCGGGACGAAAGCACCGGACCCATTCGAGCTGGAAGCTCGACACTTCCACGACCGCCAGGTCCGGCAGCGCCTCCTCGAGAAGCGCCTCGACCAGAGGGACACCCAGGTTGCCCCCGACGAACGCTCGGCCCACCGACCGCCGCGCCATCTCCCCGAGCAGCGAGGTGGTCGTACTCTTGCCGTTCGTCCCCGTGACCGCGAGGATCGGGCACGGAAGAAAGCGGTACGCCAGCTCGATCTCGCTCCAGACGGGCACGCCGAGCCGGACGGCCGAACGCAGGAGGGGGTGATCCTTGGGGACCCCCGGACTCGGCACGACGAGGTCGACGCCGCCGAGGGCCGAGGTGTCCTCGTCCGAAACGACCGACTCGCCGAGCTCGCGCGCCGCCTCCTGCCGTGCCGCCTCGGACCGCTCGGCGATGCGGACGCGCGAGCGGCGGGCGCGGAGAAAGCGCGCGACGGCACGTCCCGTCCGCCCGGCACCCAAGACCAGCACGAGTTTGCCCGAAAGGTTCATCGATCAGCGCAACTTCAAGGTGCTCAACGCCACCAGGGCGAAGACGACGGAAACGATCCAGAAGCGGACGATGATCTGAGGCTCCGGCCAGCCGAGGAGCTCGAAGTGATGGTGGAGCGGAGCCATCCGGAGGATCCGTCTCCGGCGCAACTTGAAAAACAACACCTGCACGATGACGGAAAGCGCTTCCGCCACGAAAACCGCGCCCGCGATGCCAAGGGCGATCTCGTGCTTGGTGAGCAGCGCGACGATACCGAGAGCGGCACCGAGTGGCAGGGCTCCCACGTCGCCCATGAACATGGAAGCCGGGTAGGCGTTGAACCAGAGAAAGCCGAGTCCCGCGCACACGAGAGCCCCGCAGAACACGGCGAGCTCCCCGGCTCCGGGAACGTAAGGAATCTGCAAGTACTCGGCGATCCGAGCGTGCCCCACCGCGTAGGCGAAAATGACGTACGTGGCCCCCGTGGTCATCACCGGACCGATGGCGAGACCGTCGAGGCCGTCGGTGAGGTTCACGGCGTTCGAAGCGCCCACGACCACGAGCGTGGCGAAGGGGACGTAGAACCAGCCCAGGTCCGGGTGCACGTCCTTGAAAAAGGGAAAAAAGAGCTCCGTCGTGAAGCCGGGGTGGAAAAAGAGCACCAGCGCGGCCGTGCCGGCGATGGCGGTTTGCCAGAGAAGTTTCTCTCTCGCGCGCAACCCCTTGGCGTCGCGGCGAGTCACTTTGCGGTAGTCGTCCACGAAGCCGACGACGCCGAACCCGACGGTCACAGAGAGCGCGATCCAGACGTAAGCGTTCGTCAGGTCCGCGAGCAGGACCGTGGCCAGAACCAGCGAAAAGAGAATCAGCGTCCCCCCCATCGTGGGCGTGCCCGCCTTCGCGTGGTGGCTCGGGGGACCGTCGCTGCGGATCGTCTGTCCGATCTGCAGCTCGGAGAGTCTGCGGACCAGCCAGGGCCCCAGGACCAAAGAGACGCAGAGCGCCGTGAGCGCCGCGAGCAGCGTGCGGAAGGTGATGTAGCGGAAGACGTTGAAGGCGGGCCAGGAGGTGTGGAGCGGCACGAGGAAGTGGTAGAGCATCAGGACGCCTTGCGCAGCAGTTCCACGGTCCTTTCGAGCCTCGCGAGTCGGGACCCTTTCACGAGAACCACGTCCCCGGGGCGCCAGCGCTCGCGGACGAGCCGGGCGGCTTCCTCGGGAGTTTCGCACCTCGCGACCGCGTCGGCGCGCATGCCTTGCGACAGCGCGCCGACCGCGATCGCTTCCGCCGCCCTACCCACCACCACCACCTCTTCCACCCCGTACCGGGCGACCCACTCGCCCACCCGGCGGTGCTCCTCCTCCGCACCACTTCCCAGCTCTCGCATCTCGCCGAGAACGGCGAGGGGTCGCCCGGCCAGGGATCTCAGCGTGCGCAAGGCCGCCTCGACGCTGGCGGGATTGGCGTTGTACGCATCGTGCACGACCGTGACTCCGTTCCGAAGTCGCAGCACCTCCATCCTCATGGCGACCGGTCGGAACGACTCGAGACCCTCCACGACGGCTTCGAGGGGAATCTCCGCGGAAAGCGCCAGCGCAGCCGCGGCGAGCGCGTTCCGGGCGTTGTGCTCTCCGACGACCCGGAGACGGACTCTCGCCCTGCGCACTCCCGCGCAGAGGTCGAACGAAATGCCCTCGAAGCCGTGGGCCGTGAAGTTCTCGATGCGCAGAGGCTCTTCCCGGCCGAACCAGACCTTGCGGCCGGGGAAGCGACCGGACACGCGCCGTACCCACGGGTCGTCGGCGTTCAGCACCGCGACGGCGTGTCCGGGAAGATTCTCGAGCATCTCGGCCTTCGCGTCCGCCACCCCCTCGAGGCTTCCGAGGGCTTCGAGGTGAGCGGGTCCCACGTTGAGCAGCGCCGCATGGTCCGGAGCGACGATCTCGGTGAGCCGCGCGATTTCGCCGCGGCGGTTCATCGCGAGCTCGAAGACCCCGATCCGTTGGCCCTCGTAGCGCAAGAGCGTCAGGGGCACGCCGACCAGGTTGTTCCAGTTTCCTTCGGTTTTGAGCACCTCTCCCGGCCGGACGGTCTCGCAAATCGACGCCAGCATTTCCTTGGTGGTCGTCTTCCCGTTGCTGCCGGTCAGGGCGAAGACCTTCTCGAAGGGAGCGGAGCGCCGCACCGCCCGGGCCAGATCCCCGAGCGCGCGCAGCGTGTCGGCGACCCGGACGAGGCAACCCCGGTCGGCGGGTACGTCCCGCGAGACCACGGCCCCGCAAGCTCCGGAATCCAGAGCGGCGAGAACGAAGTCGTGACCGTCGAAGTTCGGCCCCCGCAGCGCGAAAAAGAGAGCCCCCGGTTCGATCGAGCGGGAGTCCGTACCCACGCGGGTGACGACCCGGGCGGGGTCTCCCCGCACGAGCTCCCCGCCCGTCAGGCGTGCGATATCGCCGAGCGTCCAGCGCATGGTCCCCGTGGTATCTCGGCGGCCCGACTCCTCCGCTGCGCATCTCATACCGTCAATCCAGTTGCGAGCCAAATTGCAGGCGCACGGTACCGCCGAACGGGAGGTCGCTCCCCGGGGGCGGGTCCTGCGCGACCACCACGCCCCAGCCTTCGATGACGGGCGAGAGCCCGAACCGGGCCAGTTGCCGGACGGCGTCTCGCATGCTGAGACCGACGAGGTTCGGCATCCCGCCCTTGGGCCGCGCTTCCCCGAAAGAGACCCTTCGAAGCTCTCGCGGGGCGAGCGGCTCGACGGGGGGAGGCTCCGGATCGGCTCCGAGAAACGGCAGGGCGTAGGACACGAACCTGCGGAAGACGGGGGCGGCAGCCGTTCCGCCGTATCGGGCCCGACGCGGTCGGTCGAGAATCACCGCCACGACGATTTTCGGGTTCTCCGCCGGAGCGAAGCCGACGAAAGAGACGATACGGTCGGAGGCCGAGTAGGTTTTCGTGGCGGGATCGACGACCTGAGCCGTTCCCGTTTTCCCGGCCACCCGCACTCCCGGAATCCGGGCGAGGTGCCCCGTGCCGCCCTCGACGACCCCTTCGAGAAGCACCGAGACGAGCCGTGCGGTCCCCTCGGAAATCGCCCGGCCTTCGGGCAGCGGACCCCCCCGGAAGACCACCCCGCCCTCGGCGTCGACGATCCGGTCCACGACGTAAGGGCGCAGGAGGATCCCGCCGTTCGCCAGCGCCGCGTACGCCCGGACGAGCTGGAGGGCCGTGACGGCCACTCCCTGGCCGAAGGCGATCGTGGCCAGCCGGATCGGTCGCCAGCTTCGCGCAGGAGGGACGAGACCCGGCGCTTCTCCGGGGAGCTCGACCCCGGTGCGCCTCCCGAAACCGAAGCGCCGGAGCGCGTCGCCGACGCGCTCCTTGCCGAGCCGGCCCGCGATCTTCGCGATGCCGATGTTGCTCGAATACTGGAGCACCTGCGCGAAAGTGAGCCGGGATCGGGGCTCGTGATCCCGGATCCAACGCCCCCCGACGAAATACCGGCCACCTTCGCAATCCAGGACGTCTCCCGGTCCGAAGAGACCCGACTCCAGAGCTGCCGCTGCCACGAAGGGCTTGAACGTGGAACCCGGCTCGAACAGGTCCGTCACCGCCCGGTTCCGCCATGCGTCCGGAGAGGCGAGATTCGGTCGATTGGGATTGAAGCGGGGGACCTGCGCCAGGGCGAGAATCGCACCGGAACGGGGGTCGAGGGCGAGTAGCATGCCGGCTCGTGCCCCGGCTTCCTCGACGCCCCGGTCGAGCTCCACTTCCGCGGCGTGCTGCAAGGAGGCATCGATCGTGAGCAGCAGCGTGTGACCGGGACGAGCACGCGATCGCCGGCTCCCGTGCGGGAAAATCCGGCGACCGCGCGCGTCCCTCTCCACCACCACCGCCACCGCCTCACCTCGCAGAAGCTCGTCGTATCGGAGTTCGAGCCCCGAAAGCCCCTGCCCGTCGACGCCGACGAATCCGAGAAGTTGCGCCCCCAGGTCCCCGTGCGGGTAGAAGCGGCGCGTCGACACCTCGAACTCGATTCCCTCGAGACCGAGGGCACGCACGGCCTCCTCCTGCGCAGGAGAGACGTTCCGCGCGAGCCAGAGGAACGGCCGCCCGCTCTCCCGGGCCTTGCGAAGAATCTCTTCCGGGGAGAGCCGGAGAGCTCGGCCGAGCGAAGCGAGTTCCTCGTCCGTGGGTTGGAATCGGGAGGGTCGAAGGCCGATCGAGGCCGAGCGCACGGTCATCGCCAGGGGTCGTTGTTCCCGGTCGAGAATCGAGCCTCGTTCGCCGAGGACGGTCAGGCGCTCTCGTTGTTGGCGCGCCGCCATCGTCGACAGGGATCGACTCTCGACCCAGGCGAGCTCGACGGCACGGAGCGCCACCGCCCCGACGAAGCCGAGAAAAACTGCGACGACCAGAAGCACGCGCCTGCGCCGGGGAACGCTCACCGCAAGCTTTCCTCTCCGAGGGGCGCGCGCATCCCGAGCTCGACGGCCCACGAACGAAGCCGGGCGGGAGACTCGGCCGCGGCCACCTCGAGCCGGAGCTCCCGGTTTTCGCGTTCCAGCTTCTCGATGGTTCCGCGCAAGAGCGAGAGCCGATACCCGAGCTCCGTCACCTCGACCTCGAGCTTCACGCGGACGAGGGCCAGAGTCAGAAGCAGGAGCGCCATCGGCACCACGGTCCGGAGCACGGCCCGCCTCGCGTGCCGGTCGAGGCGGGCGGAATTCCTCGGTCCGAAGAGAACGCTCGGGCCGCCGGTGAGGGTCGGCCCGGGCGTGCGCGGGCGCTCGCGCTCAAAGAGCCATCCCATGGAATTCCTCGGGATTCTCGGCGATGTGGCGGTCGTCCCGCTCGACGATTTCCAGCCACGCGTTCCGGTCCCAGATCTGCAGGCGGTCACCGCCTCCGGCGGCCATCACGACGACGGACCGGTCGAGATGCGCGTACTCCCGCAGGCGTGGCGGAATGAGAATGCGGCCCTGGCCGTCGAGCTCGCAGAGGTGCGCGCGCGCGATGTAGTACCGGTTGAACCTCTGGACGCGAGGGTCGAACGGAGGCTGCTGCCGGATCCGCTCGGTGAGCCGAAGCCACGACGGGTAGGGGTACACCTCGAGGATGGGGATGGATTCGACCCGGAAGTTCGTGACGACGAGCCGCTTGTCTTTGGTGACGAGGAGCGCCTTGCGAAAGGGGGAGGCGATCGCGAGTCGCCCCTTTTCGTCCAGCTGGTGTTCGAACTGCCCGACGAAGAGAGGCTCCACCGATCGTCTCCCCACTTTTCACCACTCCGCCCCATTTCCTCCCCACCGCGGGCGAGTGTATGCCAGACTCCCGCCGACCGTGTCAAGAAGAAAGAGGGGAAAAATTCGGGCGAAAATCGGGCGAACACCGGAACACTCGCCGGGCGAGAGAGGGTCGGTAAGCCGGATTCTGTGTCCCCTTCTAGAGCTCGAAGGGGAGAGTGGTCATTCCTCTGGGCCGACGGTTTCCCGCCGGCTCGTTGCGACGACCCGAGGGTTCGCGCGGGCCACGCTTCCCTCTTGTTGGTCTTGCTCCGGGTGGGGTTTGCCGCACCGGCCGGTCACCCGGCCGGGGATGCCGAGGCACCTTTTCACCGGTACCCGACCCTCGAGGGGCCGGGCCCGTCTCTTTTCTGTGGCACTTTCCCCGCCTCGCGGCGGGCCGCCGTTAGCGGCCACCCTGCCCTGCGGAGTCCGGACTTTCCTCCCGTGTCTTCCGACACGAGCGACCACTGAACCCTCTCTCGCCCGGAAACCTCAGGAATCCTCCGGCCAGTAAAGCATCCGGTGGCAGTTCGGGCAAACGCGCACGTCGCGGGCCCTCTGGATTTCGTTGACGAGCTGCGGCGGCACCATCCTGTGGCACCCCGTGCAGGTCCCGTCCCGGATCGAAACGACGGCGAGCCCTTCTCGGCGGGCGAAAATCTGCTCGTAGCGGCGCCGCAGGCCCGGGTCGATTCGTCCTGCCAGGTGCTCCCGCAGCTCGCGATCCTCGCGTGCCTCTTCCTCGAGAGCCCGCAGCCGCTCCTTTCTCTCCGAGATTTCCGCTTCCGCCGGCGCCGCCGAGCTCGCGAGTTCCTCCCGAACTTCGCGAAGCTCGCGGTCGAGCACTTCGGTCTCTTCCAGGAGCAGAAGGAGCTCCGCTTCCATCTGCTGCGTGGCTTCCTTGCCGAGTTCGATTTCCCGCCGGATCGCGAGAAGCTCTTTTTCCGTCCGCACGCGGTTGAGCCTCATGCGCCGATCCTTCATCCGGCTGGCCTCTTCGTCCATTCTGGCCTCGAGGGCCCGCCGTTTGGCCTCGAGCTCCTCGCGCCGGGCAAGGAGCGCGGCTTCGCGGTTCTTTTTTTCACGCAGCGCCTTCTCCCGCTCCTCGATCTCCCTGCGCAACGTTCCGGCCAGAAGCTCGCGCTCGCGCAGGCGCTGATCCACCTGCTGGAGCGCGACGAGTCGGCCGATCTCGCTCTCCCCCGTGTGCTCTTCTCCTTGCATTTCCCTTTCCGAAACTCGGTGGGCCCACCAGGACTCGAACCTGGGACCTACCGGTTATGAGCCGGCAGCTCTGACCGCTGAGCTATGGGCCCCGCGACGAACGCACCCGACCGTGCGCCCCCTTCACGCTTAGCACCCGCTCCTCCTCAAGGAAACTCCCTGCCGCTCCGCTCTCCGCTTCTCGAGCCGCGCCTGGTAGCGTTCCAGAAGCTCTTTTTCCCGTCGTTCGTCCCCCGCTTCCTGCGCGGCGCGCAGCTCCCGTAGCACCTCCTCGGCCGCTCTGCGTTCGGCGTCCGCCAGGACCTTCCGGACGCAATCCGCGGCGACCCGACGCAGTTCGCTCGAGCCCACCCCTTCGCTCCGCAGAACGCTGCCGCTCAAGCGGCCCGCCACCGCGGGGGGCAGGGTGTCGAGGACCGAGGCCACCGCCCGCTCCCCGTCTTCCCAGGCAGTCGCGATCTTCCGCCCCCAATCGCGGAGAACGGGGCTCGAAAAGGAGTCGAGTGCCCCCTGCTCGACGACTTCCCGCGCGACCTCGCGTTCGGCTGCCATGGCTTCGAGCAGTTTCCACTCGGCCGGAGGCCCGGGGACCGGATCCGAAGCCGCAGGCGGGCCTTGGGCATCGGCCTTGCGCGGGCCCCGCACGAGAGCCTCCTCACTGACGCCGAGACACTCCGCCGCCCTGCGGAGCAGCAGCTCTCGTCCGAGGGGATTTCGGACGGCGGCGACGAGCGACGCCACCCTCTCCGCCGCCCGGGCACGGGCCCCGAAGGACGCCCCGGCCTCGAGCCGAAGCCGCTCGAAGAAGAGATCGGCCACGTCGCGAGCCGAGTCGACGACGGCCCGGAGCGACTCGGGCCCGCGCGCCCGCACGAGGGAATCCGGATCTTCGCCTCCGGGCAAAAACCCGACCCGCACCCAGACACCCGCCTCGGCGCACACCGAAAACGCCCGCTCGGCGGCTTCCCGGCCCGCCTCGTCCCCGTCGAAGAGGAGAACGATGTCCGTGGCGAGCCGAGAGAGACGGCGAAGGTGGGAAGGCCCGAGAGCCGTGCCGAGCGTGGCGACGACGTTTTCCATCCCGGACTGCGAAACCGCGAGCACGTCCATGTACCCCTCGACCACGAGCGCGCGCCCTTCCTTCCGGATCGCCTCCCGAGCCTGGAGCAGACCGTAGAGGAGCTGCGCCTTGCGGAAGACGGCCGTTTCCGGAGAGTTCAGGTACTTGGGCATCCCCTCGCCCAACACCCGCCCGCCGAACCCGCAGACGGCTCCCCGCGCGTCCTCGATGGGAAACATGAGCCGTCGTCGGAAGCGGTCGTAGTAACCCCCTCCCTCGCGGCGACCCACGAGACCCGCCCGGCAAGCGACCTCGAGCGACCGCTCTCGCCCCGCGAGTTCGCGGACGAGAAACTCCCCGCCCGCGGGCGCGTAACCCAGCCGAAACCGGGAGACCGTCTCGCGCGCGACGCCCCTCGCCTCGAGGTACTCGCGCGCCTCTTTTCCCTCGGCGCCCTCGAGGGCTCCCCGGAACTTGCCGAGAGCCCATGCGTTGGCGCGCAGGAGAGCCTCGCGCTCCCTCGCCGAGCCGCCGGGACCGCCCGCCTCGGGCAGCCGCACGCCGGCGCGGGCCGCCAGGAGCCGGACCGACTCCGGAAAGGTGACGCCCTCCGCCCGCATGAGGAACTGGAACACGGATCCTCCGGCCCCGCAGCCGAAGCAGTGAAAGAGCCCCTTTTCCTCGCGGACCGTGAAAGAGGGGGTCTTCTCCTCGTGGAACGGGCAGAGCCCGACGAAGTTCTGCCCGGAGCGCTTGAGGCTCACGTACTGCGAGACGACCTCGACGATGCTGACCCTTTCCTGGACTTCTTGGATCAGATCGTCCGGAAGCCGCCCAGCCATGACGTGCCGCTTTACGAGCGCCTCTCCCCGGGCGGTTTTCCGACGGACGAAAGACCGAACTCCAGGAGGACCTCCGCGGCTTCCACCAGAGGCTTTCCGACCTTCGAGGCCATCAGGCGGTCGTCGAACTCCTTGGCCGGCACGAACATGTGGAGGAACAGGAGCACGAAGGCCGCTGCGAACGCCGCCTTGCCGGCGCCGAAAACCGCCCCGACGAACCGGTTCACTCCGCCCAGCAGAAGGGCCGCGGCCAGCCGGTCGAGAACGAGACCGAGGAGGTTGACCGCGAGGTGCGTCCCGAGAAAAACCCCGACGAAACCGAGCGCGTCACCCAGAAGGCCCGGCGCGGGAGCGAACTCGAGCAGCCACTCCCCGAGGTCCGAACCCCAACGGAAGGCGGCGAACACCGCGGCAAAAAGCGCGAGAAAGCCGAACAGCTCGCGAAAGAATCCACGGAAATACCCCCGGAGGGCGGCGAGACCGACGACCGCGAGAACGACCACGTCCACGGCGTTCATCCCAGCCTCCTCGCGGCGGTCCTTCGGCTCAGAAACCGGCGCGGGCTGCGCGGCGGAGAAGCCGCTTGCGCGCGGCCATCGCCTTTTTCTTCTTCCGCACGCTGGGCTTCTCGAAATATTCGCGTTTTCGCAGCTCGGCGAGGATCCCCGCCTTCTCACACTGCTTTTTGAACCGTCGAATCGCGCTCTCGAGCGATTCGCTTTCCTTCACGCGTACCCCGGCCATCTTTCTTCTCGTTTTCCTCCCGTCGGAAAAGCCACACTCTATTTCATCGCTTCTCGCTGTCAAGGAGAGCGAACCTTTCCGGATAGTCCGTCATGATCCCGTCCACCCCCCATTCCACGAGCCTCGCCATCTCCCCGACGTCGTTGACCGTCCAGGCCAGAACCCTGAGACCGCGCGCGTGCGCCTCGCGGACGATTCGCTCGGTGACGAGTCCCGCCCGAGGATGGATGGACCAGGCGGCGAGTCGTTTGGCCCATGGCCAGGCTCCGCCGAAGTCCGGCTCGTTCCACAAAAGCCCGATCCTCGCCCCGGGCGAGAACTCCCGAACCTTGGCGAGCGCCTCCGGGTCGAAGCAAGAAATCACCGTCGTGCCCACGATTCCCGCCCGTGCGAGCACGGCGAGCGTCCGCAGTGCCAGCGTTTTCCACTCGGGAGGATCCCCTTTGAGTTCCACGTTGAGCAGAGCCCGACGACCCACGAGCTCCACGACTTCTTCCAGGGTGAGGATCCGCTCCCCGCGGTAGGCCGGGCCGAACCAGGACCCCGCATCGAGCTCCCGCAACTCGGCGACCGTGCGCTCCCGGACCCTGCCGCGACCGTTCGTGGTCCGCCGGAGGTCGTCGTCGTGGAACACGACCGGTACGCTGTCGGCACTCAAGCGGACGTCGAGCTCGATCATGTCCACCCCGAGCTCGAGGGCACGCTCGAAGGCGGCCCGCGTCAGTTCCGGGGCCGAACCGGACGCACCGCGATGGGCGACTCGAAAAAAGCCCACGATCCGCGCGTTTACGGAAGCTTCTCCGTCGCGTCAACGGTGGCAGGCGGAGCGGAGGCGCGCGGAAAACTGTGCTATGCGTCCAGAGTGGGATGGGCCGACGGTGGTTCGAACTCGGGCTGAGCGTCCCGGAGCGGTTCGCGGACGCGGTCGAGAGTTTTCTCTTCGACCTCGGAACGACGGGACTCGAGATCCGCGAAGCCCCGGGCTCTCGCCGTCTTCTGGCCTACTTCCGCCGTCCGCCCGACGTTCGCCTCCTCCGCTCCTACCTCCGGGAGCTCGGTGTCGGGAGACACGGCCGGCTTCGCCTGCGAAGTGTGGACGAGCGGGAGTGGAAAAACAGGTGGAAGTCTTCTTTCCCGCCCCTCGAAATCGGAGCGACGTGGTACGTCTGCCCGCCCTGGAGCCGGGGCGGCGGTGCCGGACGGGTTCGCATCGTGCTCGACCCCGGCCTCGCTTTCGGCACGGGACAGCACCCCACCACGCGGCAGACGCTCGTCCTCGCAGAGCGCTGGCTCCCCGACCCTTGTCCGAGCGCCCTCGACGTGGGGACGGGCTCCGGAATCCTGGCCATCGCGCTGGCGAAGCTCGGTGTGCCGAGGGTCGTCGCGGTGGACGTCGATCCCCAGGCCCTCGAGTCGGCGCGCCGCAATGCCGGCCGAAACCGCGTGCTCCGCAATCTCGAATTCCACTCTTCCCTCGAGGAGATCGAGGGTCGAACCTTTCCACTCGTGCTCGCCAATCTCGAACGAGATCCGCTGCTCCGCTTGCGCGCCCCGATCGAGCGCCTCTCGGAGCCGGGCTCGCGGCTCGTCGCCGCGGGTCTCCTCGTCGAGGACGTGGAAACGTTCCGGAAAGCGTACGGGCGGAAGTGGCGGGAAATCGAAAGCACGGAGGAAGACGGCTGGGTGGCTTTCGCGCTCGAACGACGGGACGGAACATGACGAGCCGCACGAAGCTCGACCTACCGCGCTTTTTCTTCGACCCGTCCGACCGCCGCGGCGACCGCGTCGTGCTGCGCGGCGAAGAGTTCTCCCACGTGCGCGCGCGCCGGGTGCGTCGCGGCGACACGGTGGCGCTTCTCGACGGCTCCGGAAAGGAATACGAAGGCAGGGTGCAGGACATCGGCAGGAAAGAAGCGGTCGTCGAGATCGTCGGGGTGGAAGAGCCGCCGAGGGAAACCGCGCTGCGCATCGTGCTCGTGCAGGCGGTGCTCGCGCCCCCCCGCGTCGACCTGCTCGTCGAGAAAGCCACGGAGCTCGGGGTCGCGGAAATCCGCCTCTTCACCAGCGAGCGAACGGTCGTGGCTCCGTCGAAAGCACGACTCCAGCGGTGGCGGCGCATCGCCCGCGAGGCCGCCAAACAATCGGGGCGCCTTCTCGTCCCGACCGTCGGGGAGCCGCTCCCCTACGAAGAGGTTCTCGAGCGGACGGCGCGGGAGACGCCGGCCCGTTTTCTCCTCCATCCCGAGGGCGATCCCTTCTCTCCCGAACCCCCGCCGGGTGCCGATCTCGCGTTTTTCGTCGGCCCCGAGGGCGGCTTCACGTCGGGGGAGGTGCGTCGGGCCCGCGAGGCCGGCCTGCGCGTCGTTCGGCTCGGACCCCGGCGCCTGCGTGCCGAGACCGCGGCGATCGTGGCCGTGGCGCTGGCCGAGCTTCTCTGGGGGGACTTCCTTGCGAGGGGGACACCACCTCCCTAGCATACGGGCATGCCCCGCCGTTACGCCTTCGTCATGGATCCCCTCGACCGGATCCTGCCGGACAAGGACACGACGTTCGTCTTCATGCTCGAAGCCCAGAGGCGGGGCGAGGAAGTCTACTACCTCGGCCCCGAGCACCTTTTCGTCGAGGGCGGGACTCCCCACGCCCGAGCGTGGCGGTGCGAAGTTCGGCGTGCGACCCCCCACTACACGCTCCACGAAGAGCGCACGGGGGAGCTCGCGTGGTTCGACGCCGTCTTCATGCGGAAAGACCCTCCCTTCGATCTCCCCTACTACTTCGCCACGCAGATCCTCGGGCTCGTCGACCCCGCGCGGACCTTCGTCCTGAACGACCCCAGAGGCTTGCGGGAAGCGAACGAGAAGCTCTACGCGCTGCACTTTCCCGACCTCGTCCCCCCGACGCTCGTGAGCCGGGAGATCCCGAGGCTCAAGGCGTTCCTCGACGCGGTGGGCGGGGAAATGATCGTCAAGCCGCTCGACGGTTGCGGCGGTTCGGGCGTCTTCTACCTCCGGCGAGGGGACAAGAACGTCAACGTACTTCTCGAGACCGCCACGGCGAACGAAACTCGCTGGACGATGGCGCAGAAATACCTCCCCGAAGCCCGCGAAGGGGACAAGCGCATCGTCTTGCTCGACGGAGAACCTCTCGGGGCGACGCTGCGCGTGCCGGCCGAGGACGAACACCGGGGCAACATCCACGTCGGAGGACGGTGCGTCCGGACCGAGCTCACCGAGCGAGACCGCGCCATTTGCGCCCGCCTCCGGGACCGGCTCAAGGCCGACGGTCTCTACTTCGTCGGTCTCGACGTCATCGGGGGGTGGCTGACCGAGGTGAACGTCACGAGCCCCACGGGCGTCCAGGAAATCGACCGCCTCGAAGGCGTCGAGCTCGAACGGGCCGTGCTCGACTTCGTGGAGGAAAAGGTCCGTCGCCCGTCGGCGAGAGGGCGCACCTGAGAGGGGTCAGTCGGGCTCGAATTCGAAAGCCAGGCGCGCGCGTTTGGCCGTATTGCACGCCTTGCACGCCGGGACCACGTTGCCTTTCGTCGACCGGCCGCCCAGGGCGAGCGGGACGACGTGATCCATCGTGAGCTCGTGCGGCGGGAACTCGCGGCCACAGTAGTGGCAGCGACGCTCCGCGAGCCGCCTTTTCCACCACGTCGAGCGGCGCAGCTCCCGGGCACGAGCCCTTTCGCGTCGGATGTGCGCCTCGATCTCGTCGGGGTAGACCCGCTCAGGCATCGACCGACCTCGTTCGCGCCAGGGCGCGTTCGAGGGCGCTTTCGACCCGCGCGAGAAGCTCGGGAAGCGGCCGTTCGGTGTCGACGCACAGGTCCGCGTCGCCTTCCCCGGCCGTCAGAGGTTCGTAGCGCGAACGCTGCCGCAAATACACGGACCAGTCGGCGTCCGAAGGTCCCGCCCCGGCCCGCACCCGCTCCCCCAGGCGGCGGTAGGTGGTCGCCTCCGAACACCGGCACTCCACGGCCACGAAGGGAACCCCGAAGTCCCGGGCGAGGGCCCGAGCCTCCCCCCGCTCCTGCCGTCGCTGGAACGTCGCGTCGAGGATGACGCCCCTCCCCCGGCCGAGCGCCGCCCTGGCCCGCTCGAAAAGCGTGGCGTAGGTCCGCGCGCTCATGTCCGGGCCGTAAAGCCAGGGACGATCCTCTTCCCGGCTCGGCTCGTTCGGGGGGAGTCCCGCCAGCTCCTTTCGCACCTCGTCGGAATTCCAGTGCTCGAAGCCCGTGCGACGCGCGAGCTCCCGGGCGAGCGTCGTCTTGCCGGAGCCGCTGAGCCCGAACACCACGACCAGCACGGGACGGTAAGCCCAGGTGAAACGGTAAGCGAGCCGAAAGTGCAGGACGGCGGAATCCCGTGCCCTCGACCTCGCCTCTTCTCCCACTTCCGGCTCCTCGCTCGCGAGACTCTCCACCTTGCCCCGAATGTAGGCGCGGTGGCACGCAAAAAACGGCCAGAGTCTCGCGACGTCGGCGTCCCCCGCGCGCTCGGCGTATTCCGCGACGAACGTTTCGGCGAGATCCTCGCGCCCGTGGTAGACGAGGTCCATCGCGAGGAAAGCAACCTCGGCCGCCACGTCGCGGCAGCGAAAGTCCCTCCGGAATTCGATGCAGTCGTAGATCTGGATCCCGTCCTCGAAACAGACGTGCTCGGCGTGGAGGTCCCCGTGACCTTCCCTCACCCGACCCGTGCGGCACCGTTCCTCGAGCCAGGGCCGGAACTCCGCGAGAGCCGCGCGGAAAAAAGCACGGATGGCATCGTCGACCCTCGGCTCGACGGTCACCCCGCGAAACCGGGCGGCCTCGGCGAAGTCCTCCTCCAGGGAAGCGGCGAAGGACTGCGGACTTCCGAACGCGCGAACCTCGGGCCCGCAGTCCGCCGCCTCGTGGAACGCCGCGACCTTTTGCGCGAGCCGGCGGAGCATTTCCGGAGTAGCCTCGCCCCGTTCGAGAAGTCGGGCGAGCATCCGCTCGGCGGGCAGGCGCCGCATCTCCACGGCGTACTCGACCGCTCCCGGATCGTCGGCGCTCCCGAGGGAAAACCCGGCTTCGCGCCGGCAGATCCCCACGACTCCCCGGTACACGTCCTGCGTGAGGCGCCGGTTGAGCCGCACTTCTTCCTCGCAGAAGTGGCGGCGGAGCTCGAGCGTGGAAAAATCGAGAAAGGAAAACCGTACCGGTTTTTTCACCTTGTAGACCTTCTCGCCCGCGAGAAACACGTACGAGGCATGGGTCTGGACGAGGTCCACCCGCTCGGGACGGTGGGGGTAGAAGGCCGGATGCCGCATGGCCTCGAACCAGGAAGGCAGCGCTCCGAAGCCCGAAGGTCCGGCCGTCATGTCTTTCGGGAATCGGCGCGGCGACCCCGGGTTTTCTTGCGGGCCGCCTTCGAGTCCACGAACCGCATGGAGAGTTCGAAAGCCGCCCGGGTGAAGTCGAGCACCCGCTCGAACTCTTCGTCCGAAAGCTTTCGGGCGGCGTCGTGTCCGCGAAGGATGTTCAGGAAGAGCCGCTCGCGCTCGTACTGAAGGGGGAGCCGGCCGATCCCCCAGGCGTCGAGAATCTTCCAGAGCTCCGGGTTGTAGGTCCTCGTGGCCCGAAGGATGAACGGTACGGGATCGTGCCGGGCGAGCAGGGCCGCGAGCCGGAGGACGAGCTCGAAGGACAACGTGGCGGTGCCGTTCTCCACCGCTTCGAGCAGACTCCGGTCCCGCAACTGGATGGCGTCGGCCACTTCCTGGATCGTGAGCCCCGCCAGCTCCCGGAGTTCCCGCAGGTAGAGGCCCGTCTCCCGCAGGAGCTCGAGCTGTTCGGGGCTGAGGAGCCTGAGCTGCTCGGGGCGAAGCCAGAGCGCTTGCGCCACGCGCAGGGGAGCCGTACCCGTCCGCGTGGCCACGCGCAGAGCGAGGCCCGCGAGCTCGGCCGTCACTTGCGTGAGCCGCGCGAGGAGCGACCGTTCCTCCGAAAGTTCGGGCCGCCGCGCTTTCCCGGCCCGCACGGGGCGCCTACGCTCGGTCAAGACGGACTTCCTTTCGCGACCAGAAGCTCGAGCGTCTCGAGCAGGGGACCGATTTCTCCGCCGCTGCGGACGAGGGCCCGGTGTTCGGACGCGAGAAAACCCTCCCGCACCATCTTCTCGAGGAATTCGAGCAGAGGCCGGAAATAACCGCAAACGTCGAGGATCCCGCACGGCTTCGCCGTGTAACCGAGCTGGGCCCACGTGAGCACTTCGAAGAGCTCGTCCATGGTTCCGAGGCCTCCCGGCAGGGCGAGAAACGCGTCCGCCAGCGCAGCCATGCGAAGCTTGCGCTCGTGGAGGGTTTCGACCACGTGAAGCTCGGTGAGCCCCCGGTGGGCGAGCTCCCTCGAAACGAGGCCCTTCGGGATCACGCCGATCACCCGCCCTCCCGCGCCGAGCACGGCGTCGGCCAGGACGCCCATGAGCCCCACGTTCCCGCCTCCGTAGACGAGGCGGACGTCGCGCCGAGCGAGCTCGCGGCCCACCCGTTCCGCCGCCTCGCGGTAGACGCTCGCGGAGCCGGAGCTCGAACCGCAGAAGACGCAGAGGCTTCGTAGCTGCTTGCCTTCGCCCGTGGACACCGAGCTTTCCCTTCGTGTCGATTTAGGGTTAAGGAGCTCCGGGTACAAGCGGATCATGGAAACCACCGATCGGGTCTTCGAACGATTCTCGCTTTTCGTCTCGCCTTTCAAAGCCGACGTGTGGTCTTCCCTCGGAGTGCGCTTCGTCATGGGCCGGCGGGAGGGGAGCTGGTTCTGGGACCTCGAGGGAAAGCGCCGCATCCTCGATTGCCACGGCAACGGGGGGACGTACAACCTCGGCCACCGCCACCCCGCGGTGGTCTCGGCTCTACGTCGAGCGCTCGAGGAATTCGACATCGGAAACCACCACTTCGTCAGCGCTGCCCGGGCCAGGCTGGCGGAGCGGCTCGCGGGCTGCCTGCCGGGCGACCTGCAGTACACGGTGTTCGGCGTGAGCGGCGGAGAAGCCGTCGACACGGCCATCAAGGTGGCCCGGGGTTTCACCGGCCGTCCCGGAATCGTGAGCGCGGTCGGGGGGTATCACGGTCACACCGGCTTCGCTCTCGCGGCGGGCGATGCCCGGTACAGGGAACCGTTCGGGCCCCTCGCGCCCGGGTTCACGCAGGTCCCCTTCGGCGACCTCGAAGCACTGGAAAGGGCGGTCGACCGGACGACGGCAGCGGTCCTGTTCGAAACCGTTCCCGCCACGCTCGGAATGCGCGTCCCGACCCCCGACTTCTTTCCGCGGGTACGCGACCTCTGCGACCGCGCGGGGGCGCTCCTGATCGTCGACGAGGTCCAGACGGGGCTCGGCAGAACCGGGAAGATGTGGGCGATCGAGTGGTACGACGTGGTCCCCGACATCCTGGTGACCGGAAAGGGTCTGAGCGGCGGCCTCTACCCCATCACCGCGACCTGCCTCCGCGCACCGTTGATCGAGTTTTTCCGTCGCGACCCTTTCATCCACGTGAGCACCTTCGGAGGCTCCGAGCTCGGCTGCCTCGTCGCTCTGGCGATGCTCGACGTCGTCCAGGCACCGGGATTTCTCGAGCGAGTCCGGAAGCTCGCGGACTGGTACGCGGGCGAGCTCGAACGGCTCCGGAAAAAACACGCTTCGGTGCTCGTCGAGGTTCGGCAGCTCGGCCTTTTTCTCGGGCTCCGCTACCGGAGCGCCGAAGCCGGCCCGCGCATGACCAAACTCTGCTTCGACGAGGGGCTTTTCGCGCTCTTTGCCGCGAACGACCCTTCCGTCCAGCAATTCTTGCCTGCTTTGACGATTTCCGACGACGAAGCCCGTTTTTCGATCGAAGTGCTCGACACTTGTCTCTCGCGGTTGGAACGAAGCCCGGACTGAGCCCTGGCGACGTTGCCTCGCGGCTGCTCGAAATCGAAAGAAGTCTCGGGGAGCGGCGAAGTTTCGCCCGAGCCCTCGCCCGAGGACGGGCCGGCTCGCGCGACTCTCGGGCCCTTCCCACGTGGCGGGCAGCGGAAGAAGCCTCTCGTCTCGTCCTCTCTCTCGACGGGGACGTCCTCCTCCGCGTCCTGCGCACCTGGATTCCCAACCCGAAGCACCTGCGGTTCCTTCTCGCTCTCTGGGACGGCGTGCGCGCGTGTGCCGGGGAGGTGACGGCAACACGGAGCGGCCCCCGGGCGGTACCGGCCCCTCCGCCCGAAGCGCTTTTGCGAGGTCTTCGCCTCGAACGGACGTTCTTCCACGAGCTTCGCCGTAGAGCCCGAGCACCGCTCCGCCTCGTCGTCTGCGGATTCGGCGAGGTTACGCGGACCGTGGCGCTCGAGCGAGCGGCTTCCCCGTTCGCGAGCGTCGTGCCAGCCCCCGCGCGGGTGTACAAGAAACTTCCGCCTTTCCCCGGAGTCGAGATGGCCCGGGCCTACGCCGGTACCTATCGGGAATACAACCGAAGACTCCTCGAGGCGGGTCTCCGGATCCCCGATCCCGGCGCCGGAATCCTCGTGCGGGGCGACGGGTCCGCCGTGATCGTGTGCACGCAGAGACGCCTCCAGGCTTCGTCGATCGCCAAGGACATCCTCCTGCGCTCGAACGAAAGCGAAGCTTCGGACCTTTTCGGTCGCGTGCTCGAGGAAATCCGCAAGGTCTTTCTCTACAACCGCTCCCAGGGGAGCGGAGGGGTCGTGCTCGGACTCGACGCGCAAATCCCGAACTGGGCCCTCGAGAACGGGGCGGGACGCCGGACCCTCTGGTACCTCGACACCGGCACTCCGATGATGCGCCGGGGCGGACGGGACTGCTTGCCGCTGTCTTTCTACCTCCAGGGCTTGCCCGGCTTCGCCCGGCCCTGGGTCCGGCCCCTGGCTCGCCGGGTCCTCGACCGCTATTTCGACCTTCCCACGATCCTTCTCGACTTTCTGGCGAACGTGGCGATCCACGGGCGGCCCGACCTCGTCGAGCCGCTGCTCCCGCAGGCGAACGGGTTCCTCCGCGAGTGCGGCTACCACCCCTGGAGCCTCGAGCAAGTCGACCGCTACCGAAAACGAGACGTCGCCACGTGGCGTCTGGTCCGGAGTCTCCGCCAGCTCGACGTGTGGCTCTCGGGACGGCAGAGCCTCCGGCAGGCGACGAAAAACATCGCCGCCATCTACCGGAACCCGATCTTTTGAAGGGCCCTGTAACCTTTCCGGCCGCTCGAACGTGTTCCGGTTCGGGGGGAGCGAACTCCCCGGAGTTTTTCGCGAAGCGGAGGCAAAATGGCAAACGAAACGACCCGTTCCGTCGTCGTCGCCGGAGGAGGCCTGGCAGGGCTCGCCGTGGGTACTCTCCTGGCTCGGCGCGGCAAAAAAGTCGCCCTTTTCGAGAGGTCCGAGCGGCTCGGGGGCCGAGCTTCTTCGGTCGAAAAGGGAGGGCACGTGCTGAACTGGGGGCCTCATGCCCTCTACCGGGGAGGCTGCGCGGCCCGGGTTCTCCGAGCACTCGGCGCCTTTCCGGCCGGTGGGGTTCCCCGGGTCTCGGGAGCCTACGCCTTCGCGCGGGGTCGACTCCATACCTTTCCGGGAGGGTTCCTCTCCCTCCTCACCACCGGGCTTTTCGGCCCGGCGGAAAAGCTCGAAGCGGCGCGCATCCTCTCGCGGATATCTCGGCAGGGCTCCGCGTGCCGGGAGGGGAAAAGCATCGGGGAGTGGGCAGAAGAACACGTCCGCCACCCCCGCGTCCGGTCCTTCGTTTTCGCCCTGGTGCGGCTCGCCACGTACGCGAGCGACCCGAAGCAGAGCGCAGACGCCGCGCTCGGCCAGCTCCGGCTCGCTCTGCGCGAGAACGTTCTCTACGTGGACGGCGGCTGGCAAGCGATCGTGGACCGGCTCCGCGAACTTGCGCTAGTCTCGGGCGTGGAGCTCCGGACCGGCATGGCGGTGCGCAGCGTCGAACGCGCGGGGGCCTCTTTCCGGGTTCGCCTCGGAGACGGCAGCTCCCTTTCCGCCGACGCGGTCGTGCTCGCGATGGCACGAAGGGAAGCGTTCCGGGTCTTCCCCCCTGCGACCGCCGGGACCGAGGAAGTACCCGAAGTGCGCGCAGCGTGCCTCGACCTGGCGCTTTCGACCCTGCCACGACCCGGGGCGACGTTCGCCCTCGGCATCGACCGTCCGCTCTACTTCTCCGTGCACTCCGCGTTCGCCCGTCTCGCACCGGACGGGGGCGCGACGATCCACGTCGCGCGTTATCTCTCCTCCGAGGAAAGACCGGAGGCGCAGAGCATCCGGAGCGAACTCGAAAGCTTCGCCGATCTCGTGCAACCGGGGTGGCGCCGTGCCGCCGTCGAGCGCCGCTTCCTTCCCTCCATGACGGTCTCCGGCTGGCTTCCGACTCCCGCGACCGGTTCCCTCGGGGGTCGCCCCGGCGTTCGCGTCGACGGAGTCCCGGGTCTCTACCGTTGCGGCGACTGGGTGGGACCCGAGGGGCTGCTTTCGGATGCCGTCTTCGCCAGTGCGGAAGCCGTGGCGCGGGAAATCTCGGGAGAAGCCCCGACGCCGTGAGAACCTCCCCGCGTCCCCCGTCTCCACCGGCTTTCGCCCGGGCCTTTCGCGATCACGCGAAGTTCCTCTGGGGACTCTCCTACAGGATGACGGGCTCGGCTGCCGACGCGGACGACGTCGTGCAGGAAACCTTCGCCCGCGCCCTCACCTTCCGGCCTCGAAAACTCGACCGCCCCTGGCTCCAGCGCGTGGCGCTCAACCTGAGCCTCGACCTGCTCCGCCGGCGCAAGCGGAGAGCGTACGTGGGACCGTGGCTCCCCCAACCCGTCGACACCTCGGACGAACCGCCCGCGTTCGAGCCGGAAGCGGGGTCCGAGCGGAGCACCGAGGGGCGCTACGAACTCGTCGAAAGTCTTTCCTACGCGTTTCTGCTCGCCCTCGAGGTCCTCACCCCCAAGCAACGTGCCGTCCTCCTGCTGCGCGACGTCTTCGACTACTCGGTGGAGCAAACGGCACGCGCTCTCGACACGACTCCGGCCAGCGTGAAAACCCTCCACCACCGCGCACGGCGTGCGATGCAGGGGTACGACGAGAAACGGTGCCGTCCCACGGTCGAGGCGCGAAGGCGCGCGAGAGGAGCCCTCGAGCGACTCGTCTCCGCTCTCGCTCGCAGGGACCTCCGGCAGGTCGAGGCTCTGCTTTCCGAAGACGTGGTCTCGCTCAGCGACGGAGGCAAGCACGTTCCCGCGGCCCGCAGGCCGGTCACCGGCAGGGAGCGAGTGGCAAGGCTCTGGACGGGGCTCGCCGCGCGCCAACTTCCCTCTCGGGTCGAAATCCGGATCCTCAACGGTATGCCCGCGGCCGTCCTCCGGGGGACGAACCCCGACCCCATCGTGCTCCGGGTCGAGGTCGGTGGAGACGGCAAGGTCCGGGAAATTCACTCGATCCTGGCGCCCGAGAAGGTCGCGACGCTCGCTCCGACCCGGAAGCGGTGGTGGGACGCTTGAGCCGACGACGCGGTGGGAACGTTCGGTCGATACCTTCTTTTCCAAATCCCGGGTTGGATCGCGGTCGGCGTTCTCGTCGTCCTGGCGGACTCGCTCGAAATCCTCTCCGCGCGGGTCGGCACCGCGATCCTGGCCCTCTGGGTCGTCAAGGATTTCGCCCTCTACCCTCTCGTGAGGGCGGCGTACGAAAAGCCGGGGTCGGACGGGAAAACGGACCTCGCGGGGGCCCGAGGCACGGCCCTCACGGACATCTCCCCTCGTGGCTCCGTGAGAGTGCGGGGCGAGCTCTGGCGAGCCGAGCTCGCCGCGACGAGCCCTCCGGTACGGGCCGGAGAAGAGGTCGAGGTCGTCTCGAGCCGGGGACTCACGCTGGTGGTGCGCAACGCCGGTCGCGAAGACCTCCAGGAGCGCCCACGCTGATCACTCGGGCCTTTCCTCTTCGCCCTCGGAGCCCACGTCGCTCCCGAAAGCGCCGGGTGCGGTTTCGGGAACGACCCCGTCGGGAACTCCGATGTGGAACGCCGCGTAGCCCGGGATCACGACCGGCGCCAGGGTCATGCCGATGACCGTGCCGTCGTAGGGCGACACGACGACCGAACGTTCCTTGCGGATCGGATCCGTCACCACGCCGAGCACGGTACCGCTCTCCACCGTGTCCCCGAGCTCCGCTTCGGCGACCAGGATTCCCCCCATGTCCACCCGGACCCAGTGAGACTCGGGGTAAAAGCGCGGCTCGGGGCTCCAGCTTCCCCCGAAGTCCGTCATGCCGAGCCAGCCGAGCAACCTGCGCACTCCCTCGACGCCCCGGTCGATTTCCTCCCGCTGGAACCGCATCGGTTCCCCGGCCTCGTAGACGATCGCGGGTATCCCGCGTTCCGTAGCCGCGCGGCGCAAGGTTCCCTCGCGACCCACGTTGTGGAGCACGATGGGACAGCCGAACCCCCGCGCGAGCCTGCGAACGGCGGCGTGCCGCAGGTCCGCCCGGATTTGCGGCAGGTTCGTGCGGTGGAAAGAACCGCTGTGGAAATCGACGAGAGCGTCGCAGTGACGGACCACACCCTCGAAGAGAGCATGGGCGATCCGCGAGGCCGAGCTCCCGAGCGGATGGCCGGGAAAGTAACGGTTCAGGTCCCTCCGGTCTGGCAAGTACCGAGAGCTGCGCTGGAAGCCGTGGAGGTTCACGATCGGAACCGCAAGGACCATCCCGGCGAGATGTTCCGGCTCGAGCTCCTCGGCGAATTTTCGCACGACCTCGATCCCGTTGAGCTCGTCCCCGTGGATTCCCGCGGTGAGGCACAGGGTCGGACCCGGATGCCAGCCGCGCACCGTGACCACGGGGACCCGCACCGAAGAACCGGCAAAGGACTCGCTCGAGCGGAGGAAGAGCTCCACCTTGCTGCCCGGGGGCACTTCGGTTCCGAGAACGCGGGCGGGAGGCCAATCCGGAACGCACGCCCGGGGAGGCTCGGCCCGGCCCAGGGGGTACAGAGGGAACCCCCTCGACGTGGCAAGACAGACGCGCGCGAAGGAGTCCATCGAATCCGCGCTCGCTCCCGCGGCCCAGAGGAGGGTCGCAAGAAAAGCGAGAAAAACCTTCGTGCGTTCTGGCCGCGACATTGCCGTCCTTCGGCGAGTATAGCCGATGTACGGTCAGGCTCTACCGTGGGACCGCGGAAGGGATGTCGAGCGCGTGCCGCCCCCGGCACCAGGGCCTCGTGCGAAACCACGGGGCACTCGCTTTGCGACGTGCGACCGCCGGGGAGCGAGGCGCAGTGGGTCCCGGAAAGCAGGCCGGGACAAGAACCTCGCCTCGCCGCTGCCGCGTGGCACGACTCCGGGCTGCGCGTGCGCGGGGGTGGACGAAAAATTCTTTCTTCGCTACTGGTGTGCGGCGAGAAAAAAGCGTTCGGGGAGGGAGGTGGGATGGCACACGTCCGGGTCATTTGCGCTGCGTGTCACGCGGTCATCGTGCAGTGCACGGAAAGCGAGGCGTCGATCGCACACGAAGCGGTCTGCACGGAGTGCGAGGAAAAGGGCTTCTACATCCGCGACGGCCGCCTCCAGCGCGACGAGGCACAGGCGCAAACCTAGAAGCTTTCCGTCCCGTCCGGGGGAGTGCCCGGGTCGCCTCCCGGACGCGACGACGGCGTCGAGAAACGTCGGCCCGGTTTTTCCGGCCCGAGCCCCGCGAGCGGCAATCGAAGAAACGTCGGCTCGGGCGGCTAGGCTCCGTCGCGTGTCCCGGGGCTTTCCGGTCCGCGAGACGGGCGTTCGGAACGATCGAGAAAACGAAAGTCGCCGTAGAAGGCTTCCGCGTCGCCGCAGGAGTTGTCGGAGTCCGTCATCAACCCGACCGCCATGGGGGGCGGGGGTTCTCGGCCGAAGGCCCTGCGGTAGTCCCCGACGAGGTCCACCACCTCGCGCCGCCAGGTCCGAAGGGGGCCCGCTCCGAGCGAGATCATCTTCGACGTCGGCACGAACGGATTGTCCCAGCGAGTACCCCGCGGAAGCCGGTTCGTCCAGACGTAGTTCAACGCGCTTCCGGGCAACTCCTCGCCGTAGAGGCGCTCGAAAAACGCGTGCTTCCACCGGAGCCAGAAAGACAGAGCTCCGTCCTCCGGCGGAAAGAGCACGTAGACGCGGGCACCGAAGTCGTCGCCCTCTCGGGTTCTCTCGTTCTCGGCCCCGGGCAGGAGTGGAACTTTCCACTGCCAGGAAAAAAGGGGCGTGACCTCCGGATCGACGCCCGATAGCCGATGGACGAGCACCGAGGCCGAGCAACGGCTCTCGGCACGAACGGCCCGAATCCCCCGCTCCCGCACCACCGTGTAGCGAGTCGCGCGCCGTACTTTCGGAAGCTCGCGGGGTTGCCAGAGATCCGGAGGCGGAAGGAGGACGGTCCCGAGGAGAAGCGACACGGCTCCGAGGTGGAAGCCTCGCCTTTTTCGATCCACGCCGCGCTTGATCCTGCTCTCCCTTCCCCCTATGAGCAAGGCATGTCGAACCCACCGAAGGCGACCGCTCTCGTGACCGGAGCTTCGAGCGGCATCGGCCGCGCGTTCGCCGAGCGCCTCTCGCGCGACTATCACGTGTGCCTGGTCGCACGTTCCCACGAGCGACTCGAACAGGTCGCCTCCGGAATCCGCGAGCGAGGGGGTGCGGCCGAAGTGCTGGTGGCGGACCTTGCACGGCCCGAGGGTCTCGAGCGGGTCGTCTCCCGGATCGAAAAAGGGCAGGACGTGGAGTTGCTCGTCAACAACGCGGGATTCGGCACCGTAGGGCCCTTCGTCGAGCTCGATCCGAGCAGGGAGGAGGAGGAAATTCGGCTCAACGTCCTGGCGCTCGTACGACTCACGCGGGCCGCGTTGCCCGCGATGGTCGCCAAACGCCGAGGAGCGATCGTCAACGTGTCCTCCGTGGCCGGTTTCCTTCCCGGTCCGGGTACGGCGACCTACAGCGCGACGAAGGCATTCGTCACGAGCTTCTCCGAGAGTCTGGCCACCGAGCTCCGGGACACGGGCGTACGGGTGCAGGTGCTCTGTCCCGGTTTCACCCGCACGGAGTTCCAGAAGCGGGCCGGAGTCCGTGCCGAGTCCGTGCCCGGCTGGCTCTGGATGAGCCCCGAAGAAGTCGTCGATGCTTCCCTCGCCGCCCTGGAAAAAGGACGGACCCTCTGCGTCCCGGGGGCTCCCTACCGGCTCGCGGTCGCTGCCCTTCCTTTCGTCCCCCGTTCGTGGATTCGAGCGGCGAGCGGGCGGGTCGGGAAGAAACTCGTCGGGAACTCCTGAAAAAGCCCGACCTTCCCGCCCTTCGCACCCCGTGGCCTCGCGCCTCGCCGGGAAGCTCGGGGCTTGTCGTTCTCCGACGAACGTGCCAGCCTGGGTGGCGGCTAGCCGCCCGGGCCCATGCGCACGGAACGAAGAATTCTCGTCGCCAGCCCGCGTGGTTTCTGCGCGGGTGTATCCTACGCGATCGAAATCGTCGACCTCGTCCTCGACCGCTTCGGCCCCCCGGTCTACGTACGGCACGAAATCGTCCACAACCGCCACGTCGTCGAGGGACTGCGGGCAAGAGGAGCGCGCTTCGTGGAAGACCTCTCGCTGGTGCCCGAAGGAAGCCTCCTGGTCTTCAGCGCCCACGGTGTGTCGCCCGCGGTGCGCCGCGAGGCCGCCGAGCGCGGGCTACGGGTCGTCGACGCGACCTGTCCCCTCGTCACCAAGGTCCACCTCGAGGCCCTGCGCTACGCGCGAGAGGGGTACGACATTCTCCTGATCGGCCATCGGGGGCACGTGGAAGTGGAGGGCACGCTCGGGCACGCCCCCGAGCGCATGCAGCTCGTCGAAACCGTCGAGGACGTGGAAAAGGTCGAGGTACGCGACCCGGACCGGGTCGCCGTGGTCACGCAGACGACCCTTTCCGTCGACGACACGCGAGAGATCCTCGAAGCCATCCGGCGGCGGTTTCCGCGAGTCCGGACCCCGAAAAAGGACGACATTTGCTACGCTACCCAGAACCGCCAGACCGCCGTCAAAGAGCTCGCCCGGCGGACGGACCTCGTTCTGGTGCTGGGCTCGCCGACCTCGAGCAACGCAAATCGGCTCGTCGAAGTCGCCCGCAACGAGGGCACTCCGGCTCGGCTCATCGAGGAGGAATCCGACATAGCGGAGTCGTGGGTCGAGAGCGTCGAGAGCGTGGGCCTGACCGCCGGGGCGTCCACCCCGGAGCTCCTCGTGCAGGCCACCGTGAAAAAGCTGCGGGAGCTCGGGTTCGGCCGGGTCGAGCTCCTCGAAACCGCCCGGGAACACGTCACGTTTCCGCTGCCGCGCGAGCTTCGCGAACCCTCCCCCGACTCCCGCCCGAACTGACCTCGCCGCCGAGGAAACGGACCGGCTCCCTGCCCTCGAGCATCCGGGGCGTCACGACGTAACTACCGCCGACGGCACGAGTCCAGATCCTGTCGGCAAGAGCCCTGTCCCCGAAGGAAGCCACGTAGGCGAGGCCGCTGAGCAGAGCCCCGCCCGCGGCGAACACCGCCTTGGCGGGAACATAGGGGACGTTGACGAGAACCGTGCCCACGTAGGTGACCGGCGCGTGCTTCTCCTCCCGGCTCTCCGAAACCGACGCGGCGGTTCCGGCAGCCCCTCCGGCCACCGCGCCCGCAGCGAGCAGCGCGCATCCTGCGGCGAAGAAGCTGGCAAAGGCAAATCCCAGCAGGAGGGACACCCTACCCGGCGACGCTCTCATGACCCTTCCTCCTTCTTTCCGGAGTTTCCGGCGTCTCGTGACGATCCGCCCTCGGTCCTACGCGCTCCGCTCGCCAGCATCTCGGGCGAGCTGCCGAGCGTGGACTGGGCCCGTTCTTTTACCCACCGGAGCCAGCGCCGGGCGAACTCGAACTCGAGGGCCAGGATGCCGAGCCCGGCCGGGATCACGAGAAAGGCCGGACCGGGCGTCACGAGCAGAACGACCCCGATCCCGAGAACGGTAAACCCGACGACCGACACGACGATTCGCCTGGCTACCTTGTAGGCGACCCGACCCCAGAAGAGCTTCGGCATGGTGCGCCTTCTCATAGAGGTGGAAGCCGGAGGAGCGCAACAAGAAGAGGCTCTTGCAGCCGGGCCTCCCGAGAGCCAAGTTTCGGGGGCGAAGGCAGAGTGCCATGCAAGGAGGAAACGTCATGCAACGAGGGGACGCGCTTCTTCTCGTGGATGTCCAGAACGACTTTTGCCCGGGCGGAGCGCTGCCGGTCGAAGGCGGACACGAGGTCGTACCGGTCCTCAACGCGTGGATCCAAAAGGCCCGAAGCGCCGGGGTTCCCGTCTACGCCTCCCGGGACTGGCACCCGAGACGCCACGTGAGCTTCCGGGAACGGGGAGGTCCCTGGCCGCCCCACTGCATCCAGGACACGCCCGGAGCGGCCTTCCATCCCGAGCTCGAGCTGCCGCCTTCGGTCGTCGTGGTGAGCAAAGGCGTGCGATTCGACAAAGACCAGTACTCGGCCTTCGACGAAACCGGCCTCGAAAGCGAGCTCCGTCGCGAGGGAATCCGCCGGCTCTGGGTCGGGGGTCTCGCCCAGGACGTCTGCGTCAGGGCGACCGTCCTCGACGCCCTGCGGGCGGGATTCGAGGTTCACCTGCTTCTCGCCGGGACCAGGCCCGTCGACCCGGAAGCGGGGAAAAAGGCCGTGGAGGAAATGAAAAAGGCCGGGGCGGTCATCGAGGAGTCCTGACTCCGGGGCGTAGTCGCGTCCCGACGAACCGCCGGAGGTCGCGAGCGTCCTTCACCGCCCAACCCTCCCGGTCGTTGTTGAAGTAGGCGAAAACGTCGATCCCGGCCCGGAGCCACTCGACGATTTCCGCCGCTTCTCGGGCCAGGCGAGCGGGACCGTACCTGCCGCCATAGTTCACCCCGTGATAGCGGAGGTACACCCAGTCCGCCGTCCGCCGTCTCGGATGGTCCTCGAGAAGGTCGTGGATGCAGAGGGCAGCCCCGTGCCGCTCCAGGATGCGGAACACCTCCTCGGAAAGCCAGCTCGGGTCCCGGAATTCCACGACCCAGCGCACGGGGGCTCCGGCAGCTGCCTCGAAGAAGCCCTCGAGTCGCTCGGGACGGGCTTTCCAGTTGGGGGGCAGTTGCACGAGAATCGGACCCAGGTGCTCCTCGAGCCTCGAGGCGCGATCGAGGAAGTTCTCGAGCACCGGGGCGGGGTCCCGTAGGCGCTTCACGTGCGTGCCGAAGCGGCTGAACTTCAGGGCATAGAGAAAACCCGGCGGTGCCGCCGCCCTCCAGCGCTCGAAGACCTCGGCCGGGGGCAACCGGTAGAAGGTGTTGTTGATCTCGACGGTGTCGAAAACGCGGGCATAGTGGGAAAACCACTTCGACGGCGGCAGATCCGCCGGGTAGAACACGCCCCGCCAGTGCGGGTACTGGTACCCGGAGGTGCCGCAGCGAAACCGGCCTTCCCGAAGGCGACTCATCCTGCGCGGCTCTCCCGAGAGGAGCCCCCCTTGAAAGCGGGCACGGCGTGATTATGCCGATTCGACGGAAAATCTCGAACGAAAGGAGGTGACGAGCATGAGAGCACTCGCGCCGTGGAGACCGAGCCCGCTGTCGATGCTGCATTCGGAAATCGACAACCTCTTCGCTCGCTTTTTCGAGGACGACTGGTGGCTCCGCCCCTTCGAAGGCACCCTGGCGCCTCCGATCGAGTCCTTCGTTCGGGGTGAGGAGCTCGTCGTTCGCGCCGATCTCCCCGGCGTGGATCCGAAGGATGTCGAGATCGCGATCGAGGGCGATCGGCTGACGATTCGAGGCGAGCGCAAGAGTGCTACGAACGGGTCGGGCGAGCACCTCTACAAGGAGGTGAGCTACGGCCGGTTCGAGAGGACCATCACGCTCCCCGCTGGCGTCGACGCGGACTCCGTCAAGGCCACCTACAAGGACGGCGTCCTCGAGATCACCATGAAGGCGCCGAAGACCCTGGTCTCGAGGAAGGTCCCGGTCGAGGTGGCTTGACGCGGGGTTCGCGCCGGACCGCCCGTCCGGGATCGTTCCGGCGGGAAAAAAGGCGAGGATGGAGCGCCCCGGGGGCCGGGGCGCTTTGTTTTTTCGGCGAGCTCCCGGGTTTTTCCCGTTTTCCCCCAACCGGCTGCCACCGGCTCGGCCGCCCCGGTGTCCTGGTCGCGCGGTGACGGACGGCCGATGCAATTCGTCCCCTTGACAGCCCGCAAGCCGGTGGTTACCCGGCGTGGCGTCTTTTTGAGGAGGCTCTAGGTAGATGGCGACGAAAGTTTGGCACCGAAGGGGCGAGGTTGCGAGGGCACCCTAGGAGGTCGGGCGAAACAAAACGTAGTTTCGCGGGCGCTTGCGGTCCGCGAAGCTTTCGTGAGCTGTTCCCGGCACGCAAGTCGTTGAACGAAGAAAAACGACAACGAGCAAAGAGAGAAAGGAGGAAACGTCATGGCTGTTCGAGTTCGTCCGCTGCACGACCGAGTGATCGTGCGTCGTATCCAGGAGGAGGAGAAGACCAAGGGCGGGATCATCATCCCGGACACGGCCAAGGAAAAGCCGCAGGAGGGGGAAGTGGTAGCCGTGGGGCCCGGCCGGCGTGAAGACGGAAAGCTCATCGCCCTCGACGTCAAAGCAGGCGACCGGGTGCTCTTCGGAAAGTACGCCGGCACGGAAATCAAGCTCAACGGGGAAGAACACCTCATCCTGAGGGAAGACGACATCCTCGGGGTCATCGAACGCTGAAGCCGGCTCTCGGGAGGAGGTAGGAGAAGATGGCTGCGAAAATCGTGCGTTTCGGTGAAGAAGCCCGCGCCAAGGTCCTGCGGGGGGTCAACACGCTCGCCGATGCCTGCGCCGTCACGCTCGGCCCGAAGGGGCGCAACGTGGTCCTGGAGAAGTCCTGGGGCGCCCCTACCGTGACGAAGGACGGAGTGACGGTCGCCAAGGAAATCCAGCTCGAAGACAAGTTCGAGAACATGGGCGCCCAGATGGTGAAGGAAGTCGCCTCGAAGACTTCCGACGTGGCCGGCGACGGCACGACCACGGCGACGGTGCTCGCCCGCGCCATCTACGTGGAAGGGTGCAAGATGGTCGCCGCGGGGCACGATCCCATGACGCTCAAGCGCGGGATCGAAAAGGCCGTGAACCAGGCCGTCGAAGAGCTCAAAAACCTCTCCAAGAGCACGAAGGGGCGGCAGGAGATCGCGCAGGTCGCGACCGTTTCCGCGAACGGCGACCAGGCGATCGGCGACATCATCGCGGAAGCGATGGACAAGGTGGGCAAGGAAGGCGTGATCACCGTCGAGGAAGCCAAAGGCCTCGAGACGACACTCGAGGTGGTCGAAGGGATGCAGTTCGACCGGGGCTACCTCTCGCCGTACTTCGTCACGGACCCGGAGCGGATGGAGGCCGTGCTCGAAGACCCGTACATCCTGATCCACGAAAAGAAGATCAGCTCCATGAAAGACCTGTTGCCGGTGCTCGAGCAGGTCGCGAAGTCCGGGCGCCCGCTGCTGATCGTGGCGGAGGACGTGGAGGGCGAGGCGCTGGCCACGCTGGTCGTCAACAAGATCCGGGGCACGCTGCACTGCTGTGCCGTGAAAGCTCCGGGGTTCGGCGAGCGGCGTAAGGCCATGCTCGAAGACATCGCGATCCTCACCGGCGGCCGCATGATCGCGGAGGAGCTCGGGCTGAAGCTCGAGAACGTGGGGCTCGGCGACCTCGGTCGCTGCAAGAGGGTGGTCGTCGACAAGGACAACACGACCATCGTGGACGGAGCGGGCAAGAAGTCCGAGATCGAGGGCCGCATCAAACAAATCCGCAAGCAGATCGAGGAAACGACCTCGGACTACGACCGCGAGAAGCTCCAGGAACGGCTCGCCAAGCTGGTGGGCGGTGTGGCCGTCATCAAGGTGGGTGCCGCGACCGAGGTCGAAATGAAGGAGAAAAAGGCGCGCGTCGAGGACGCCATGCACGCCACCCGGGCCGCCGTGGAGGAAGGAATCGTACCCGGTGGCGGGGTGGCTCTCGTCCGTGCAGCCGCCGGCCTCGAAAAGCTCAAGGTGCCGGACGAGGAGCGAGTGGGCGTCAACATCGTGAGGCGTGCCATGGAAGAGCCGTGCCGCCGGATCGCGATGAACGCGGGCTGGGACGGCTCGGTGGTGCTGGAAAAGGTCAAGAGCGGTTCGGGCGGCTTCGGCTTCAACGCGGCCACCGAACAGTTCGAAGACCTGATGAAGGCCGGAATCATCGATCCGACGAAAGTGGTCCGGATCGCGCTCCAGAACGCGGCGTCCGTGGCGGGACTGCTGCTCACCACCGAAGCCATGGTGGCCGAGAAACCGGAGGAGAAAAAGGCCACTCCTCCCACACCGTCCTACGACGAGATGTGAGATCTCGCGCATCCCGGGCCGTCTCGGGAAGAGGCGGCCCGGGATGCCGGAGCCGGGGGAGAACCGATGCGAATCGCACAGGTCGCACCCCTCTACGAGCGCGTCCCGCCGGAACTCTACGGCGGGACGGAAAGGGTCGTCTCCTACCTCACGGAGGAACTCGTCCGTCGGGGACACGAGGTCACGCTCTTTGCGAGCGGCGACTCGATCACCCGAGCGCGACTCGAGCCCATGTGCCCGAGGGCACTGCGGCTCGACCCCAACTGCAAAGACCCCCTCGCCCCGCACGTCCGGATGATCGGGCGGGTGTACCAGAGAGCCGAGGAGTTCGACCTCATCCACTGCCACGTCGACTACCTGTGCCTGCCGTTCACCCGCTTCGTCTCGACTCCCACCGTGATCACCCTGCACGGTCGGCTCGACATCCCGGAGATCGGGCCGCTGTACCGGGAGTACCCGGAAGTGCCTCTCGTTTCGATCAGTGACGCGCAGAGAATCCACCTCCCCGACGTGAACTGGCTCGCCACGGTCCACCACGGGCTCCCGAGGGACCTCTACGTCTTCCACCCGAAGGCCGACTCCTACGTGCTCTTTCTCGGACGGATCTCGCCGGAAAAGCGTCCGGACTCCGCGATCCGTGTGGCGTGCCGTGCCGGCGTCCGCCTTCGCATCGCCGCCAAGGTGGACGCGGTGGATCGCCTCTACTTCGAGCGGGAAATCCGGCCGCTTCTCGATCACCCGCTCGTGGAGTTCATCGGCGAGGTGGACGACGCGGCCAAGCGGGAACTCCTCGGGAACGCCCGAGCGCTCCTTTTTCCCGTCGACTGGCCGGAGCCCTTCGGACTCGTCATGATCGAGGCTCTCGCCTGTGGAACGCCCGTCGTGGCGCGACGCAGGGGCTCGGTTCCCGAAGTCGTCGAGCACGGGCGAACCGGCTTCGTCTGTGAAACGGAAGACGAAATGGTCGAAGCGCTCGCGAGAATCGAGGAGATCGACCGCGCCGTCTGCCGGCAGGTGTTCGAGAGACGCTTCACGGTGGAAGTCATGGCGAGTCGCTACGAAGAGGCGTACCGGAAGGTCCTCGCTTCGCGGCGAGAAGAGGGAAGAGCCCCTCGCCGGCCAGCCTCGCAGCTCGAGATGTTCCCGAAAGAACCGCTCTTCCCCGTCCCCCCTCCGTTCGAACGGGAAACCGGCACGGCCTGCGTTTCCGCCTGAGCCGAAAACCCGGCTTGCGAGACCCGACGAACCCGCTGTAAACGGAACTCGTGGCGCAACCGAGGGGCATCCTGGTCGGGGGCGAATATTACGTCCTCGCCTCCGCGCTGGCAGGACGCCGGCCCCGCGTGGTCGTGAGTCACGGGGACACGTTCGCCGTTTTCGACCTGGCAGGAGACATCCCCTCGGGCGGCTCGGAATACGGGTTGTTCCACGGGGGGACACGGTTTCTCGACCGGTTCGAGCTCAAGCTCAACGGCCGCTTCCCGTTTCTCTTGAGCTCCGGACTCGCGGAGGACAGCGTCGAGCTCGAAACCTACCTTTCGAACGACGACGAACGACAGGACGGCGTCGTCGTCCTGGAGCGGGACACCGTCGCCATACGGCGGAACAAGCTCGCTCTCGAAAACCGCCTGTACGAGCGAATCGAGCTCCACCATTACGGGTCGGAACCGCTGGAGCTGGCCCTCGAATTGACGTACGGGGCGGATTTCGCGGACATTTTCGAGGTGCGCGGGATCGACCGCCCGAGCCGCGGGAGACAGCTCCCGCCCTCCGTCGAAGCTCGAAAGGGCATCGTCCGCCTGCGGTACGAAGGCCTCGACGGGCTGCGCCGAGAGACGGCGCTTCACTTCCGCCCGCTTCCCGGCGCCCTCGGAGAAGAGACGGCCTCGTACCGGTTCCGCCTGGCTCCCGGCGAAACGGTGCAGGTCGACGTGGAGGTCGACTGCATGGTCGGCGAGCAGAAAATCCTCAGGCGACATTACGGGCCGGCGCGCGCCGTCCTCCGTCAGGAGCGCCGCTCGTGGCGGGAGGAGTTTCCGGTCCTCTACACGAACAACGAGGGCTTCAACGACTGGCTCAACCGCTCGCTCGAAGACCTGGCTCTTTTGCGAAAACAGGCCGAGGAAGGGACGACCGTTTACGCGGGCATTCCCTGGTTCGCCACTCTCTTCGGCCGTGACAGCCTGATCACGGCCTTCGAGGTCCTGGCGTTCAACCCGCGCCTGGCCGCCGGTACCCTGCGGGTCCTCGCGTCGATGCAGGGAAAGGAGGAAAACCCGGAGCGGGAAGAAGAGCCGGGAAAAATCCTGCACGAGGTCCGCTCGGGCGAGATGGCGAACACGGGCGAGGTCCCGTTCGGGCGGTACTACGGAAGCGCGGACAGCACCCCCCTCTTTCTCGTCCTGCTCTCGGAGTACGCCAGGAGGACCGGGGACCTCGAGCTCGTACGCGAACTCTGGCCGGCCGCTCTGGCCGCCCTGGCATGGATCGAGCAGTGGGGAGACCGAGACGGCGACGGCTACGTGGAGTACGAACGCAAGAGCGAGCGTGGGCTTTACCACCAGGGCTGGAAAGATTCCCGCGACTCGGTTTTCCACGCCGACGGGACGCTCGCAAAACCCCCGATCGCGCTGGCCGAAGTCCAGGCTTACGTCCATTGGGCGCTGCGGGGCATGGCGGAACTGGCACGCCACCTGGGGCACCTCGACGACGCGCTCCGCTGGGAGGAGCGGGCCGTGGTCCTCAAAACCCGCTTCAACCGCGAGTTCTGGCTCGAAGACGAGGACACCTTCGCGCTCGCGCTCGACCGCGACAAAAAGCCCTGCCGAGTCGTCACGACCAACGCCGCGCACTGCCTCCTCGGAGGGATCGCCGAGCCGCAAAAAGCCGAAGCCACGATCGAGAGGCTCCTCCGCGACGACGTCTTTTCCGGCTGGGGCCTTCGCACCCTCTCGACGAAAGCCCCCAGGTACAACCCCATGGCGTACCACAACGGCTCGGTGTGGCCCCACGACAACGCGCTCGCCGCCGAAGGCTTCGCGCGCTACGGGGCGACCGAGCGGGCCGCGAAGCTCCTCACCGCCCTTTTCGACGCCGCGCTCGCCACGGACGAGCGGCGACTGCCGGAGCTTTTCTGCGGATTTCCCCGCTCCATGCAGCACAAGCCGGTCGCCTACCCCGTCGCGTGCCGTCCGCAGGCGTGGGCCGCCGCGAGCGTCTTCTTGCTGCTCAAGGCCGTCCTCGGGCTTTCCGTCGACGGGTTCGAGCGAAACCTGTGCTTCAGCCACACGAGCCTCCCCGAATGGCTCGAGCACCTCGAAATCCAGGGGCTCGACGTGGGAGGCGCACGCCTCGACCTGGCCGTGCACCGGGGCCGCTGGGGGGCAGCCGTCGAAGTCGTCGAGAAGCGGGGTGACGTCGACGTGATCGTCCGCAAATAGGGGGCCCGGCGTGCAGCCGGAAACGGGAAGCGTATAATACGGCACCGATGGCGGCTCCCACGGTTCCGACGACGGTATTCCCGGAGTTCGAAAATTCCATCCGGGCCTTCCTGCTCGATCCGCCGCCTCCGCCCCGCTACCTCGAGCTTCTGGACAACGGAGAACTCGAAAAGCGGGTCGAGGCGGCGCTCGAGGAGCTGCGCGCCTGCCGCGTCTGCCCCCGTGACTGTGGGGTCGACCGACTCCATGCGGTAGCCGCTCGCCCCGGCGGCACCGGAACGCCGGGGCGAGCGCTTCGTCCCCGACCACATCCCCAAGGGAACGAGCTGCTTCACGGGACGCTACGCGCGCGTCGCGTCGGCATTTCCCCACTTCGGCGAGGAGGATTGCCTCCGCGGGTGGAGGGGTTCCGGCACGATCTTCTTTTCGTTCTGCAACCTTCGCTGCGTCTTCTGCCAGAACTGGGACGTGAGTCAGGCGGGCGAAGGGAAAGAGCTCGACGCGGAAGAGCTCGCGGAGCTGATGCTCGCCCTCCAGGAGGAAGGCTGCCACAACATCAACTTCGTCACCCCGGAGCACGTGGTCCCCCAGGTGCTCGAGGCGGTGTGGGTGGCGGCGCGCAAGGGCCTGCGCCTCCCGCTCGTCTACAACACGAGCGCCTACGATTCTCTGCGGAGCCTCGAGCTTCTCGACGGCGTCGTCGACGTTTACATGCCGGACTTCAAATTCTGGGACCCGCAGCTCGCGCGGCGCTATCTCAAGGCGGAAGACTACCCCGAGGTAGCCCGCCGGACGATCCGCGAAATGCACCGGCAGGTGGGCCCGCTCCGCTTCGACCGGAACGGCCTCGCGGTCCGCGGCGTCCTGGTGCGGCACCTGGTCATGCCGGGCCTCGTGGAGGACTCGGTGAAGATCCTCCGGTACCTCGCATCGGAGGTCTCCCCCGACACGTACGTCAACATCATGGACCAGTACTACCCGGCAGGCTCCGTGTCGGCGGGGAAGTACCCGGAGCTCGGAAGGCGGCCTGCCCGAGAGGAGATCGAACACGCATACCGGGCGGCGCGGGAGGCCGGTCTCTGGAGATTCGACGTCCGCTGGAGGCACGTGTGAGGCCCCGAGTACAGTTCATCCACGGCCTCGAGGGCAGCCCCCGGGGAACGAAGGCACGGCTTTTCGCCGAGCATTTCGAGGCGCTCACGCCCGAGATGGACACCCGCGATTTCGAGGGCTGCGTCGAGACGCAGGCAGCGGCACTCGAGCGCTTTCGACCCGACGTGCTCGTCGGCTCCTCGTTCGGCGGCGCCGTCGCCGTCGAGCTCCTCCGCCGCGGCCTCTGGCGCGGGCCCACGCTGCTCCTGGCGCAGGCAGCGCTCCGCTACGACCCGAACGCCGCGCTTCCGGAAGGAGTCAGAGTCTGGCTCGTCCACGGGCGGCGGGACGACGTGGTCGACGTCGAAGACAGCCGCAAGCTCGCGAGAACCGGAACCCCCGGGCTCGTTCGGCTCCTGGAAGTCGACGACGACCACTCCCTTTCCGAGCTCGTGGCGACGAGTCGCCTCGTCGCGCTGGTCCGGGAACTTCACGCGCAAGAACGTTCGGGCCGCGTGGAGAGCCGCTGAAAGAACGCGAAAGGAGGGCGCGATGGTGCTCGAGGCTCGCGACGTCATGGTCCGGGAGGTCATCACGGTGAGCCCGGAGACGACCCTGGCCGAGCTCGAGGACCTCCTCACCTCGCAACGGATCACGGGCGTGCCGGTCGTGCGCGACGGAAAGCTGGTGGGCATCGTCTCGCGGTCGGACATCGTCCGTTACTTCAGCCTGAAGAGAGCGCTCGGGACCATCCTCTCGAAGAAGAACGAGGACGCTCGGCTCGGCGAGCTGGACCACTTGCGCGTCGAGGAATTCATGGCCCACGACCCGATCACGGTCGCGCCGAACACGCCGCTCGAGGAAATCGCTCGCACGATGGTGCGAAAGCGGGTCCACCGCGTCGTCGTGACCGAAGGAGACCGGATCGTGGGGCTCCTGAGCTCCCTCGACGTGGTGCGCCTGGTCGCCGAGGGCAAGCTCGCCGTCGCCGAAGCGAGAGGCCGAGGGAATCCCGAGGACGTCGAGTCCTAGGGGGCGGAGAGGTCAGACGGCAGCCGCAGCTCCGGCGCTCGCCGGGAACTCGTACCGTACGCCGGTGAGATCCTCCGAAAGTTCCCAGAGACGCCGCGCCGTCACGGGGTCGAGCGCCCGACGGCTCGGGCGAACCTTTCGCGGATATCCTCGGTTTTCCAGCATGCCGTCGGGGCCGATGTAGTCGCCCCCCTCCACGTCGGAGGCCGTGGCGGCGTAGAGGATCGGCAGCGCCCCCATCGCCGCCGACTGGGCGAAATACCGGTTTCCCACGCGGGCGAGGCTCTCCATGAGCCTCGCGCCCGAGAGCCTCGGCCCCACGAACTGGAGGTTCGTCGCCGCCCAGCCGGGGTGGCAGGCGACACTCCGGACGTCCGCGCCGCAAGCGCGCAGCCGCCGGTCGAGTTCGAACGCGAAGAGCAGGTTCGCGAGCTTGCTCTGCGCATAAGCGCGCCACTTCCCGTAGCTGCGCTGGGCGTTCCAGTTCTCGAAGTCCATCCGGCCGAAGCGGTGCGCGTTGCTGCTCACCGTGACGACGCGCGCCGACGGCGTCGAAAGCAGAGCCGGCAGGAGAAGGCCCGTCAAAGCAAAATGCCCGAGGTGGTTCGTCCCGAACTGCATCTCGAAGCCGTCCGCGGTCCGCAGGAGCGGGAGCGCCATCACGCCGGCGTTGTTGCAGAGGACGTCGAGACGGTCGGAGCGAGCCGAGAACCTGCGCGCGAAATCCCGAACCGAGGCGAGGTTCGCGAGGTCGAGGAGCTCGACCTCCACCGTCGCTCCCGGGGATTCCCCGACGATCCTGGCCCGAGCCTCTTCCGCCTTTTTCGCGTCGCGGCAAGCCAGGACGACTCGCGCCCCCTTCTGCGCGAAGACCCGTGCCGCCTCGAAACCGATCCCGCTGTTCGCTCCGGTGACGACCACCGTGCGGCCGGAAAGGTCGGGAACGTCGTCTCGGCTCCAGGCCATTTGCTCTTTTCCCGTCGGCGGAAGCCCCGGGGAGCCTCGCCGACCCTTCCCTTCTAGGCTAGAGTCGGCCCGATGTCGATGACCCGCGACCCACGGCCTTGGTTGGGGGCTCTGGTCGCGTACTACGGCGCCTGGCAATCGGTCCACCTCTTTCTCGACGCGATCCACTTCGCCCTTCCGTGCGTCGCGTCCCCGATCTACCGGCTCGTCGGCGGGAGCATGACGGCGGACCCGTTCCGATCCCTCGAGGCGAGCGGATCCGTCGACACCGTCGTCGCGGCGCCCGCGGGAATCGTCTTCGCGCTGGCCTACCGGAAATCGAGACCCCGGGCGCCCTCTCTCGGCGTTTTCTCGCTGGCCTTGGCAACCTGCAGCGCCTACTGGACCTGCTGCCTCCACGTCACCCTCGGCACGTTTCCACGCGACCCATGGTCGGTCCTGCCCGGGTTCGGCTCGTTCCTCTCCCAATCTCGTCCTTCTTGTCGCCCTGCTTCGTAGCCCCGGTGCGACATCGCCCGATCGCCGACGTAGCCTCCGGCAGTGACGCAACCCTTCCCTGGCGGCTCCGTTTGCACCCGTGTGCGCCCGCTCGCAAGCGTCCTTTTCCTCCTGCTCGCCTGCACCGCCGCGGCGAGCGAGGCTCCGGGTTCTCCCGTCGGCGAATGGAGGTACGTCCTTCTGTGGAACGGGCTCCCGGCAGGAAGCGCCAGCGTCCGCGTGGACCGGGACGAAAAAGCCGGCACGTATGTCGTCGAGGGAGAGGCCCGGACGAACGCGCTCGTGGACCTTTTCTGGCGTCTTCGGGCGAGCCTGAGGAGCGTCGTCGACGCCAGCTCCTGGCGCCCCCGGCGGTACGAGCTGGTCCGCAAGAAAAGCAAAAAGCGGAAGGTCGTCGAGGTGGCCTTCTCGCGTGACGGCGCCGTGGGCTGGTACTCGAGGCGGGGCAAGGTGACGGTCCGGAAAGTCGAGGAACCGCGCATCCTCGACCCGGTGGCGGCAGCTCTGCGAGCCCTCGCCTTCCCTCTTCGCACGAACGAGCCTTACTCGTACCGGGTTTTCACGGGGCGCGCGCTCTACGAGGTCGAGGCGCGGATCCTGGGGCGGGAGAAAGTTCGGGTGCCGGCCGGCGAGTTCGAGGCGTGGAAGGCGTTCCTCAGGGTCGTGCGCGTCCCGAGGGAGGCCCGAGAGAAGAAAGACGACGACGAACCCACGGAGCTCGAGATCTGGCTCGCGGGCGAGAAGCCATCCGTGCCGGTCCGCGTGGAGGGAAAGCTCGCCGGTTTCCCGATCGGTCTCGAACTCGAGGACGCCTCGACTCCGCCGCCGCGGTCCGCTCACTCGGCCGGTTCGGGAGCCACGGCCGCCACGAGAGCCAGCTCGCCCGGGTGAACCGAGGAGACGTCGAAGGACCTCGCCGCCGCGGCCATGCGCGTGAGCAGTTCCGCGAGCCCCATCGGTGGCGGGGCTTTCTTCCTGCCGCGCGCCCTCGGAAGCGGCTGGATCCGGGCCACGACGAAATTGCGGAGGTACGGCGAGCGGAAGCCTCGCTTGCGGAGTGCTTCCACGACGCGTTTCACCTCGGAATCGACCTGGAGAAGGCGGGCGGCGAGTCCCTCCCGCCGCCGGAGGCTCGCCGGGAGCGTTTCGTCGGAAAAGCGGTCGACTTTCCTGAGCACGGGCGCGTAGGCACCGCCCGCGAACCTGGGATCCTCCTCGTAGGCGAGGCCGAGCGTGAGAAGCTCCGGAGACTCGAACTCCTCGGCGTGCTCGCTTTCCTTGCTCCGGGGCTGCCGCTTCGCGAGCTCCCTCGCCATCCGGATCACTTCGAGGCTCCGCTCCTTCAGGTTGTGCGCCTTTTCCGTGTTGAGCGCGAGAATGCGAAAAGCGAGCGACTCGTCCGGAGAAACCAGCGCCGTCACGTAGCGAAGGCCCAGAACCTTCGCCGCGGCGAGCCGGTGCCTGCCGTTGGGTGTCCAGAGCGTGCCGTCGGCGCCGCGGACGACGATGACCGGGTCGAGAAAAGACCCGCTCTCGGAAATCTTCTGCGCGAGCTTCTTCGCGTGTGCCGGCGAAAGGTCCCGCTGGAAGGGGGTGGGCTCGACGGCCTCGAGGGGAAGGACGGCGAGAAGAAGGGGGCGGCCCGAGAGAGGCTCGCGATAGGCCACGAGCGGCTTTCCACCCCGATTCTCGAGCTCTCGGGCCAGGGAAGAGACCTCGGGCGCGTCGAGAGAAAGGACGACGTCCTCCGCCTCGAGGCCGCGCTTTTCTCGCGGCGGAGCAAGCTTGGGCTTTCCCCTTTTCGTCCGCTTCCGCGAAGGCTTCGAGCTCTTGCGCGGCATGCCCCGACTCTACCAGCTCGCCTTTTCCGTCCCAAGCGATGCCACGGGAAGCTCGAGGGGGCGACGACGGATTCGCGCCGAGACTTCCGGCTCAACCGCGCAAGCCGTCGAGGAGCCGGCAGACCTCGGCGCTTGCGGCTTCCGTCCAGGGTGCACGGGGGTGGCCCGAAAGGAGCAAGGAGACCGCGACCCGCAGCTCCGGATCGTCTCCCTCGGGAATCCGAACCCGCAGCTTCGACCCGCCTTCGTCGGGAACGCACGAGCGCAAAAGCTCTTCCAGCTCCGTCTCGACCGAGACGTCGGGGACGAGCCCCTTTTCGGGAAGGGGACGGCCCGCGGAAAAAACGCGAGCGACGGTGAGCTTGAGGACGAGCCGGTCGTGAAAAGAGAAGATCTTCTGGACGACCGACTTACCGTACGTCCGCCGGCCCACCAGAAGCGCGCGCCCGGAAAAGGCCAGGGCAGCCGCCAGGGTCTCGGCACTCGAGCCGGTCTTTTCGTCGACGAGGACCAGGAGAGGCAGCGCCGGATCCTCGAACTTCGTACCGCTGCGGGTGGCGACGACCCGCTCCCTGAGGCCCGAAACGGGTTTGCCGTCCCTTCCCCGCGTCTCGAGAATCGTCCCCTCGGCGAGAAAGAGGTCGGCGATCCGTGCTGCCGAAAGCATGCTGCCGCCCGTGTTTCCCCGGAGGTCGAGGACGATTCCGGCAAGCTCGGGCACCCCGAGGACACCGGGGAAGCTTCTTTCGGCGACGACAGCCGTGTTTTTCGCCAGGTGCCTCAGGCGGAAGTAGGCCACGCGCGGGTGGATCATCCGGCTTTCGACCGTGGGCCAGAGGACGCGGCGCCGCTCCACTTGGAGTCGCAGGGGACTTTTTCGGGGCGGTCTCAGGACCTCGATGCGAACCGTGCTCCCCTCGGGACCGCGCAGGAGGCCGACGACCTCCGAGACCGTTTTGCCTTCGACGTCCTGGTCTCCCACGCGCACGATGCGGTCTCCGGGGCGCAGCCCTGCCCGGGCCGCAGGACTTCCCGGGAACACCTCCACGATCCGGACGGATCCCTCCCGGCGCCCCACACGGCAGCCCACACCCACGAAGGACCCGCGGTAGGACGCAAAGGCCCGATCGGCCTTTTCTTCGGTCAGAACCGTGGACCAGCGGTCGAGCGTTCGGACGGCTCCGCGCAAAGCCCGGGCTGCAAGCTCGTCCGGGTCCTCGCCGGGGCGAGCCCGCGAAACCTCCGTAACGAGGCCGTCGAGTACCCTGCCGAGGCACCGCGGGTCCTCGCAGTCGCCGGGCAACCGCAGGGAGCTGCCATGGAGCCGCTCGATGCGATCCCCCGCCGTCTCGAGGCCGAGCTCGCGCGCGGCGCCGCGGAGCATGGCTCGGGTGTCGATTTTTTCGGGGTAGAGATAGCGCTCGAAAACCCTTCCGAGGACTTCCTCGAAAATCGGGTCCGGAGTCTCCCGGAGAGGCAGGTCTTTCGGCATCGTCGAGACGGTGCACCCCATCGCCGCAGCGCCAAGGCACGCGAGGAGCCGGCCGACCCGGCGTCCCCGGAAAGTCATCGGACGCGCGCGCTTCCCATCCCGGAAAGCAGCTCCTCGAGAACGCGGTCCGAAAGGGCCGCCGGATGGTCGTGCCAGCGCACGGTACCTTCGCGATCCACGAGAACGAGCGTCGGTACGGAGCGCGCCTCGTAGGCGGCCGACGTCTTTCCGCCGTCGTCGACACCCACCGGGAAACGAAACCCGTGCTTCTCGAGATACGGCGGGATGTCCCCGTCGGTCTGGCCCCGCGAGTGGTCGGTGATGCCGATCACCACGAAGCCCCGCGGAGCGAAGCGGCGGGCCAGGTCGGAGACGAAGGGAGCTTCCTTCCGGCAGTTGGGGCACCACGTGGTGAAGAAATAGATCATCCGGGGGCCCTTGCGTGCGAGGTCTCCGGGCTCACCGGCCCGAAACCAGCGCCGGACCTGGAGCTCCGGCGCCTTCTTTCCTACGAGCCGCAGAGAGCGTTCCAACTTCTCGGCACGGCGCAGGAGGTCCGGGGTTTTCGAATCGAGAGCCATGAACTGCTCGAGCGTTCGGCGTGCTGCCTGGGGGCGGAGGTAGTTTTTCTCCACCATGGCACGCTGAAGCAGCGCTTTCGCGACGTACGCCGGATCGATCGGGTATTTCTCGAGAACGGCCGTGTACGCCGCGATGGCGGCGTCGGGCTGGTCGAGGAAGAGTTTCGCCGACCCGGCCATGTACTGCGCGCGGGAGGCTATCGGGTCCCTCGGGTACCGGCGGGCGATCTCGAGGTATCCGGCGTACGCCTTCTCGAACTCGGCTGCGGCTTCCGGAGGGTTGCGGTGGAGTTTCTGGAGTTCCCGGCCACGGAGGAAGTGCCGGTGCACCTCGGCGAACTCTTCGGGCGGCGAAGCCAGGGCGGCCGGGGCCAGAACCAGGAACGAGACGAAAGCGGCAAGAACTTTGGTGGTCGGGGTCAAGGGCGTCGGGGCAGGTCGCGCTCCCGGGGGAAAAGGTTCCCCCGGGAGCTTTCTACCTTTCGGCTACGGAAGCTGGGCGGCCAGCGCCTTGCGGTCGAGATCCAGGTCGTCGCGGCAGTCGAGGATCACGTCCTTGACGGAGTCGACGATGCGACCTCGGGCCGCCTCGTTCTCCGTCCGCGTACCCGCCCGGATGAGACTCCTCGCCGCTGCCCCCTCGAGAACCCGCTTCGCCCGGTCGGGCCGCCCGTCCAGGAGAAGCCTCCTCGCCCGCTCGAGGATGGACCCGAAGCGCCGGAAGGAGCGGGAGAGCCTGCGGGGTGTCCGGCCCCGCGGGTCGTTGGGTCCGGGCGGCTGGAGGGCGGTAAGTCCCTCGCAGAAGGCGGCTTTGCAGATCGTCCGGCTCAAGCTCACGGCCCCATCCGGGTCGCACTGGCAGATGTCACCCTGACCGTTCCCGTCCTCGTCGGTCTGGTCCGGGTTCGAGTCCACGGGGCAGTTGTCGCAGGCGTCGCCCAGGCCGTCGCCGTCCGTGTCCGTCTGGTCGTCGTTCGCGGCCTCGGGACAGTTGTCGCACACGTCGCCCAGGCTGTCGCCGTCGGCGTTCGCCTGGTCGGAGTTGGCGGTCGAGACGCAGTTGTCGCAGGCGTCGCCCACGCCGTCGCCGTCGCCCGCGTCTTCCTGACCGGGGTTCGCCACTTTCGGGCAGTTGTCGCAGGCGTCCCCGAAACCGTCCCCGTCCGTGTCGGTCTGCGTTGCGTTCTTGTCGGCCGGGCAGTTGTCGCAGGCGTCGCCCACACCGTCCGAGTCCGCGTCGTCCTGCGTCCCGTTCGACGTGTCCGGACAGTTGTCGCACACGTCGCCTACGCCATCGCCATCGCCGTCGGCCTGGTCCGGGTTCGGGTCGTCGGGGCAGTTGTCCGAGACGTCCAGGACACCGTCGCCGTCCTTGTCGTCGTCGCAGACGTCACCCGAGCCGTCGTTATCCTGGTCCTCCTGGCCGGGGTTGCTCACGAATTTGCAGTTGTCGCACTTGTCGCCCAGACCGTCACCGTCAGTGTCGGCCTGGCCAGTGTTGGCCACATTCGGGCAGTTGTCGCAGACGTCCCCCTTGCCGTCGCCGTCGGCGTCGGCCTGGTCGGGGTTCGCTACGGGGCAGTTGTCGCAGGCGTCACCCGTGCCGTCGCCGTCGGTGTCGGCCTGACCAGAATTCGTCACCGTGGGGCAGTTGTCGCAGGCGTCGCCCAGGCTGTCCGCGTCGCTGTTCGTCTGATCGGGGTTGGCCACGGCCGGGCAGTTGTCGCACACGTCCCCCACGCCGTCCCCGTCGGCGTCGTCCTGCGTGTCGTTCGCAATCGTGGGGCAGTTGTCGCACGCGTCACCCACCCCGTCACCGTCACCGTCCTGCTGGCCGGAGTTGGCCACCGTCGGGCAGTTGTCGCAGACGTCCCCGTCGCCGTCGCCGTCGGCATCCGCCTGGTCGGGGTTCGCGAGGCCCGAGCAATTGTCGCAGGCGTTGCCGAAACCGTCGTTGTCGTTGTCCTTCTGGTTGTTCGGCTGGTCCGGGCAGTTGTCGGCCACGTTCAGGACACCGTCACCGTCGCGGTCCGGGTCGCAGAGGTCTCCGAGACCGTCGGCGTCCTGGTCGGCCTGGTCGTCGTTTTCCGTGAAGGGACAGTTGTCGCAGATGTCACCTACGCCGTCCTGATCCGTGTCCGCCTGTCCCGGGTCGGCGTCGGAGGGGCAGAGATCGCACACGTCACCGACACCGTCCGCATCTCCGTCGTCCTGACCGGGATTGTGGTTCGAGGGGCAGTTGTCGCAGGCGTCGCCGACGAGATCGCCGTCGGCGTCCTCCTGGCTCGTATTGGCGACCGTGGGGCAGTTGTCGCAGGCGTCGCCGATGCCATCCGAGTCCCCGTCATCCTGACCGCTGTTGGAAACGGTCGGGCAGTTGTCGCAGAGATTCCCGATACCGTCACCGTCCGCGTCTCCCTGGTTCGGGTTGGGAATCTCGGGGCAGTTGTCCGAGATGTTGGGTTTGCCGTCGCCGTCCCTGTCCGGGTCGCAAACGTTGCCCGTGCCGTCCCCGTCCTGGTCGGCCTGATCTTCGTTCGTGTCGTTCGGGCAGTTGTCGCACACGTTGCCGAGGCTGTCGGTGTCGGAGTTGGCCTGATCGGTTCGGCTCGTCGGGACAGTTGTCGCACACGTCACCCACGCCGTCGCCGTCGCTCGTCGGCCTGGTCGGGGTTCGCGACGGTCGGGCAATTGTCGCAGGCCGTGCCACCCCGTCGTTGTCGCCAGTCGGCTGACCGTTGTTCACGACGTTCGGGCAGTTGTCGCAAACGTCGCCGAAGTTGTCGCCGTCGGCATTGGCCTGGTCCGGGTTGGCCACGTTTACACAGTTGTCGCAAGCGTCGCCCAGGCCGTCGCCGTCGGCATCGCCTGGTCGTTGTTCGACGCGTTCGGGCAGTTGTCGCAGGCATCCCCACCCGTCGCATCCCGTCGGCCTGGCCGGGTTCGCTACCCCCGGGCAGTTGTCCACGTCCTCGCACGTGCCGTCGCCGTCCGCGTCGTTCGTGGCGTCGTTGGGGCACGTGTCGCAGATGTCTCCGATCCCGTCGCCGTCCGCGTCCGCCTGGTTGTTCGGAACCCCCGGGCAGTTGTCCACGTCCTCGCAAATGAAATCGCCGTCGGCGTCGTTCGTGGGATCGTTGGGACAGCTGTCGCAAACGTCACCCAGGCCGTCACCGTCCGCGTCCGCCTGGTCGGGGTTCGTAACGGTCGGGCAGTTGTCGCAAATGTTGCCGAGCCGTCGCCGTCGCTGTCCGCCTGGCCCCGCCACCGTCGGGCAGTTGTCGCAGGCGTCGCCCCGGCTGTCGCCGTCGGCGTTCGCCTGGTCGGGGTTGGCACGCGAGACGCAGTTGTCGCAAGCATTTCCTACGCCGTCGTTATCCGTGTCCGCCTGGTCGGCGTTCGGTTTGCTGGGACAGTTGTCGCAAGCATCTCCCACGCCGTCGCCGTCACCGTCGGCCTGGGTGGAATTCGCAACCCCCGGGCAGTTGTCCACGTTCTCGCAGACTCCGTCGCCGTCGGCGTCGTTCGTGGGTCGTTGTGGCACCCGTCGCACTCGTCACCCAGGCCGTCGCCGTCCTGTCGGCTCTGGGTGGATTCGACACCCCGGGGCAGTTGTCCACGTCCTCGCAGACGCCGTCGCCGTCGGCGTCGTTCGTGGCGTCGTTCGGGCACGTGTCGCAAACGTCGCCGAGTCCGTCGCCGTCCGCGTCGGCCTGGTCCGGGTTCGAAGCGCTCGGGCAGTTGTCACAGATGTTGCCGAGCCCGTCCCCGTCGCTGTCCGTCTGGGAGCCCGCCACCGTGGGACAGTTGTCGCAGGCGTCGCCCCGGCTGTCCCCGTCGGCGTTCGCCTGGTCGGGGTTGGCCACCGAGACGCAGTTGTCGCAGGCGTCGCCTACTCCGTCACCGTCACCGTCCGCCTGGTCGTTGTTGGCGTTGTTCGGGCAGTTGTCGCAGGCATCCCCGAAAGCGTCGCCGTCGGCGTTCGCCTGATCCGGGTTGGGCGTGGCGATGCAGTTGTCGCAGGCCGAGCCCACGCCGTCGCCGTCGCCGTCCATTTGCGTCGCGTTGAAGGTCGAAGGGCAGTTGTCGCAGTAGTCCCCGATCCCGTCCCCGTCGGAGTCCTTCGTCGCGCAGTCCGCGTTCGTCGTGCACGCGTCGCCGGAGGGGCTTCCGCCGATGTTGCACGTCCCGTTCGTACAGACGTTCGCCTGCGTGGGACACTTGTCGACGAGGTCGTCGACGGTGTCGCCGTCCGTGTCGACGGCACGCGCGAGGCCGAACGTGCCGAGGACGATCAAAAACGTGCTCGTCCAGACGAGATGACGAAAGCTGCGGACTCCCTTGGCCACCATGATCTTCCCTCCTTACGATTCGAACTTCCCCCCGGAATTCCGAAAGCCGCGCGACGCGCGAGCGCTCCGAAACCCCGACTCTTCGTACGCCGATCGATTCACTGCTTTCACACTGCACGCATTTCGATTCCCGGCGCAATTAAGGATTTTCCCTAACAAAGCTCGTTCTTCGTTGTTAGGGTTTTCCCTAACGGTCACGTACCCAATCTTGATCGAACGCGGCCCTGCTATCGGCGGGCACGGACCCGACAGAGCGGGCCCCTCCGAAATGCACGGACGAAACGCCGCACCCCGATCCGGAGGGACGCGCCCCGTCGCGTCCGGGACGGGGACGAATCCGGCCATCGCGCGTCCGATCGTGGCCGACACCACGAACGAACACGGACCCGACAGAGCGGGTCCCTCCGAAATGCACGGACGAAACGCCGCACCGCGATCCGGAGGGACGCGCTCCGTCGCGTCCCGAAGGGACGGTCAGCCCCGGCTCTTCGGGAGCATCCCGAAGTGTTCGAACGCGGCGCGAATGGCCTCGACCTTGTCCGGAGGGCAAGGATACGCGCGCCCCCCGGGCTTCCGGTTCCTCGCGGGCTTGACCTCGAGGCCGAACATTTCCTTGCAGTGAGCAATCCAGGCTGTGCTGGGCCAGAAGCCGTAGTGCTCCTTGACCCAGACCTGGATGTCTACGTACGTGGCCACCGTCGACCTCCTCGACGACGGGGCCCACGCGCGGCTCCGTGCTTCATCGTGCCGAACCTCCCTGATTCCATGGCACCCGCCCTATGGCACACTCGAACGCGAAAAGTCAATTCCGTTCCGACCGTCCGGAACGCCGCGGCTTTCCCGAAGCCGCCGGCCGCCCTGGCGAGGCGGCTTTTCGAGAAGGACCTGCGGCCCTTCGACCGGCGGAGACGGAGCTGGTAAAAACGGCGGAGCGGCCGGGAGTCGTCCCATGCAAACCCTGACGCTCGCTACCTGGAACGTGAACGGAATCCGGGCCCGAAAGAGCGAGGTTGCGGAGTTTCTCGCGACCGAACGCCCCGACGTCCTGTGTCTCCAGGAAATCAAGGCGCGGCCCGAGCAGGTGCCCGAAGAAATTCGCGAACCGCGAGAATACCGGGCCTTCTGGCACGGCGCGGGAGGCTACTCCGGCGTCGCGCTGCTCGTGCGGAAAGACGCCTTTCCCTCACGCCTCGAGGTCGTCGTGCCGTCTTTCGATTTCGAAACGCGGCTCCTGGAAGTCCGCGCAGGCGATCTTTTGTTCCTCTCCGCGTACGTGCCCAACGGCGGCAAGGACTTCGAGGCGAAGATGCGCTTTCTACGGACTCTCGAGGACTACGTGCGAAAGCTCCGCGCGGGCGGAAACCCCGTCGCGGTTTGCGGGGACCTGAACGTCACGCGCGAGGACCGCGACGTCCATCCCAAGGAGCGGAATCCGCAGCTTCTCGGCCAGCGACCGGAGGAACGAGCCGAGCTCGAAAAACTTCTCGCCGCGGGGCTCTCGGACGTGACGCGGACTTTCCACCCGGAGGACGAGCGGCTCTTCACCTGGTGGGCGCCCTGGCGACGGCACCGCGAGAGGAACATCGGCTGGCGGCTCGATTACATCCTGCTCGACCCCTGGCTCGCGAGCCGCGCGCGCTCTTGCACCGTGCGGCGCGAGTTCGGTAGTAGCGACCACGCGCCCGTCGTGGCCACCCTGGAGGTGTGAGAAACCGATGCCCTACGCCGAGGCCCGAGGCACGAAGCTCTTCTACGAAGACGTCGGGAGCGGAGAACCGACGCTCCTTTTCCTCCACGGCTGGTGTTGCGACCACACGACCTTCGCCCCCCAGCTCGAGCACTTCCGAGAAAGGCACCGCGTCGTCGCTCCCGACCTCCGGGGGCACGGCCGCAGCGAGAAACCCGAAGGACCCTACACGATGGAGACGCTCGCCGACGACGTCGCGCAGCTCGCGCGCGCCCTCGGGCTCCGGCAGGCGGTCGTCCTGGGTCACAGCATGGGCGGGCTCGTCGCTCTCTCGCTCGCCGCTCGCGAGCCCGAGCTTGTCGCGGCGGTCGTGACCCTCGACTCGCCGATCCTCCCGCCTCCGGAAGTTCGCGCCACGCTCGAAGAGCTCGCGCGCCGGTTTCGCGGCGCGGACTTCCCCGATGCGCAGAGGTCGCTCGTGAGCGATCGCCTCTTTCTTCCGACGGACGAACCCGAGATCCGCGAGCGAGTCTCGCGCATCATGCTCTCGGCACCGCAACACGTGGCGGCCGCGGCTTTCGAGGGCATCGCTGCTTTCGACCACGAGTCCGCCGTCCAGGCCCTGCGGGTTCCCTGGCTCGCGCTCTTCGCCTCCGAACCTCCCACGGACATCGCCTCGCTGCGGCTCCGCGTGCCCCACGTCATGGTAGGCCGGACGGTCGGAGCCGGCCACTTCCACCAGCTCGTCGTCCCGGACCAGGTCCACGCCATGGTCGAGCGCTTCCTCCGCGTCTCGGGCCTTCTCGGCCGGGAACTTGTACGTTCCCGGGGACTCGGGTAGAAGCGCGTCGGGGAAAGGGGTTCGTCATGAGGCGAGTGGTGCTGGTGGCATCGTTCCTGGTCTGCCTTTTCGTCGCCGACGGCCCGGCCGAGGAATCGAAGCCGGGCCCACCCGACCGCCCCTGTGCCGCCGACATCGAGAAGTTCTGCGCCTCCGAGAAAGGGAACCGCCGCCGTGTCGTGCTTTGCCTCGAGCAGCATCGGAAAGAGCTTTCCGAGCGCTGCAGGGCGTTCCTTGCCGGCGGAAGGCGAGGCCCCCGGGCGGGCGGCGGCCGGAGGCTCGTTTTCGCCTGCCGGGAGGAAGCGCAGAAGTTTTGCGGACAAAAGCGCGGGCGCGAGCTTTTCGACTGCCTCGGCGAGCATCGCGGCGAACTCTCCGAGCGCTGCCGCACGGCGCTCGACCGGAGGGCGAAGGCCGGCGCGCCCCGCAACTAGGCCCGCAGGGGGGGCCGGAGGTCTTCCTCGCCGATCCGTGACGGCAACGTCACCGTGAACGTCGTGCCCACGCCCTGCTCGCTCTCGACCTGGACGGAGCCCCCGAGAAGCTCGACGAGCCGCCGCACGATGTAGAGCCCGAGGCCCACGCCTCCGTATTTTCGTGTCGTCGAGCCGTCCACCTGCCGGAAGGGCTCGAAAATCGACCCGAGTTGTTCGCGAGGAATCCCGATCCCCGTATCCCGGACCCGGATATGGAAGTCCGCCCCGTCGCACCCCGCCGACACCCGGACCTCGCCCACCTCGGTGAATTTGAGCGCGTTGCCCACGAGGTTCTTCAGGATCACCTTCACCTTCGACGCATCCGTGCGGACGGGCAGGGGTTCCTCCGGAACTTCCCAGAGAAGTTCGACGGAAGGCTTTCTGTCTTTCTGCTCCCTCGCTTCTTCCTCCACCTCGGCCAGGATCGCCCGCAGATCGACTTGCTCGAACACGACCGGAAGCCTCCCGCTCTCGAGCCGACTCATGTCGAGCGTGGCCGTGATGAGCTCGTGGAGCTGTGCGGCGGCCCTCTCGATGCGCTCGAGGATGGTTTCCTGCTCTTGGGAAAGCTCCCCGAAGACCCCGTCTCGCAGGAGGTCCGCATAGCCCAGGATGACGTTGATCGGGGTCCGGAGCTCGTGCGACATCGTGGCCACGAACTCGGATTTGAGCCGGTTCGCGTCCTCGAGGTCCTCGACGAGACGCGCGTTCTCGAAGGCGAGCGAAGCAATCTGGCTGATCCCGCGGGCGATCCGGAGTTCCTTCGAACCGAGCTCGGGCTCCCTCCCGCGCCAGGCGACGGTCTGGATGCCGACGATTTCTTCCCCTCGCCAGAGCGCCATGTAGAGCGCCGCCGTGATACCGTACCGAAGGGGAAGGGCAGGGGGGACCAGGTCCTGGGGTTCGCTCATCCGGGCGAACGCAACCTGGTTCTGCCGGAGTTCGGCAAGAAGCCCCGACACGAGGTTCCGGGGCACCTTGAGGACCCGGAGCGCTTCCCATTCCTCGGGCGAGTCGCCGAAGCCTGCCGTCGGCACGAAGACTTCCTCGGCCGCGTCCCAGACGAAGGTGTGGGCCGCGTCGCCGCCCAACGAGCGCGCGGCCGTCTCGCAGAGCGTCTCGAGGAGTTTCGGCCTGGCGAGCGTGGCAATGAGCGCCCGGCCCACCTCGGCCAGCTTGCCCGAGACTTCCGCCTCCTCGGCCTGCCGGCTGTAGAGGAAGATCGACTCGGCGGCTTGCGCGAGCTGCTTCGCAAGGCCGTCGCAAAGCTCGAGCTCCCCCGCCTCGAAAGCTCCGGTTCCTTCCCGGCACACGACGAAAAAGCCGAGCACGCGCTCGCGCCCGCGAAGCGGTGCGACGACCATGCGGCGGTGGCCGAGCATGCGCTCGAGAGTCCGGAGAGGCTCTTCGAGCCTGCAGCCGGGCTCGACGGCGGAAGCGCTTCTCGGGAGCTTCTCGACGGAAAGCTTCCCTACGCCCCCGAGCGCTTTTCGGAGCTCTTCCACCTTGCCCGCCTCGACTCCGAACGCCGAAGCGAGCTCGGGACTTTTTCCCTCGGCGCCCACGAGCACGGTGAGTGCCGCCGTACAGGGCACGGACCGAACGGCGGCTTCTTCCACGCTGCGAAGAGCCTCCTCGAGGTCGAGAGTTCCGCTCAGCGCTTGCGCGACTTCGAGGAGGGCCCGGGTTCTCTCCTCCGCCGTCTTCCGCTCCGTCACGTCCCGCGAGTTGACGACGACGCCGCCCCCGAGTTCCGGACCCAGAAGCGAGCCGATGCACTCGAGCGTCCGCCAGCTCCCGTCTTTGTGGAGAAACCTGGCCTCGATCGAATGAGGGACACCCGGGCTCGATCTCTCTACTTCGCGAGCGAACACCTCCACGACGCGTCCCACATCGTCCGGATGGACGAGCTCGAAGGCCTTTCTTCCGACGATCTCCTCGGGCCTGTAACCCAGGACGCGCTCGTGCGAGGGACTTGCGTACGCGCACGTGCCGTCGAGCCGCAGGACGGCAACCAGGTCGAGAGCGTTCTCGTTCAAAAGCCGGAAGTACTGTTCGCTCCGGCGCAGCGCAGCGAGCGCTTCGTCTCGCTCCCTTTCGCGCAGAAGAGAAGCGACGAGCTGACGCGCCGTCGAGCGGGCGATGAAAACGCAGACGGCAAAAAAGACGCCGAGGCCCAGGGCGGGATACCCGAGCACGGCGTCGAAATGCCCGTCGACGAAATACACGTTGGCGAGGAGGGCGAGCACTGCCGCGGCCGTGGCTCCCGCCTGGTATCCCGCACCCCAGGGAAACAGGGTGGCCGAACCGGCGAGCAGGATGGTCGCGAGCAGCGGCATCGTGACGAGATCGCCCCGGAGCACGTTCGACGCCGTCGCACTCGCGCAAAGAAAAGCAGCCCCGGCGAGAGCCAGGGGGGCCGCCCTTCGCGGAAACCGGGTAAGAGCCCAGAGGAGAGAAAAGCTGAAAACGAGCTGAACTCCCTTGAGCACGAGAAGCGCCGGCGCGTCCTCCGTATCGAGCGCCACCTCGAAAAAGCCGAAAAGCACGATGGCGAAAAGGAGAACCCAAATGGCCACCCGTAACCGCGCGGCTTGCAGTTCGAGAACGCGCTCTCTGGCCCAACCCGTGGCTGTCATGCAGGAACCCCCCAGTCCTCCAAGCAAGCGAGGTGCCATGCTGGAAAGGCCGAAAGGACCGGCACCCGCCCTGAGAGAGCGCTCCGTCGGGTCGAAAAACTCGACGTAGCAACGCGAAGAACGGATGGAGGAGGCATTCGGGAAGCGCCCCGAGATTCGTCTTGCCGCTACCCGACGATACCCCGGGGTCGCACCCACGTCTTCCCCCGAGCCGCCTGTGGCAAGTGCAATCTGGAAAGGAAAGTCCAGGGGGAAAGGACGCCGGCCCGGGAAATTCGGCTCGGCGCGCCGGGGAACAGAGGAGGAAAGAGTGGTCGCACGTGGACTCGAACCACGGGCCTCCTGCATGTGAGGCAGGCGCTCTGACCAGCTGAGCTATGCGACCGACGAGGAATCTTGGCTAGCACCGGAGCGGGAGGAGAGCAAGAGCCGGGTATACCTCTGGAGGGCTCGTCGGGGGCTTACCCCCCGCGAAAGGGCGCGGGACACGCAAACGAGCCGCTGGCAGCCGAGCCCACGCCACCGCTCCGAGCACTCGGGCAGACCTTCTGCCGTTTTTGTGCGAGGGCTCGCTAGCACCTCCGGCAACGCCCCCCAACCCGCCGTTCCGCCTCCGGGCGCGCCGCGGGAAGATCGGGCCGACAAACCGGCTTGCGCGGCGAGCCCTCGCCACGCTAGGAGAACCCGAGGCATGTCTCGGGTGACCGTCAAGCAAACGCGCACGGGCGATCCCCTCGAATTCCGCGTCGTCGTCGAGGAGAAGGGAAGCTCGACGCGTCACCGCGTCAAGCTCTCCCGCGCGACGCTCGAACGTCTCGGCCGAGCCTGCGGCAAGGAGCTCAGCGGCGAAGAGTGCGTGGAGGCGGCGTTTTCGTTTCTTCTCGACCGCGAGCCCAAGGAATCCATCCTCGCCGAATTCGACGTGGACGTGATCTCGCGTTACTTCCCCGAGTTCGAGCGAGAATTCCCGCGTTATCTCGGACACTAGGTCCGGGCTCCCGGCTGTCGGATCCCGGGGAGACCGGCGCGGCCGCTCGACGACCCGCCCCGACGGACGAAGTTTCCGGCTTGACGGGTCCGAAAAGCGGCCCGTAGCATGGATGCGTGAAGCTTTCGCGCGCGCTGCTTCCTCTTCGCCTGCTTTTTTTCGCAGCCGTCTTTTTTCCTCTTGTCGTCCCCCTCCGAGACGGCCGGGCCGAAGTTCCGAGCACTCTCCAGGGACGGTGCCTCCGTTCCCTCTACCGAGATTTCCTCCGATCCGCCGTCCGGGAGCGCCGCGAGTTCCGCCGGTGCACGCGCGAGGCGATCACGGGCAAGATCGAGACGCCGGCACAACTCCAGGAGTGCCTCGGAGCGGACGAAAAGGGCCGCATGGCCCGCCTTCTCGAGAAATCTCTCGAGCGCGACCGGTTGCGATGTCGCCCGTTGCGATGGACCCTCTTCCCTCCGGGGGCGCCTCCTCTCGAAGTCGGGGGAGAACGGCCCGCCTTCGGCTACACGAACGCCTGGAACGTCGTCGAGGCGGGACGCGGCGCCGTTCTCGGGCTCCTTCGTGAAATCCTGGGAGACGACCCGGCGGGCGCTTTCGACGCTTCGGGCGCGGGGAGCTGCCAGAGAAAAACCCTTTCCACGGCGGCGAGCCTTCTCCTGACCGAAATTCGCACTTTCCGTGCTTGCGTGGTGAAGGGCCTTCGGACGAAGACCCTCGACTCCCGGGAAGCCCTCGCGGCCTGTCTCGACGCCGTCTCGCAGGACGAGAAGGGAACCATCGCAAGGCGGGCGAGCGAGCTCGGACGCGAGATCGATCGACACTGCGAGGGAGCGGACCTCGCCACGGTCTTTCCCGGTGCCTGCGCCGGAGCTCCGGATTTTTCTGCGTGCGCGAGAGAGCGCGCGACCTGTCAGGTCTGCCGGGCCGTGGCCAGGGCCGCGGACGTCGAGCCCGACTGCGACGCTTTCGACAACGGAGTCGCCGACGGAAGCTGTGACGGCCGCTATCCGGAGACCTTCGACACGATGAGCCGGCTTCCCGCAACCGGAGTTCGCTACTACGTCGGGGGGCCGTGTGCGAGCAACTCGAACGACGGGAAGTCCCCCACCTGCGACGGCTCCGGCGCGGGTCCCTGGGCGGACTTTCTCCCGCTCCAGGCCGTTTCTCTCTCGCCGGGCGACACCGTGCTCGTGCGCGCCGGAGTCTACGACCTCTCCGCGATGGGGCTCGCGACGCTCGAACTCTCTTCGAGCGGCACGCCGACCGAGCCCATCCGCCTTTCCGCCTTTCCGGGGGAGACCCCGGTCCTCGACGGCGGAAAAAGCCTGGATGACCGGGACCCCGTCGTGCGCCTCACGGGGGCCTACACGATCTTCGAGGGGTTCGAGGTCCGCGGGTGCGGCAAGATCTGCGTCGCCCTGTACGAAGGCGCGGACCACGTGCTTTTCCGAGACAACCGGGTCGTGGGCAGTGTCGAGGACGGACTCAAGCCGCTTCACGCCAAAAATATCCTGATCCTCGGGAACCGGTTCACGGGCTTCGCTCACGAGGCCATCGACGTCTGGGGGTCCCACGACGTGTGGATCGTGGGGAACGAATTTTTCGGGAACGACACGAGCTTCTCGCCGAGCTCGACGACCTGGGCCAAGGCGGGCTCGAGCCACGTCCTCTACGTCGAGAACGACTTCCACGACCTGCTCGTGGCAGGCCACGCGCTCCTTCTGGGCGGGTGCTGCTGGATGAACTGGGACCAGGAGGGAGGCCTCCTCCAGGACGAAGACGGCCAGTGGACACCGCAGCCCGTGGCGCGACAGGTGCGGGCGCTGCGCAACACGTTCACGGCGGTCGAGATCGACTTCTCGAAGGGCCAGCTCCTGCCGTCGGTCATCGGCGCCCAGGGGTGCCGGCACTGCGAAGCCTCCGGCAACGTCCTCGACGGGACGTGGGATGCCTTTTCGGCGAAGCCCTCGGCTTCGGACACCCAGCCCTGCTTCGCCGGCGATCCGTGCCAGGGGGCGGAGTGCACGTGCTCGTGGAGCGTTGCGCCCGACGACGTGACCTTCACGGGCAACACGGCGAGAAACGTCGTGCCGACGGACCCCGCCGGAACCGGAACTTCCAGGAGCCGATTTTTCTCCCTGTGGGACGGCTACGGCGGGGCACAACTCGCCATCGACGGGAACACGTACTGTGCGGACGGACCCGAAGAGTTCGTCGCGGGAAGCTGGAGCGGGGGCTTCGCGGGCTGGCAGGCTCTCGGCTTCGATCTCCGGTCTTCCTTTTCGAGCTGCGCCGCTCCCCCGGGCCAGCTCGCGGACTTCCGTCTCGTGCTCCAGGGCGAATACGTACCCTCCGAGGACGCGGCGCAACTCGAGTCTCTCTGCGTGACGAACCGTGCCTGGGCCGCGAACAGCCTCTGGCTTCTCTGCAGCAACGCGGCGCTCGGAGACGAGAACTCCACCGAGCGCGAGCTCATCGAAGCCTTCATCGCGACGGGCGACGAAGAAGAAGACGAGGCGGCCCTGGGCCAACGGCTCGACACTTCGATCCAGCTCGCTTCCACTCGCGGCTTCGACCCGAACACGACGGATTTCGTCCTCCTCAACTGCGAAGAGCCGGTACACCCGCGGAAATGGGGCGCCATCCTGAACCAGCAGTACCCGGACCTCGAAGCCGCCTACTACGCGGCCCTGGCCCGGCGGATCCGCGTCGCCCGGAGCAGGCTCCCGAACGCGCTCCTGGCTCTCGGTCCCACGATTCGCGCGGATCCCGACGGGGTTCTCGACGAGCAACTCGAAGTGCGGATGACGGGCTACCGGAACGCGGGTGCGGCCGGTGTCTACGACGAGCTCGATTGCCTCGAGCCCCGAGTCTACCTCGAGGAAGACACCTCGGGCGGGTATGCTACGACACGCGCCATGACGACGCTCGCCCTCGAGCTCTCCTCGACCCTCACGAAAACGACCGGCGAGACGCTTCCCCTCTGCGTGCTCTCGAGTGTCCGGCTCGGCGGGAACTCGAGCGTGGCGCCCGCGGCTCAGGCCCTCGCGCAGATCGATGCCGTGCGCGAGTTCGCCTCGCAAGCCGCAAACGTGCTTTTCCTCGGCTGGTGGGACGGTGCCTTCGACGCAGGGGTCCATCCCGGGTTTTTCTCGGCTCTCGACCTCTGCGACGGCTCCGGCTGAAGGTGCGTCCCGCCGAAACCTAGCCTGCCTCGCTCTGGCCGAGCCACTTCTTTACGGCGTGCTCGATCTCGCCCTCGTACCCGCGGAAGAAGTGGTCGGCACCGGAAAGGACCACGAGTTCGGTGACATCCTTCCCCGTGCAGTAGGCACGAGCGGCCTCCACGGCACAAAAGGAATCCGAGTCACCCACCACGAGCAAAGTCGGAACCTTCTCCGCGGACGGTACGGCCACGACGGAAAGCGGCGGCGCGACGAGCACGAGGCGGGCGACCGACCGGTCTTCCCGCGCCGCTCGCGCGCAAAGCGCGGCACCGAAGGAATATCCCGCGAGCCAGAGCGGCAGGTCGGGATGCCGGTTTCGCTGAAAAGCAAGAGCAGCCAGGACATCGCGGTACTCCCCCTCGCCGCCCGACCAGGCTCCCTGGCTCCCTCCCGCGCCGCGGAAGTCGAACCGCAGGGCCGAAGCGCCGGACTCGCAGAGAGCCCGGGCGAGGGCGACGACGACGTTGTTGTTCCGGTCGCCGCCGTAGAGAGGGTGCGGGTGACAGACGACGGCCGCGGCCCGGAGGCGTCCGGGTGGAGCGCAGAGGTCGCCTTCGAGGCGCAAGCCCTCCGAGGAGAAGGCGACCGGCTCCGAGTGGATGGCCTGGCTCACCGCCCCGGGAGCTCCGCTTCCCTCGCCCGGGCGGAAAACGCGAAAGCGCACCCCGCGGGCCTCGTTTTGCGCGCGATCTGCAGCGGGCCGCCGACCGCGGCCGGGGAAGAAGCCCGCACAGGACCGAGCCAGCCGAGAGCCGCTCCACGCCGGCAGAACCTCCGTCCCGCTCGTTCGCTCCGGGCTTTCATTCGGCCCTCTGCGGGGAAAGCCGAGCCTTCGCGCGACGGCTTTTCGCCCCGGGATTTCGAGCGCCGCGTTTTTCGACCGCCCGGGTTGCCACGGACTATTCCTCCAGGTCTTCGTAGTACGGAAGGCGCACTTTCTTTCCTTCGCCTTTTTGCGCCTCCCCTTTTTCCTTCCGCTCCTTCTCCCCCTCCGCCGTCATGCCGCCCACCATCGCGATCGTGATCGGAGCGATCACCTTCGGATCGGTAAGCACGTTCACACAAGCCGGCTTTCCGCTCCCGAGCGCCCGCTCGAGCGCGGGCCGGAGCTCCTCGGGCCTCTCGACGTGCTCCGCGTGACAGCCGAATCCCGCGGCGGCCAGATCGTAGCGCGTGGGCAGAAGCTCCGTGACGACGCGCTTTCCCCTCCCCGTAGATCAGGTCCTGACCGTGGGCCGACATGCCCCACTGCCGGTCGTTGTTGACCACCGTCACGACGGGAAGACCGTGGCGCACCATCGTGTCGAACTCCGCGAAGTTGAGGCCCACCGAGCCGTCTCCCGTGACGCAAACGACGGTCTTTTCGGGATGGGCGACTTTCGCCGCGAGGGCGAAGGGCATCCCGGTTCCGAGGCAGCCGAGATACCCGTGCGAAAGCCAGTGTCCTCCCGCACGGACGCGCGCCACCATTTCCATCCAGAAGGCCGTCTCTCCCCCGTCGGCCACCAGGATCGCGTCCTCGGGCAGGACCGAAGCGATCTCGCTCGCGAGCCGGTAGGGGTGAATCGGGGGATCGCGGCGTTCGAGCGCCTCGGCGAAAAGAAAGCGGTGTCCCTCCCGAACGGTACGCACCGCCTCGAGCCACTCCCCCCCGCCCGGGCCAGGTCTTGCCCCTCGCCTCGGCTTCGAGCGCCCGGAGCGCCTCCCGGCAGTCGGCTACGATCCCGAGATCGACGGTGCGGTTCCGCCCGATTTCCTCGCCCTCGATGTCCACCTGCACGATGCGCGCTTTCGGCGGGAAGATGCGGCCGCTCGCCGTGAAAAGCCCGAAGCGCGCGCCGAGGACCAGGACGAAGTCCGCTTCGCCCACCCCTGCACGCCCCAGGGCCGAGAAGTGGGCGAAGGACCCGCCGCAAAGCTCGTGCGAAGCCGGGACCATCCCGTGCGCCTTCCCGTTCGAGAAAACCGGCACGCGTGTCGTCTCGGCAAAGCCGAGAAGCTCTTTCTCGCACCGGGAGAACCACGCGCCGCCGCCCACGAGGATCGCGGGACGTTCGGCTTCCGCGAGCCAGCGTACGACCTGTATCACGGCTTCGGGGCTCGGGGCAGGCGCCGTGTCGGGAAAGATTTTCTCGGGCACCGTCGCCTTTTCTTCTTCCACGCGGGCGAAAAGGACGTCGATCGGAATTTCCACGAAGACGGGGCCGGGCCGCCCCGACCGGGCGACCCGCAGGGCCTGCGCGAGAAGGTCCGGAATCCGCTCCGTCCGCGTGATCCGATGGGCCCACTTCGTGAGCGGCGTGGCGACGGCGACCTGGTCGAAACCGCCCTGGAGCGGCAGGCGTTCCGCGTCCCGGAGAGGAGCCGCTCCGGCCAGAAAAACGACCGGAATCGCGTCCAGGTACGCGTTCGCGATCGCCGTGACGACGTCGGTGAAGCCGGGCCCCGCGGTCACCAGCGCCACACCGGTCTCGCCCGTCGTCCTCGCCCAGCCGTCGGCCGCGTGACCCGCGGCCTGCTCGTGCCGGGTGTCGACGAAGCGGATACCGTGGCCGCGGGCCGCCTGGTAGATGGCATCGAGGTGTCCCCCGTGCAGGGTGAAAATCGTCCGCACGCCCGCTTTCTCGAGGACGCGCAGGACGAGTTCCCCTCCGTCGACTTTGGCCATGGCTTCCTCCCCGTCGGACGCAAGGCGTACTATCGCCGAGCCGGGGAACGCAAGCCGGCCCGGTCTTTTCGCCGCACGCCTTTGCCTCTGCGCGCGCCCCTTTGCTATGCAAGCCCGTCCGTGAGTCCGACACCGAAAAAGGGCTCGGGGATCGAGGTCCTCAAGTGCCTCGACCCCGACTGTCGGGGTCTCCTCGCCTACGAGGTGACGAGCGGGAACGAGCTCGTGCTCGACCTCGCCTGGACGGCGGAGCGGGACGGCGACACCCTCTACTTTCCGTGCCCCAAGTGCGGGGGGCGCAACATTCTCGAACCCACGACGGCGCAGGACGGGCGTACGACCTACCGGGTCGTGCGCTACGAGAGGGGCTGAAGATGGCGCGTATCAACGAACACTACCGGAAACTCAGGGCAGGCTACCTCTTTCCGGAGATCGCCCGGCGCGTCGCGGCCTTCGCGGAAAAGCACCCCCGAGCCCCGATCCTGCGGCTCGGAATCGGGGACGTGACCGAGCCGCTTCCGGCTGCCGTCGTCGAAGCCATGCGGCGGGCCGTCGAGGAAATGGGGCGGCGGGAGACCTTCCGCGGCTACGGGCCCGAACAGGGCTACGAGTTCCTGCGCCAGGCCATCGCCGAGAACGACTACCGTGCGCGCGGGATCGAAGTGGAGCCGGACGAGATCTTCGTCTCCGACGGGTCGAAGTGCGACACGGGCAACATCCTCGACATCTTCGGGCTCGAGAACACCGTGGCCGTGCTCGACCCGGTCTACCCCGTCTACGTCGACACGAACGTCATGGCGGGAAGGACGGGTCCCCCGGACGAAACGGGGCGGTATGCGGGTCTCGTCTACATCCCGCTCACGCGCGAGAACGGCTTCGTCCCCGAACCGCCGAAGACGAAGGTCGACCTGGTCTACCTCTGTTACCCCAACAACCCCACGGGCACCGTCGCGACGCGCGAGACGCTCCGCGCCTGGGTGGACTACGCCCGGCGGCACGGCTCGGTCCTCTTTTTCGACGCGGCGTACGAAGCGTACGTCACCGAAGAAGGCATCCCCCGTTCGATCTACGAGATCGACGGAGCCAGGGAAGTGGCGATCGAGTTCCGGAGCTTCAGCAAGACGGCCGGCTTCACCGGTGTCCGCTGCGCTTTCACCGTCGTGCCGAAAACGCTCTACGGCACGACCGCCGGGGGCGACCGAGAGCCGATCCACCCGCTCTGGTACCGGCGGCAGACCACGAAATTCAACGGCGTTTCCTACGTCGTGCAACGGGGCGCCGAGGCCGTCTACTCGACCGAAGGCAAAGCGCAGGTGCGCCGTCTTCTCGACTTCTACCTCGGGAACGCCCGTATCCTGCGCGAAGGTCTCGAACGCGCCGGCTTCGAAGTCTACGGAGGCGTGAACGCCCCCTACGTCTGGTTCCGCACACCCGACGGGCTCGGGAGCTGGGAGTTCTTCGACCTCCTGCTCGAGAAGGCCCATCTGGTGGGCACGCCGGGAAGCGGCTTCGGTCCGAGCGGAGAAGGGTACTTTCGGCTGAGCGCCTTCCAGAGCCGGGAGAACGTGGAAGAGGCCGTGCGCCGTCTCGAACGCCTGCGCTGAGCCGATGCGCGACGCACCCCGTTTGCGGAAGTTCTCCCGAGCATCCTGCGCCCTGCCATGAACCTCGTGCACGCCCTTTACGAACCCGAGGGCCCCGGCCCCCATCCGACGCTCCTCGCCCTTCACGGCTGGGGGGCGAACGCCCTCGACCTCCTCGGCCTCGCCCCTCATCTCGCCGGTGGACGCTTTCTCCTCCTCTGCCCCCAGGGGCCCGTGGAAGTTCCGCTGGGGCCCGCCACGGGTTACGGCTGGTTCCCCATCACCACGGGAGCGCCACCCGACCCCGCCGCTTTCGAAGAAGCGCTCGGGGCGCTCCGCGCGTTTCTCGACCAGGCGGTCGAGCGCTACCCCGTCCGGCGCGAAAAGCTCGCCGTCCTGGGTTTCAGCCAGGGAGGTGTCATGGCCTACGCCCTGGCTTTCTCGCAACCCGAGCGTTTTTCGGCGCTCGCGGCCCTGAGCTCCTGGTTTCCCGATCTTTTGGCCGAGCGGTTTCGGCCCCGGGCTCCCATTACGCTTCCCACGCTCGTCCACCACGGGAGCCAGGACCCCCTCGTTCCCGTCGAGCGCGGGCGGCAGTCGGTCGAAAACCTCCGCTCGCTCGGCGTGCCGGTCACCTACCGGGAGTTCGACATGGGGCACGAGATCACCCCACGGAGCCTCGCCGCCCTTTCGGACTGGCTCCGAGAGAAAGTGATCTCCCCGATCTGGACGCCGGGCTGACCTCGCTCACCCCGGGCCGTGGAGCCGGAAAACGCGCTGCGGTTCGCGAAAGCCCTCGAGTTCGAGCTCGCCCACCTCTTCGAAGCCGAACGCGGCGCCGAGCTCGGCGAGCAGTGTCTTCTGGCCCGCGCTCCCGTCGAGAACCCCCATGGGCCCGACCTTCGCTCAGCCCACCATCGTGAGCCCGCCGCTCACGCTGAGCACCTGTCCCGTGACGAAGTCCGCGTCCGGCGAGCAGAAAAACGCCACGGCCGCGGCGACCTCCTCGGGCCTGGCGAGCCTCCGGAGCGGGGTCGCACGCCGGATGGCCTCGACGATCTTCGCCCCTTCGGGACCCCTCGTGACTTCCTCGAGAAGCGGCGTTTCCGTCGGCCCGGGCGAGACGACGTTCACGTTGATCGAGTACGGCGCGAGCTCGCGTGCCAGGGTCTTGGCGAAAGACACGAGCCCGCCCTTGCACGCGGAGTAGACGGCCTCGCCGCTGCTGCCGACGCGGCCGGCGTCGGAACCGATGAAGACGATCTTCCCTCCGCGATCGCGGATCATGTCGTCGAGAACGGCTCTCGTCGTGTGGATCGCCCCCCGCAGGTTGACCGCGATCACGCGGTCCCAGAAATCGGGAGTGTTCCGGACGAAGGGTTCGATTCGGTCCCAGCCGGCGTTGTTGACGAGAATCCCGGGGCCACCCCAGCTCCGCCGGAGCTCCTCGACCCCCGCCGTCACCTCGTCGAAATCCGTCACGTCGGCCCGGAGGGCCAGCGCCTGCCCTCCCTTCGCGCGGACGCGCGCCACGGTTTCCTCGGCACCTTCGATCCGGACGTCGAGAACGGCCACGCGCGCCCCTTCCGCCGCGAGCCGCTCGGCGATGGCTCTCCCGATCCCGCTACCCCCGCCCGTGACGAGCGCCGTTTTGCCTTCGAGACGACGGGGAGTCATCGAACTCAGGGGCCTTCGCGGCCCCGAAGAAGCTGCCGGAGTTCCTCGATTTCACGCTCGAGCCGGCGATTTCTCCGCGAGAGCAGGTGAATGTAGAAAAAGAGGAGAATCCACACTGCCGTGTACGCGGCGAAGAGGAAATCGAGCCGAGACATCGATTCCTTCCTTACGCTTCCCAGGCTCTCTGCCGCAAGCGGACCACTTCCTCCCCGAGCCGTGCGCTCTCGTACCGGAGCCAGAGGAGGAGGGAGAAGAGGAGAAAAAAGGCCAGAAACGAGACGGCGAGCGTGAGCCGCATGCGCGGGTCCTCGAGGCCGCTTCCGCCCTCGCGCGTCACGATCACGGCCGGATGGATGGTCCTCCACCAGTAGACCGAACGGTTGATGATGGGGACGTCGATGGCACCCACGATACCGAGGACGGCGGCGTAGCGTGCCGCTTGCTCGCTCGAGGGCGCCAGGTTCCGGAGCATGAGGTAAGCCGCCAGGATGAGCCAGAGAACGAGCGTGGAGGTGAGCCTCGCGTCCCAGGTCCACCAGGTGCCCCAGATCGGCTTCGCCCAGATCGGTCCCGTCGTCAGCACGATGCTACAGAAGAGGAGACCCAGCTCGGCGGCCGAGTGCGCGAGACGGTCCCAGACGGCGGACCCGCGCCAGAGAAAGAGAGCGCTGGCCGCGGCGAGGACCCCGGTCGCAACGAACGTCAGGATGGCGCTCGGCACGTGGAAGTAGAAAATTCTCTGGACCACGCCCTGGTAGCGGTCGCTCGGAACGTAGACGAAGACCAGGTAGAGGGCGGCCGCCATCGCGAGAAACGTGGCCGCGGGCAGTACCGTCTCCGCGAACCGACGCAAGAGAACTCCCGTCTGCGTCACACCTCGCCCCTCAAGGGTTCGTCACAGCATATTCGAAGAGCCACCAGCCAACAACCAGCGACACGACGTCGTAAGCAACGAGGACGGCAAGCCAGAGCCGCACGCTCCCGAAATTCGCGCCGGCGAGCAGAACTTCCGACGCGGTCACCCCCGCCACGAGCAGCGGCACCGACAGCGGAAGGAGGAGCAGGGGAAGCAGGACCTCCCGGGCACGGGTCTGCACCGAAATCGCGGCAAAAAGGGTCCCCATGCCGGCGAAGCCCGCGACGCCCAGCAGGAGAACGACCGCGAGGCGCAAGAGGGCGACATCGGGCGTCACGTCGAAGAAGACCACGAAAACGGGAACCATGACGGTTTCCGCCGCCGCGAGGAAAAGAAAATTCGCGACGAACTTCGCGAGGAAAAGGGTCCCGCGGTCGCACGGCGCGAGCAGCAGGCCCTCGAGGCAGTCGTTTTCCCGCTCGAGCAGAAACGACCGGTGCATGCCGAGAACGCCCGCGAAGACCAGCGCGACCCAGAGGGCGCCGGGCGCCGCGGCCGCCCGAAGCTCCCCGGCGGCGTCGAGCGCGAAGCTCAGCGTGAGGAGCACGAGAAGACCCAAAAGCAGGAGCGAAGCGAGCGTCTCGCGGGTGCGGAGCTCGATCAGGAGATCTTTTCGGAGAAGAGTCCACATGGACGAGGCTCGGAGCGCGCCCGCGCGCGATCAGGCAACTCGGGTCCCCCGGGCGTAAAGTTCCTCGATCGGTACTTCCGGATCCAGCGGTCCGCGGGCCCGAACCGTTCCGTGGACGAGGAGGAGGAAAGAGTCGGCGAGCTCCTTCGCTTTCCCGAGGTCGTGGGTCGAAAGAACGACCGTGCGCCCCCGGTTTTTTTCGTTTCGAAGGAGCCCGAGGAGCCCCTCCGTGGCAGTCGGGTCGAGCCCCGCGAAGGGCTCGTCGAGGAGCAGAAGCTCGGGATCGTGCAAGAGGGCTCGTGCCAGGGCGCACCGCTGTTCGAGTCCCCGGGAAAGCTCCCGCACGGCGCGAGCGGCCCAGGGCTCGAGTCCGAAGTTTCCGAGGAGTTCGGCGATTCGTTCGCCGAGGCGGGCGACGCCGAAGAGCCGCCCGTAGAAGAGAAGGTTCTGCGTAACCGTGAGGTCGGGGTAGAGAAAACTCCGGTGAGAGAGAAAACCGACGCGACGACGAAGGCTTACGTCGAAGTCCGCGACTTCCTTCCCGAACACCCAGAGCCGGCCCGCATTCGGTCGTAAAAGCCCCGCGCAGAGCCGGAGCAAGGTCGTCTTCCCCGCGCCGTTCGGGCCGAGGACCGCCAGGGCCGAACCCTCGAAAAGTTCGAACGTCACCCCGCGCAGGGCCGCCACGGCACCGAAACGGCGAACGACCCCCTCGGCTCTGAGCGCCGCCCGCATGGCCGCCGCTTATCCAAAGGACAAGAAAAAAGAAAGCGGGCCGAAGCGAGAAAACCCGCAAAAAATGCGGCCAAAAATCTTGCACAGCGTGGTTTCTCCGGCTAAAGGAAGCCGCGGCCATTGCGCACGCGGGAGGGTCAAAAACGGGAGGCGATCCATGTCGAGGGGAGTTCGGACGGTCCAGCAGCGCTGGACTTCGCTGACGGTCAAAATCGATCCGGAAGTGGTTGCGGAGGCGGAGAGACTCTGCCGGCTCGGCCGTATGTCGCGAGACGCTTACGTGAACCTGGCGCTACGCCACTACAACCGTTTTCACGCACTCACCCGGGACGGCCGCGTGCGCACGGCCAAGGGCAGCCGCGTCGTGCCGCTCTTTCCCGAGCCGCCGCGACGCGAACGACCGAAAAAGCCGAAAAAGCGCCGGAGCTCCCCCCGCTGAGCGGTCCCACGTCCGAGCGACTCGGCCCGGCGATGTCGGAACCCGGTCCGATCTCGCGATTCCTTTCCGCCGACCACGCCCGGCTCCACGATCTCCTGCGAAAGTCCACGGCGGAACTCCCGCGAATCGAACTCGGGTCCTTCGACGAATTCCGCGCGGGCCTTCTTCGGCATATCGCGCTCGAAGAGAAAATCCTGCTCCCGGCCCTGCAAGAAGCCTCGGGACGGCCCTGGGAAGCGGGCGTGACGCTGCGAGCCCAGCACGGTGCCATCGCGGCACTCCTGGTTCCCCCTCCCGATCCCGAGGTGGTGGCGACGCTCGAGAGGATCCTGGCCCGTCACAACGAACTCGAGGAAGGTGCCGGCGGCCTTTACGAAACGGCCGACCGCGCCCTGGCGGAACGGGCCGAAGAAATCGTGCGCCGGATGGGTGCGTACCCGGAGGTTCCGACAAGCCCCTACTCCACGGATCCGAAGGTTTTTCCCGGCTCTTTGCCGAGCGCTCCGCAGGGCCGGTTTCGAGGAGGAAGCCCGAGCTTTCGAGCAAGAGCGGAAGCTCGAAGGACCGGCGGAAGGAGCCGTCTAGCTCACGCGCGCCCCGGCCCGAACGCGCTTTTCCGGAACGAGAAGCACGGGCACTCCGTTCTCGTCCGAGGCGGCGAGAAGCATGCCCTGGCTCTCGACGCCTCGGATTCTGGCGGGAGCGAGGTTCGCGACGACGACGATCTGCTTCCCCACGAGCTCGGCCGGCTCGTAGGCCCCCCGGATGCCCGCCACGAGCTCCCGCTCCTCTTCCCCCAGGTCGACGCGAAGCACGACGAGTCTCTCCGCGTTCGGGTGAAGCCGCGCTTCGCGGATCTCCGCGATGCGGAGGTCGAGGCGGCGAAATTCGTCGATACCGATCCGTTCCATGCGGCCGCCTTTAGCACGCGGCGCGCACACGCGTCGACCTTCAGGGCCGGACCAGGGCCCGCAGGCGCCCCTCGCTGTCGTAGACCTCGTAGGTGTCGGGCCCCGTCTTCTCGATGCGGCCGACCGAAAAGCTCTCCGGGGACCAGCCCCCGAGGACGGAAGCCCCGGGAGGCGGCTCCGCCAGCGCGCGTCTTTCGCCCTCGAGGTCCTCGATTTCGTAAGTTTCCGCGCCCGGAACTTTCCGCGCGTGCGCCCGAACTTCGCCGTCCCGTTCGATCCGGTAGCCGTCCGGCCCCTTTTCCACCCGCCACCCTTCCGCGCGCGCGCCGAACGCAAGGACGAAAAGCCCGACCGCGGCTAGAAAGCCGAGAACGCCTTTGCCAGGTACACGCACAGCTAGTACTTCTAGCCCTTTCGGCGCGCGACGGCAAGCTGCCCATTTTCCTTGACAGACGGGGTCTTTTCTGCGACGAGGCACTGTCATGCATCGCCTCCGAGGTAGCGGTCGGGCGGTCGCCGTTCTGGCTTTCCTTTCGGCTTTCGCGCTCTCGGCCTGCGACCTCGTCCTGCTGAAGGAAGGTCCTGAAGCGGTCTACCTCGCCGAGCCGTTCTCTTACACGATCACCGTGACGAACAACCTGTCGCCCGTCGGGCAGTGCACGCGAACCAACGTGGTCGTCACGGACTCTCTTCCCCAGAACCTCGAGTTTCTCGGGGCGAGCACGACGGCCGGATCGTGCGCGGAGGCCGCCGGCACCGTGACCTGCAACCTGGGGACGCTCGTTCCCGGTCAGACGGAGACGGTCACGATACAGGTTCGAGCGCTCACGGTAGACCCTCTCACGAACACGGCGTCCCTCACGGCGAGCTACGGTCCGGACTGCGACAGTCTCGCCCCGGATTTCGACGATTTCACGAACGACACGGACACGCTCGAGACCGTCGTCGGCGGCAGGCCCGCGCCTGCCCTCTCACCCTGGGCTCTCCTTCTTCTTCCCGCCCTGCTCCTGCCCCTCGCCCGGCAGAGGCTCCGGAGAGAGGCCCGAGGACGCCGAGGCCCGTAGAAGCGAACGGACCCCCCGGACGCGACGGAGCGCGTCCCTCCGCGCGGGTCCATGTTCATGCGTGGCACGTCCGTCCCGCGCCCCGGACGCGACGGAGCGCGTCCCTCCGACCCGTGCGCGCGTACCCCGTGCGCCTCCGCGCGGCGCTTCGAATCCGCAATCGGAGGGCCACGCTCTGTCGTGGCCGTGTTCAGGTGCGGTCCGGCCGTCCATGACCGTCACCACGCCCCCCGCCCCCCGGGCGCGACGGAGCGCGTCCCTCCGGGTGGCCGCGTCCCTCCCCCGGACGCGACGGAGCGCGTCCCTCCGCACGGGTCCATGTTCATGCGTGGCACGTCCGTCCCGCCCCCGGACGCGACGGAGCGCGTCCCTCCGGCTGGACCTGGGCTCCCGGCTCGGAGTATACGAAAACCCGAGCCGGGGGTGAACGATGACCAGGGATATTCTCGCCGAGCGCAGGGAAATCGACCGCGCGGTCGAAGGCCAGACGGTCTGCTCGCTTTTCCAGGAAACCGTCCGCAGGTTCGCCGACGCCGAGGCCATGAAATGGAAGGAAGGCGAGGCGTGGAGAGGGATGACGTGGGCCGAATACGGGCAAAGGGTCCGGGAGCTCGCGAACGGACTCTTCGCTCTCGGTTTCGAGAAGGGCCAGTTCGCGACGATCCTGGGTTCGAATCGCCCCGAGTACTACGTCGCCGACCTCGGAATCCTGCACGCCGGAGGCGTCCCCGTCTCGCTCTACAACACGCTTTCCCCCGAGCAGATCGAATACATCGTGAACCACTGCGAAGCCGTCCTGAGCTTCGTGGAAAACCGGGCGTTCTACGAGAAGCTCGCGGCGATCCGGGACCGGATCCCCAGGGTGAGGCGGGTCGTCGTGTTCGAAAAGCGCGACGTGCCGAAGGACGACTGGGCCGTCTCGCTCGAAGAAGTCCTGGAACTCGGACGGCGGTACGAAAGGGAACATCCCGACCGCTTCGAGAAGACGTGGCAGGCCGTCCGCCCCGAGGACCTCGCCACGCTCATCTACACCTCGGGAACGACGGGGCCGCCGAAAGGCGTCATGGTGACCCACCGCAACGTCGCGTGGACGACGGAATCGCTCGAGCGCGTCTATCCCAGGCGGCCGGGCATGCGACACATTTCCTACCTGCCGCTCGCCCACATCGCCGAACGCATGACGGGTCACTACCTCCACCTGAAAGGCGCCTCCCTCTGCTACTTCTGCCCCGCCCCCCAGGAAATCGCGGCTTACCTTCTCGAAGTGCGCCCGCAGTTCTTTTTCGCCGTCCCGCGCATCTGGGAGAAGATGTACTACGGGCTCACCTCGGCCATCGAAGGGCTCGAAGAAGCGCAGAAAAAGGCCGTGCAGGAGGCGATTACGGTCCGGCTCGAAGTCGTGCGCCGCGAACAGCGCGGGGAGGAAGTCCCCGAAGACCTCCGTCGCAAGGCGGAAGAGGCGGAGCCCATCGTGGCGCTCGTCCGCGCGCGCCTGGGGCTCGACCAGGTCGAGCTGGCTTCGACCGGAGCCGCGCCCATCGCCCCGGAAATCCTCGAGTGGTTCCACGCGATCGGAATCCCCATCGCGGAAGTCTACGGGCAGTCCGAGGACACGGGCCCCACCTCCTGGAACCGGCCCGGCCGGGTCAAAATCGGGACCGTGGGCCCCACGATCCCCGGCGTCGAGGTGAAGCTCGCCGAAGACGGCGAGCTTCTCGTGCGCGGCGGCAACGTGACCGCAGGCTACTACAAGGAGCCGGAGCTGACCGCAGAGACCTTCGACGCCGAAGGCTGGCTCCACTCGGGCGACGTGGCCGAGATCGACGAGGAAGGCTTTCTCCGGATCGTCGACCGGAAAAAGGAGATTCTCATCACGGCCGGCGGCAAGAACATCGCGCCTTCGAACATCGAAAACGCCCTCAAGCAAAAGCCCCTGATCGGTCAGGCGTGCGTCGTCGGCGACCGGAGGCCCTATGTGACGGCGCTCCTCGTCCTGGACCCGGAGTCCGCGCGGCAGTGGGCGCGGGAGCGCGGGCTTCCCGAAGACCTCGAGGCCCTGGCCCGGCACCCGGACGTGCACCGGGAGATCCAGCGCTACGTCGACGAGGTGAACGAAAAGCTCTCGAACGTGGAGCGAATCAAAAAGTTCGCGATCCTGCCTACCGAATGGACGGTCGACTCGGGGGAGCTGACACCGACCCTCAAGATGAAGCGAAAGGTCGTGCACGAACGTTACGCGGACGTGATCGAGTCGCTCTACCGCGGCTGAGCTGACCGGAGACAGCTTCCGGTCTGACCTTCGTCAGCTTCGCGCGGGAGCCGAGTTCTCTCGCGACCTTGCCGCGGCTAGCCTGGGCGCCGTGGCACCTTCGCGGAAGGACTCGGCAGGAGGGAAGGAGAAGGCGAGAGGGCGGCCTCGCCGGCTGCTACTCCTGTTCTTTTATTCCGCTTCCGCGATCCTGGCCTGCGGGCCCGCTCCCGAACCCGCGTCCCGCGAGAGGCCGCGGCAGGAGGATCTGCCGCCGGTCCGCACGGTCCGCGCGAGGGTGCGAACGATCCAGCCGCGGATCGTCCTTCCGGCGAGCGTGGTCGCCCGCCGCCGAAGTCGCATCGGTGCCGAGGTGAGCGGCACGATCCGGAAAGTTCGGGTATGACATCGGCTCCTCTTTCGTTCGTGGGAGCCGCCGCTTCCGTGGCGATTCTCGGCTACTCGCTGGACATCATGGCGCAGATCGCTTTCGTCATGCTCATGGGCATCGTCATGAAAAACGGGATCCTGCTCGTGGACTACACCAACACGCTCCGGCGGAGGGGAAAACCCCTCCTCGAGGCCGTCCTCGAAGCCGGTCCGACCCGCATGCGTCCGGTGCTCATGACGGCGGTCTCGACGATCTTCGGGATGCTGCCGGTCGCGACGAGCACGGGGGACGGCTCGGAATGGCGGAACCCCATGGGCGTGGTCGCGATAGGCGGTCTCGCCGCTTCGACGCTCCTGACCCTGCTCGTTGTCCCCGTGGTCTACACGCTTTTCGACGACGCGGGCCGGTGGCTCGCGCGCTGGCTCCGGGCGGAAGGACGAGCGGAAGTCACCGAGGTCGGCGTGGCGGCCGAGGCTCGAAGGCTCCCCTCCCGCTAGCGGGAGGGCGGGGAACCGTAGCCAACTCCCGGCCGGCGGGTTAACCTCTTCCGGTTCCGACCGCCCTCCATGCCCGTCGTGGAACTTCTTTCCGTCACCAAGCGCTACGGTTCGCGCGTCGCCGTGGACCAGGTTCGTCTCTCGGTTCCCCGCGGGATCTGCTTCGGCCTTCTGGGTCCCAACGGGGCGGGAAAGACGACAACGCTCAGGATGATCTACGGCGTGAGCACGCCGAGTTCCGGGACGGTGCGCGTCTTCGGAAAGGAGATGCCCCGGGCGAGCCGGGAGGTACGCTCGCGTCTCGGCGTCACGCTCCAGCAGAACGCGCTCATCGACGCCCTTTCCCCCCGGGAGAACCTCCTCGTCTTCGGCCGTTACCACCTTCTCCGGGGTCCCGCCCTCCGGCGCCGGACCGAGGAGCTGCTCGACTTTCTCGAACTCCGGTCGCACGCCGACGTCCCCGTCCGACACCTCTCGGGGGGTTTTCAGCGCCGGCTCGCCGTGGCGCTCTCGCTCGTGAACCGACCCGAGCTCCTCGTCCTCGACGAACCCACGACGGGCCTCGACCCCGCCGTACGGCTCGCGCTCTGGGGCAGAATCCGCGAGCTCCGGTCGCGGGGGCTCACGATCCTGCTCACGACCCATTACATGGAAGAGGCCGAGCGCCTTTCGGACCGCGTAGCCGTCATGGCCGCGGGCAAGATCGTGGACGAAGACGCTCCCCAGGCGCTGATTCGCCGTCACGTGGCCCGCGAAGCCCTCGAACTCGACTGCGCCCCGGCCGAAGAAGAAAAGCTTCTGCGGGCCGTGGGCGAGGTCCCGAGGTTTTTCCGGACGAGAGGACGTCTCGTCGTCTTCGCCGAGGACGTGCAGCCCATCGTCGAGCGGGTCCGAAAACTCGACGGCGGGGAGCGGCGCGCCCTCGTCGTCCGCCCGGCCAACCTCGAAGACGTCTTTCTCTCCCTCACCGGAACGAGCCTCGAGGAGGGGGCATGAACGTCTCGTTTCCCCACGCTCTCGCCGTCTGGCGACGGAACGCGAGCATGTACCGCCGGACCTGGATGTGGAACATCCTTCCGAACTTCTTCGAGCCCGTGCTTTACCTCGCCGCGATCGGAATCGGCGTGGGTTCCTACGTCTCCTCGATGGCCGGGATGCCGTACGTGGCCTTTCTCGCCCCCGGCCTGGTGTGCGTGGCCGCCATGAACGGGGCGAGCTTCGAGGTCACCTACAACGTCTACGTGCGGCTCGAGTACGAGCACGCCTACGAAGCGATGCTGACGACACCCGTGGGCCCCGACGACATCCTGGCCGGAGAAGTCCTCTGGGCCGTCACGCGGGCCACGATTTACGGCGGCTGCTTCTTTCTCATCGTGGTAGCGGCCGGCCTGGCTCCGCTGCCGTCGTCGCTGTTCGTCCTCCCGGTCATTCCTCTCTGCGGGCTCCTTTTCGCCACGCTCGGCCTTTCCTTCTCGTTGCGCATCCCCACGATCGATCTCTTCAGCTTCTATTTCACCCTCTTTCTCACGCCGCTCTTTCTCTTCTCCGACGTCTTCTTTCCCCTCGAAGAGCGGCTTTCGGGCATCTGGCTCTGGGTAGCGGAAGCACTCCCGCTCCTCCATCCCGTACGCATGGCGCGCCTTTCTTTCCGCGGCGAGTTCGCGCCGGTCGTTCTCTGGGACCTGATCTACGTCGCGGTGCTCTCCGGCGTGCTCTTCGCTTTCGCCCTACGCGCCTGTCGGACGCGCCTCGGAAGCTGACAGGTGGCGCCGTCGAGCGACCGTGCCATCGGTACCGACGGGCGGCACGCCCGCGCGCGCCTCTACCGGAGGCGCCATCCCGTGGCACTATCCGCGGGCGCGGGGAATCCTGCGGCGCCGGCTCTGCCGCCGCTTCTCCCGCTCCTCCCAGGAGCGCAGCTCCTCCCGCACCCAATCGCACCAGCGGATCGACTCCTCGAGAAAAAGGATGCCGCGCCGTAGCGTGAAGTAAGCAAAAAGGACGTCGGGGTCGCCCTTCTCGAAAACCGAGGAAAAGTACTCGCTCTCGTACCGCCGGTAACGTTCGAGGAGCGCCTCGTAGCCCGAGCGCTCTTCTTCGAGCCTCCGCATCGCCTCCGACAGGGGAAGATGGAAGTAGAAGCGGCATTTGAGGAGCCCCTCGTGCTTCATCTGGAGGGGCCTGGGAGGCGTGGAAAGCCAGCGGACGAGCTCCGCCTTTCCCTCGGGAGTGATGGAGTAGAGCTTTTTCGTGGGGCGACCCGGCTGCCGGACCTCGCTGATCGTGACCAGGCCGCGCCGCCGGAGCCGTTTCAGAGTCGGGTAAATCTGACCGTGCCGGGCGTGCCAGTAGTGCGTCATGGAGAGCTCGAAAGCCTTCGCGAGCTCGTAACCGCTCACGGGTTCCATGGAGCTGATGAGCCCGAGCAAGGCTCCCTCGAGAGACACGGGTACCCCCTCCCTCCGGGTCGTTCCTAGCCCAAAGCCCGCGAGCCTGCCAAGGGGAGAGCCCCGAACGTGTGTCAACCCCAGAGCCGGGAGAGAACCTCGGGACGGCCGACGTAGACCGAACAGGGGAGGCTACGCCCCTCGACCAGGACGGGGAGGACGCGTCGCTCGTAAAGGTGCCCCTCGCCTTCGTAGCGGTCGAAAATCCGGAGAGACTCGGCATCCACGCCGAAGAGGACGACCCCCTCGACCCTGCCGCCCGGCCTCGCAACCACGTACGGGTAGCCGCGCCGAGGCGAGACCTTCTCGTAGTCCGGAAGCACCCCGGGTTTCCGGGGGAAGCTTTTCCCTACGAGTTCGCGGACGAGCTCCGCGGAAACCAGCGTTCCGTAGACGAAAAGACGACCCGGCTCATCCATAGCCCATGACGCGGAGAAAATCCTCGAGCCGCTCGAAGCGCAGGAACGGATTCCGCCGTTTTTCCTCGCCGAGGGTGGAATACGGCCTGTCCGCGTAATCGTGGCCCGGGTAGAGCACGGTGTCGTCCGGAAGTCGCTTGAGCTTGTTCACGAGGCTGTCGTAGAGAGCGGCCGGGTCGCTGCCGGGCAGGTCGACCCTGCCGCAGGAGCCGATGAAAAGCGTGTCGCCCGACACGAGCCGATTTCCCACGAGAAAACACTGCGATCCCGGGGTGTGACCGGGAGTGTGGAGAAACAGCACGGGGACGTTCCCCACCCTGATCTCGTCCCCGCTCTCCACCCGTACGAGGTCGGAATCCGAAAGCCCGGCGATCCGGCGGACGTACGGTGCCTCGGATTTGTGGATGTACACTTTGACTTTCTGGTCCCGGTCGAGAAGCTCGGCGGCTCCCTGGATGTGGTGGCCCATCAGGTTCCCGCCCAGGTGATCCGGGTGGAAATGCGTGACGAGGGCGTGGCGCAGCGTCATGTCGTCCGCCTCGAGAACGCGAAGGATCGTGTCGACGTCCCAGGCGGGATCGACCACGGCGGCTTCCCGAGTCTCGGGGTCCCCGATGAGATAGACGAAGTTCTGCATCGGGCCGAGCTGGAGTTGCCGGAAGTAGAGCGGTTGCGGGTTCATCTTCGTTTTCCTCCGGATGCCTCCGAGGGTTTCTCGGCGGTTTTTGCCGAGCCCTTCCGGCCTCGCTCCCAGAGGAACTCGGGTTCCCCTTGCTGCTTCGAAACCCAACGGGAGAGCACGAAGAGAAAGTCGCCGAGCCGGTTCACGTAGCGGAGAAGCCGGTCGTCGAGCCCCTCCTCCTCGCGCGCCAGACGCACGATCTCTCGCTCCGCCCGCCGGCAGACCGTGCGCGCCTGGTGCAGGAACGCCCCCAGCTTCCCCCCACCCGGAAGGACGAAGGAGTCCAGAGGGCCGAGCTCCTTTTGCATCGCGTCGATCGACTCTTCGAAAAACCGCACCTCCGCTTCTCCCACCCTGTGCATGCCTTCGTACTCCGCGTCCTTGGGAGTCGCGAGCTCGGCACCCAGGTCGAAGAGTTCGTTCTGAAGGCGGCGGAGGAGTTCGTCGATCCGGTGGCGAAGCGCAGGGGGCTCGGTGTCCGCGTTGAAGGCCCGGGCGAGCCCCAGAATCGCGTTGAGTTCGTCCACGGTCCCGTAGGCCGCGATTCGCGTGGAGTCCTTGGGGACCTTCCGGCCGCCGACGAGCGCCGTTTCCCCTCGGTCGCCCGTGCGCGTGTAGACGCGTGTGATGCGGATCGCCACGGGAGTCCCTCCTACCCCTCGAAGAAACTCCGGAAAAGCTCCGGCGCCAGGGGTGGAACCCGGGCCGTCGCCAGGTTCTCGCGGACGTGTTCGGGGCGCTTCATGCCCACGAGCGCCGTCGTGACGCCGGGAGCCGACCGGGCGAACTGAAGGGCGCGTTGCGCGTCCGTCTCGAGGCCCGAAAAGGCGCGGGCGAGCGCGGTGGGGAGCCCGCGCGAGAGCCGCCCCTGGAGAAGCGGGGCGCTCGTCACCACGGTGAGCCCGAGCCGCGAGGCCGCCTCGAGGGGAGAGTACCGAGTTCCGTCCACTTCCTGGTTCCGCAGGGTCCAAGCCTCCGGCATCGCGAGATTGAAGGGAAGCTGAACGAACCGGAAGCGGTGCCCCTCCCCCGCTACCTCGCGTGCGATCGCGACGAGTTCGGCGAGCGAGACGTACTCCCGTGCCTCCGGTTTCGCGCGAAAGGCGTTCCAGGTCGCGACGCCGTACCAGCGGACGCTGCCGTCGGCGGCGCGATCTTCCATCTCCTCGAAAGCAGCACGGATTCTCCGGGCGAACTCGTCCCGGCCGACTTCCGCGAGCTGCGTCTCCGGGTTGTGGAGGTAGTAAAGGTCGACGGTGGAAAGACGGAGGTTCCGGAGGCTCGTTTCGAGCTGGTGCCGGAGGTAACGCGGCGTCATGCAATGGCATCCTGCGACCACGTCTTCGAAGCGCGCGACCCCCGGCCGAACGAACGTCTGCTCGAACCAGGCACGAGCGTCCCTGGGCGGTGCACCGTCGAAGGAAAGGTAACCGCCCTTCGTACACACGAAGACTTCTTCTCGGGCCGGTTCGCCGGCCGAGAACATCCTCTCGAGAACCTCTCCGATCACCCGCTCGCTGCGCTGGAAGCGGTAGTTCACGGCCGTGTCGACCACGTTCGAGCCGCTCTCGAGCGAGAGCCGCAGGGCCTCGGCGTAGAGACGATCCGTCTTCTCGTCGTGCTCGCCCAGGTAGGTGCCGAGGCCGATCGAGGAAAGGACGAGCCCCTGCCCCGGGCGGAAGTGACCCTCGGCACACCGGGCCGCGAACCGACGTGCGTAACGGGCCGTCCCCTCGGGCGTCGCCGCGCGATCCACGCGGGGAGTCTATCAACCGCACGCCCCCGACGAAAGAGAAGGCTCCGGCTTCACCCCGGCGAGCCGTCAGGGCCGGGGGCGGACGGGCACGACGTCGGGCGCCTCGAGAGGGGGTGCCGACACGACGAAGGCCGAAGCCGGTTCGTCCCCGGTGTTGACGAAAAAATGTTCCTTCCCCGCCGGAACCACCGCCACGTCCCCCGGGTCCATCCGCAACCGTTCCCCTTCCATCCAGAGAACCCCGCTACCGGAGAGCAGGACGACGACGAGGTCCTGCCGCGCGTGGAAGTGCCTCTCCTCCCGCGAACGCACGTGAACGAGCTGGTAGCCCAGGTGCCCGGTCCGTCCGAGGACCTCGCGCGTGATGTTCTCCGCCGGTCGGGCCGCTCGCTCGCGCACGAGCGTCGTCGAGACGTAGCTTCCCTCGGGCAAGTGGATCCGCAGCGCCCGGGGCGCGCAGGCCGGGACGACGAAGAGCCAGAGGATTCCCCCGAGGACCCTTGAACGCATGGTTCCGCGCGCACAGAATAAGCGCGTGGACCCGGAAGAACGCAAGACGAGAGCCATCGCTCTTCTCGAGCAGGCGTACCGGGCACAGATGGAAGGGCAGCTCGACGACGCCATCCGTCTCTACAAGGCGTCGATCGCTTACCACCCCACGGCCGAGGCCCACACCTTCCTCGGCTGGACCTACAGCTTCCAGGACCGGATCGAAGAAGCCATCGAGGAGTGCAAGAAGGCCATCGAGATCGACCCCGATTTCGGCAACCCGTACAACGACATCGGCTCCTACCTCATCCGGCTCGGAAAGCTCGACGAGGCCATCCCCTGGCTCGAGCGCGCCATCGAAGCACCCCGGTACGAACCCCGTCACTACCCCCATTGCAACCTCGGACGGATCTACTTCGCGAAGGGGATGCTCCAGCGCGCGATCGAGGAATTCGAAAAGGCGCTCGCGATCGAGCCGAACTACCCGTTCGCGCGAGCCGCCCTCGAAGCCCTCCGCCGGCGGCTCCACTGAGCACGCGGCGTTTCGGCAAAGCCCAAAACTCCGGCTCGGGACGTTGGCCCTTGACGGCGGGTCCGGTCGGGCTTATGCGGGGTTCTGTCCTTCCCCCCGGAAAAAGCCGCTGCCTCCGCGTGGTTCTCGAAACGGAGGAGGTGTCTTCGATGGCGGAAAAGAAACGGAAAGAAACGCCCCCGGCGCGACGACAGGGACGCAGCGGTTCCTCCCGCAGGGCGCTTCTCGGGGTCGCCTCGGTCCCGAACGTAGCCCGTCGCCTGGGCTTTCGGATCGGCGGGTGGCCGCGCTCCCTCGAGCTCGGCGGAACCCGGGCTGCACGGTTCGCGAGAAGCGTCCTCCGGCAGGTCGAACGAACGCTCGGCTCCCTTCCCGAGAGGATCGGACTCCTCTCCCGGAGCGAGCTCGGGCGACTCGAGCGGAGAGTACGAACGCTCGAGAAGAAAGTGGGCGACCTCGCATCGCAGGGCCCGCAGCGTCGCGGCCCGCTGGCGGCGGAAGTCAAGGCCGGGAGCCCGGCGGCCCGGACAGCGTCGCGTCCCGGAGGCACCGCGACCTGAGGTCGGACGCCCGTTCGAGCGACGACGGACCGCTCCGGACGGGACCGATTCTAGCCTCGCGCCACGGGGCGTGCTAAAGAGCGGCCCATGGTCGCACCACGGATCGGAACGTCGGGGTACGCGTACAAGGAGTGGAAGGGAGCTTTCTACCCGGAAGACCTCCCCGACGAGAAGTTCCTCGCCTACTACGCGCAACACTTCGACACGGTCGAGATCAACTACAGTTTCTACCGGATGCCGACGGTGCGGCAGCTCCAGGCCTGGGCCAAGGAGACACCCGACGGCTTCCTCTTCACGCTGAAAGCCCCGCGCCGCATCACGCACGACATGCGTCTCCGCGATGCCGGCGAGGCCGTCACGCACTTCTGCGAGGTGGCGAGCGCACTGAAGGGCAAACTCGGCGTCCTTCTCTTCCAGCTTCCCCCGTTTCTCAGAAAGGACACGGCCCGGCTGGAGGACTTCCTTCACCAGCTTCCCGAAGGCTTCCGCACCGCCTTCGAGTTTCGCAACCCCACCTGGTTCGACGACGAAGTCTACGACTGCCTCCACCGATTCGACGTGGCGCTCTGCGTCACGGAAAACGAGCAGCGGGACACTCCCTGCGAGCGGACCGCCACGTTCGGCTACTTTCGGCTCCGCCGACCCGAGTACACCGACGAAGATCTCGCGGCTTGGGCGCGGAGGCTCGAGGAACTCGGGAGGGGGTGGACCGACGCTTTCGTCTACTTCAAGCACGAGGACGAGGGCAGGGGCGCACGACTCGCGGCCAAGCTCCGCGCTCTTGTCGGGAGTCCGGAACGCGTCTCCGCCGAAGCCTGAAACGCCCCCGCATGCTGCCGACGCAGGAGACGAACTTTCCCGCCGCTCCGCTCGTCCGCCCGCGAACGTGGAACCCCTTCCCCTGGGTCCGTTACCTCTACGACTGGGTGCTTCACTGGGCGGCGACACCCTACGGGGTGGCCGCGCTCGGGGTTCTCGCGTTCGCCGAGGCGTCCTTCTTTCCCGTGCCGCCCGACGTCCTCCTCGTCGCCCTCTGCCTCGCGTCGCCCCGCCGCTCGCTCTGGTTCGCGACCGTTTGTTCCGTCACGTCCGTCGTCGGGGGCATCGGCGGCTATCTCATCGGGGCTTTCGTGTGGGAACAGGTGAGACCTTTCTTCTTCGCGTACGTCTTCAGCCCTTCGACGTTCGAGCGCGTGGCAAACCTCTACCGGGAAAACGCGCTGGCCGCCGTCTTCACGGCGGGCCTCACGCCGATCCCCTACAAGGTCTTCACGATCGCGGCAGGCGTCTGCGACGTGAACTTCCCGGTGTTCGTCGTGGCCTCCGTGTTCGGGCGCTCGCTCCGCTTTTTCGCCGTTGCCGGTCTCATCCGGCTTTTCGGCCCTCCGATCAAGGACTTCATCGACCGTTACTTCAACTTGCTCACGGTCGCCTTCACCGTTCTGCTCGTGGGCGGCTTTTTCGTGGTGCGTTACCTCCTCTGACCGCGGCTTTCGGAGCCTCGGGTCGAATCCCGAGGGCCGGAACGCCCCCGGGCTGCCGGCCGAGCACGACCGAACGAGCTTCCCCCGCCCGGGAGCGGGGAAATCCGAGAGCCCGTTTCGGCAGTCCGCGAGGGTGAACGCCGGCCCGGAATCCGGGACTCAGCTCTCTGTGTCGTCCTCCTCGCTCCGGAGCTGCCGCTTCCAGTCGAGCACCCGGGCCTTTGCAGCCCACGCCTCCGCCTCTTCGATGTCCCCCTTGGCCTGGTAGAAGCGAGAGAGGTTCGTGTAGGCCAGGGGGTCGTCGGGGTCGAGCTCGAGGAGCTTTTTCCCGGCTTCGATGGCCTCGTCGAAAAGCTCCTTTTCGGCCAGCGCCATCGCGAGTCCGTGCCACGCGTCGACGTACTTCTCGTCGAGGGCGATGGCGCGCCGGTAGAGCTCGATCGCCTCGTCGAGACGGTCTTCGGCCACGAGATCGACGGCCCGATTGTAGAGATCTTCCTTTTTTTCCATCGGCCTCCCTCAGCGGCACACGACGACGGCCCCTTTTTCTTCGACCCGGCGGCGGCAACCCCGGAACGTGGCCTCGGCTCGGTAAGGCCTGCCATTCCCGTTCTCGCGTGCCTCGAGGACGACACGCACCGGGGCTGCCACCGAGGGGAGTTTCTCCGCGCGGGCGAAAAGGCGTGCCGTCACGTTGGCGCTCCCGTCCCGCCCGTACTGCACGCGGACGATTCCCGCCTCGCCCCGGAAAGAGTCCACGCCTCCCGTGCACCGGCCTCCTCGCGAGCGCGCACAACGAGGGGCGGGACACGGAGGGAGCTCCACACGGAACACGGAGCCATCGGCACCTCGCGCCTCGAGACGCAGCGGCAGATCGAGAAGCCCGGTGGCGGTCGCACGTTTTTCCGCCTGAGTGCCCCGTTCGGCGCAGCGCTCCGGCTTCCTGCAGCGCTGTGCCGCGTACACGAAGAGAAGCCGCTTTTCCGCCGCGTCGTAGACGATCTTCATTTGTTTGGGGCGCTCGCAGGGAACGGGATCGGAGGCGCGGGCGGCACCGAGCGCAAGACACGAGAGCACGGCCGCCGAAAGCAAACCCCCGCGGAATCCCACGCCGACGAGGATGGCACATCCCGGCCCCGTTGCCTAGGACGGATGCGCCACGCATGGCCACGGCCAGGGGGAGGGACGCGCTCCGTCGCGTCCGGGGCGGGGCGGGGATACGGTCGTTCGTGTTCGGCCACGCACGACGGTACCGAACGTGGCCACGGCCACCCGGAGGGACGCGCTCCGTCGCGTCCCGGGGGATGGGAGAATCTGGCGGCAAAAGTACCCGCGGGCTAAAGTTCCGCACCGAGCCCCATGCGCACGCTCTATCTGGTTTCGGTTTGGCTTCATATCCTGGCGGCCTGCGCCTGGATCGGCGGGATGCTCTTCCTCGCCCTGGTGCTCGTTCCGCTCCTGCGACGTCCCGAGCTCGGTGCTCAGCGCGGCGTCCTCCTCCACCTCACGGGCGTCCGCTTCCGTACCCTCGGCTGGGCCGCTCTCGCGGTCCTTGTCCTCACGGGTCTCGTCAATCTCACCGCGAGAGGGATCGACCTTTCCATGCTCGGAAGCCTCGTTTTCTGGAAGTCGACTTTCGGCTCGACGCTGGCCCTGAAGCTCGGCATCGTCCTCGGCATCCTTGCCCTGAGCCTGGTACACGACTTCACGGTAGGACCCCGGGCCACGCTGCTGGCACGAAGCGCGCCCGACTCGCCCGAGGCCGAGCGCTTGCGGCGCGCCGCGAGCTGGATCGGGAGGGCCAACCTTCTCCTGGCCCTTCTCGCCGCCGCTCTCGGGGTCGTTCTGGTCCGGGGCTGGCCGTGGTGATCCGTCACCGCCTTCCCCTCCTGGCCCTCGGAGGCGCGAGCCTTCTTGCGGGCCTCTGGGGAGGTCTCGTGCGGCTCGGCTGGCAGCTCCCCTTGCCGAGTGCCGCTTTCCTGAGCGACCACGGAGCTCTCATGGTCTCCGGTTTTCTCGGGACGCTCGTTTCCCTCGAGCGGGCCGTGGGGCTCGGCAGAACCTGGACGTACGCAGCCCCCGCTCTGGCCGGAGGCGGCGCGCTGGCGCTCGCCGCCGGTGCCCCCACCCCTCTCCCGCCGGGTCTCGTCCTTCTCGGAAGCGGCATTTACGTCGGAGCCTCGGTCGTCCTTCTCGCCCGGGCACGGGAGCTTTTCTCGGCCTTTCTCCTCGGAGGCGCACTTTGCTGGGCGGCAGGCAACATCGAGTGGCTCCGCGGCCGACCCGTCTTCACCTTGGCCCTCTGGTGGGCGGGGTTTCTTTTTCTCACCATCGCGGGCGAGCGACTCGAGCTTTCACGCGTCCTGCCGAGAAGCCGCGCGTGGCGCAGTCTGCTGGTCGTCTGCGCCGTCCTTTTCGTCGGTGGGGCCCTTCTCGGTCCCACCCCGACCGGGCGGGCCGTCGCCGGGGTAGGGTTCCTGGGAACCGCGGCCTGGCTGTTTCTTTTCGACGTGGCCCGACGCAACCTGCGTCATCCGGGCCTTCCGCGCTACATGGCGTGTTGCCTCCTCTCGGGCTACCTCTGGCTCGGAGTTTCGGGAGTTCTGCTCGTCGGAAAGTCCGAGCCCTGGGGACCGGGGCTCGTTTACGACGCCGTACTCCACGGCTTTTTTCTCGGTTTCGTCTTTTCCATGGTCTTCGGCCACGCTCCGCTGATCCTTCCGTCCGTTCTCGGCGTCCCGATCGCCTACGGACCCGTGCTCTACGCTCCGCTCCTGCTCCTGCATGTGTCGGTCGCCCTGCGTCTTGCGGCGGATCTTCTCCCGTGGGCCGAACTCCGCCCGTGGGGGGGCCTTGCGAACGCGGCGGCGATCCTGCTTTTTGCCGCGTCCGCGGCGGGCCTGACCGTCGCCCGGCAGCGGAGCGCCACCCTCCGGAGCTGAAAAACCCGATGCCGTCTTTCGAACTCGACATGAACTTTCCCGTGGCGGAGCTCCTCGAAGGTACCCTCCGGATCCTGGGGAAGAGGGGTGCGAAGACCGGGATTTCGCACGAAGGGCCCGACGCCGTCGTCCTCGACACGGAACTCCGAGGCGTTCCCCTCCGGATCGAGATCCGGAGCATTCCGCCGGAACGACGAGCCCCGTTCGCCTTCGGCCCGCGGAGCCTTCTCCGAGCGAGCTGCGAGGCAACCGGGACCGACCTCGAGGAACTCCGGCGGGAAATCGTCCTCGCTTTTCTCCGGGTCGCGGGATAAAAGAAACGTTCCGCCCCATGTTCTCGGCCCTTCGTCGACGCTGGCAGGATCTTCCGCCGCGAACTCGCTCCACCGTCACGACCTGCGTCAAGGTCGTCGTCACGGCTTCGGCCTTCTACCTGCTTTTCACCCACGAGGTCCGGAACGAGCGAGGCGAACACGTCACGGCGCTCCGTGCCATCCTCGACTACATCCCTCGCATCGAAGGCGGGACGTTCTGGACGTTCGTCTTCGTGGCGTCGTTCCTGAAGGCGCTGGGCATTCTCGCCTCGATGTACCGCTGGCACCTCCTCCTCGTCGGGCAGGGGATCCGCTTTCCCTTCCGGCACCTCGCGGGTTCTTTTCTCATCGGGCGTTTCATCGGGACGTTCCTACCGTCGACGATCGGGCTGGACGGCTACAAGCTCTACGACGCCGCGCGTTTCAGCGGAAAAACCGTCGAAGCCGGCGCCGCCACGGTCGTGGAAAAAGTCGTCGGTCTCAGCGGCATCTTCCTCACGTTCCTGGTGACCTTCCCGCTCGGCTACGACGTCCTCGGGCGCCACGCGCCGCTCGTGGCCACGGTGACCGTACCGCTCGCGCTCGTCGTCGTGGGCGTCCTGTACTTCGCCATCCTCCGCCCCGGGCTTTTCCGGGCCCTCGTCTCCCGCCTTCCCCTTCCCGCGGCAGGCAAGGTCCGCCCACTCGTGGAACGCGTCACGGAGGCCGCCACCGCCTACCACGGCCGCACGGGTCTCGTCGCGGCCGTCGCCGCCCTGAGCTTCTTCGTCCACTTTTTCACGGCCGCCATGTACTACTTCACGGCGCTCGCCATCGGGGCGGCACACGCGAACTTCTGGGAGGTCTGCTTCGCCTCGAGCATCCAGATCCTCGCCACCGTGTTGAGCCCCTTCACCATCGCGGGCGAAGGCGTCCGGGAAATCGTCCAGGCGCTGCTCCTCGCACGCAAACTCGGCGTCTCCGAGTCCATCATCTCGGCGGCCCTGGGCTTCTGGGCCGCCGAAGCCCTGACGCTCGTAGGCGGTCTCGTCTACCTGGCCCGACCCGTGGACTACCGTCCTTCCTACGTCGATCTCCAGAGCCGCTCCCGGGCCCGAGGATGACCCGGCGCATCGTTTTCGTTCGCCACGGCGAGACGGAAAAAGGCTCGAGCACCCGCTACTTCGGGCGGACGGACGTAGCGCTCAGCGACCTCGGGCGCGAGCAGTTGCGCCGCGCCCGGAGGGCGCTCCTCGACGAAGCTTTCGACCACGTCTACACGAGCACGCTCCGCCGGACCCGCGAAGGGGCGGAAATCCTCGCCCCCGGAGTCCCCTCGACGGCCCTCGCGGACTTCGACGAAATCCATTTCGGCGAATGGGAGGGGCTCACGGAAGAAGAAATCGCGACTCGCTACCCCGAGGCTTTCGCCCGCTGGCGCCGCGCGCCCGGGGATTTCGCCTATCCCGGAGGCGACGACGCGAGGGAGTTCCGCCGTCGCGTCGCGAGCGCGATCCGACGGCTCCTGCCCCGGATGCCCCCGCGGGTCCTCGTCGTGGCCCACAAGGGAGTGATCCGAGCCGCGGTGACCGAGCTTCTCGCGCTTTCCGAAGCGGAGCGACGGGCCTGGCCCTGCGACCTGGCGTCGATCCACGTGCTGGCGGAGCGCGACGGAACGTGGCAAGCAGAGGTCGTGAACGACACGCGTCACCTCGCGGACCTCCCGTCATGAAAGCCACGAGCCCCCTCGGCTTCGCCACCCGAGTCGAGCCCGCTCCCTTCGACCTCTCGCCCATCAAGGAAATCGAAATCCGGGCGAGCCGAATCCCCGACGCGATTTCTCTCGCGCAGGGCATCCCCGACTTCGACACGCCCGAACCCATCAAGGAGTTCGTCCGGCAAAAAATGGCCGAGGGCGCGTGCGCCCGGTACTCCCTCTCCCCGGGCCTTCCCGAACTGCGGGAGCTCGTGAGCGTCACGCTTTTGCGCGAAGGGATGCGCTACGATCCCGACGGGGAGATCCTGGTCACCTGCGGCGCCATCGAGGCCATCGCGGCCACGCTGCTCGCCTTCGTCGGTCCGGGTGACGAAGTGCTCGTCGCCTCTCCGAGTTACGCCTCCTACGTGCCCGCCATCCGGCTCGCCGGCGCACGCCCCCGATTTTTCCCGCTCGACGAGGACAGGAACTTCGACCTCGACCCCGACGCCATCCGCTCGGCGGTCGGGCGGCGGTGCCGGGCCATCCTTCTCTGCAATCCCAACAACCCCACCGGCACGATCTATTCGCGCGAGAAGGTCGAAGAGCTTCTCCGGCTGGCGGAGCGGCACGGCCTCCTGGTGATCGACGACGCCGTCTACAAGGACTTCGTCTACACGGACGAAAAGCCCGGAAACCCTGCCGCCTACGCCGAGTTCCGGCATCGCGTCGTTCGGGTCTACTCGTTCTCGAAAGCTTTCGGCATGACCGGCTGGCGCGTCGCGTTCCTCCACACCGACCGGAAGCTCGCGGCCGAAATCCTCAAGGTCCACGACACCCTCGTCACCTGCGCGCCCGTCGCCTCGCAGTACGCCGCCATGGCTGCCCTCGAGCTCGCCGAACCCTTCGTCGAGCGTTTTCGCGAGGAGCTCCGGCGTCGCCGTACCCGCGTGATCGAACGGCTCGACGCTCTGCCCGAAGTTTTCGACTACCAGAAACCGAACGCTTCCTACTTCGCCTTTCCGCGCGTCAAAGACACCGTGCCCTTCGCCCGCGACTCGCGCACGCTCGCCCGGGACATCCTCGAGCGCGTCCGCGTGGCGCTCGTCCCCGGCGTGGCGTTCGGGCCGACGGGGGAATCGCACCTGCGGCTCTGCTACGCCCGAGACCCGGAGGACCTCGACCGGGCCTTCGACCGGCTCGGGGACTACTTCGCCGGCCGCGCCCCCCGGGCGTATTCCCTACCCTCCCCGCTCGCGGCTTCGTCCGCCCGGCGCGAGTTCTCGCGGCGGGCCGGAGTTTTCCTCCTCCACGCCCTTTCGCGTCTCCGGCTCGCCCGGCAGAGGCCGCGTATCGTGGCCATCGCAGGAGGACAAGGCAACACGGTCCTCAAGCGCACGCTCACCGAGCTTCTCGCCTCTGCGTTCCGGGTACGCTCCAACCCCCTTTCCTACAACACGGACGTGGGCATCGCCTTCGCCGTTCTCCAGACGAGCTTCCGGCGGAGGAATCCGGCGGAGCTCGCCCGAGCCTTCGGCCTCGGTCTGCTCCACGCTCTTTTCCCGGAACCCCTCGACGTGATGGTGCTCGAGCTCGGGGTGCGACGTCCGGGCGACGTGCGGCGGCTCCTGCGCGTGGTGCCGCCCGATCTCGTCCTTCTCACCCCGCTCGCGCCTTCCTCCGCGGCCGACGACCGCACCCGAACGGTTCTCCGGGAAGAGCTGCGGGAGCTCGTGGCCCATGCCGTGCGGCGAGGCAAGCCGGTGCTGGTCTCGGGCGACGACCCGCTCGTCGAGTCCCTCGCCCCGCCCGAGGCCGAGAAGTTCCGCGCGGACGACCTGGAGGAATCCGGCCACGGAGCCGTCCTCGTTCTCGGAGACCGCCGTTACGCCGTCCGCCGAGACGTGGTGGGCCGGAGCGCCCGCGCCGCGCTTTCGGCGTCGGTGCGCGTGGCGCGCCTTCTCGGGGCGAGCGACGAGACGGTCCGGAGGTTTCTCGCCCCCTCCGGTCAGGCCCCCGCCTTGGCGGGCTCGGGGTAGACTCCCCTTCCGCCCTCCGCGATGTTCCTTCCGTAGGCGCGCACCACGGGCAGTTCCTTCGGCTCGGGCCACTTCTTTTTCCGCGCGAGCGCGGCCTCGACGTAGGGCGCGAGCTCCTCGGCCTTTTCCCTCTCCCGCCGTTCGTCCCGCTCCTGGAACTCGGGAAGCACCTCGGAAGCGAAAAGCTCGAGCGATTCGCAGATGTGCTCGTGGCGGTTGTTGCCCCCCTGCTGGATGAAAATCACCTGATCGACCTTCATTTCCTCGAACGCCCGGAGGTGTTCCCGGATGTGCTCCGGGGTCCCGATGGCCGTCGGACCCGGAGGAACGGGGAGAAAGGCCTTGCGGAACTCCTCGTAGACGTTCGTACGGCCGGGAACGTGCTCGCCGAAGATGTAGTAGTGGGCGAGCGCGTAGCCGAAGAACTGGAAGCCCTCCATGCCGCGCCGGACGGCCTCGTCCTGGTCGCGGTGACACATGAAGCCCGTCACCATGGCGATGTTCGGGTTCACGCTCTGCGCGATCGGCACGCACTCGCGCTTGAACGTTTCGTAGTAGTCCGTGACCCAGTGCTGCGCTTCCGAGGGATCGACGAAGGCGAAGGTGAGGGCACCGAGTCCGAGCTGGGCCGCGAGGTGGATCGTCTGGCGCGTGGAGCACGCGAGCCACATCGGAGGGTGGGGTTTCTGGACGGGCTTGGGTACCACGTTGCGAGCCGGCATCGAGAAGTACTTGCCCTCGTAGCCCGGGTAGGGCTCCTCCGAGAGCATCCGCGCGACCTGCTCCACGGCTTCGCGCCACATCTCGTGTTTTTTCGTGGGATCGATCCCGAACCCCTCGAGCTCCATCCGGGACGCCGACTCCCCCGTGCCGAATTCCACCCGGCCGTGGCTCACCAGGTCGAGCGTGGCGATGCGCTCGGCGACGCGGGCGGGGTGGTTGTACGCCGGCGGCATGAGAACGATGCCGTGGCCGAGCCGGATGCGGCGGCTCCTCTGGCTCGCGGCCGCGAGGAACACCTCGGGTGCCGAGGAGTGCGAGTACTCCTCGAGGAAGTGGTGCTCGACCTCCCAGGCGTAGTGGATCCCGAGACGGTCGGCGAGCTCGACCTGCTCGAGCGCCTCGTGGAAAAGTTTCTCCTCCCGCCCCTCGCTCCAGGGGCGCGGAAGCTGGTGCTCGTAGAAAATGCCGAATTTCATCGCTCGACCTCCGGTGGCGAAAAACCGTGCCGGACCCTAGCAGAGCGGAACGCCTCGTGGCCAGACGAGGGACGGCTCGAAATCGGCGCCCTTTTCGTGCTAACGAGCGAAGCGTCGAAAAACACGGCCGAGAGGTGGACGGTGATTCTCGAACGGTTTCGCATTCCCGGGCGGGTGGCCGTCGTGACGGGCGGCGGAAGGGGAATCGGCGCGGGCATCGCTCGCGCCTTCGCGGAGGCAGGCGCAGACGTGGCCGTCGGTGCGCGCACGGCCAAGGAGGTCGAAGCCGTGGCCGAGGAAGTGCGGAGCCTCGGACGGCGCGGTCTCGCCGTCGTGTGCGACGTGACGAAAAGGGAAGACATCGAAAACCTCGTCGAGACGACCGTACGCGAGCTCGGCCGCATCGACATCGTGGTGAACAACGCGGGCGGCACCCCGCCGCAAGAGGCCCTCTACACGAGCGAACGCATGTTCGAGGAAGCGTTCCACTTCAACGTCACCTCGGCTTTCCTGCTGACGCGCCTTGCCGTCCCCCACATGCTCCGGGAAGGCGGCGGAGCGGTCGTGAACATCTCTTCGGCCGCGGGTCGCGTTCCGATCCCCGGTTTCGTGGCCTACGGGACGGCCAAGGCGGCGCTTTCTTTCATGACGCGCATCCTCGCGCAGGAATTCGCCCCGAAAATCCGAGTCAACGCGATTGCCGTGGGCGCCGTGGAAACCTCCGCCCTCGCTCCCTTTCTCACCCCGGAAATCCGCGAGAAGATGGAGGCGCTCACGCCCATGGCACGCATCGGCACCGTGGAAGACATCGCCGCCGCGGCCCTCTACCTGGCTTCCCCCGCTTCGAGCTGGGTAACCGGCAAAGTCTTCGAGGTCGACGGCGGAGCCGAGGGCTCCACCTGGCCTTTTCCCCCGCCACGGCTCTGAGGGAGGCCCGGGGGAGTCACTTCGGGAAGCCCTCGAAAAGATCTTCGACCATGGACTCGAGGCCCTTGCCCTCGAAGTCCCCGTACTTGCCGGCGGCGTTGGCCCAGAGAACGTCCCCGGTGGTCCCGTCGACGAGAGCCACCTCGATGCCGGCTCCCTTCGCATGGGGAACGCGAACGAGCCCGCCCGCCGTGGCAGCGCCCAGGAGCAGCGTCATGGTCCAGTCTCTCGCGATCTCGCCCCCGGACTTTTTCCATCCCGCCATTCTCACGAAGCAGAGCGCGTCCACCCCGGCCCGGTCGGCGAACCGGTTCACCGAGGGTCCCAAGCTCGCCTCGTACGCCAGAGCCTCGGACTTGGACATTCGCCCTACCTGGAACATTTCGGCGCTTTTCTCCGCGAACGTAGCTCGAATCTGCGTGAGCTCGAAGCGGAGATCCGCATCTTGCGACAATTCGGGCTCTGCGAGACGTACCGGCTTCACCTCGAACCCACGGCGCCGCAGCTCGGCTTCCAGGAGCTCCGCCAGCCGTTGGCTCACTGCCTCCGCTTCCTCTCGAAGCTCCTCGTTGTCGCCCCGGAACACGACGCGGACGATCTCCACCTCCGGCGGCATGACCGCGACCGAGCGGAGTTCTTTGCGGCGCTCCTCGAACCCGGGATGTTTTCGGACCGTCGTGGTACACGCCGAGACGCTTGCGACCGAAACGACCACCACGACGGCACGGAGCCAAAGCCTCGATGTTCCTTTCATGAACCGAGCTCCCGCAGGATTTTTTCCACGTATCGCCGATCCGGAGCGTCGGGCCTGCCGGCGAGATACGCTCGCAGCGCCTTCGACGCGGTCTCTCGCTCGCCTCGCGCATGCGCGACCATACCGATACCCCGGTGTGCCAGCGCAAGGGACGGGTCGAGCGACAAGGCACGGCGGTAAGCTTCGAGCGCCGCTTCGAACTCCTCCGGGGCTTTCGATCGGAAGGATTCGACGATCTTTCGGTCGACGCGCGTCGTGCGCTTGCGGAGCGCGGCTTCTTTCGCCGCGCCCTCCGGATCGGTTGCCAGAAGACGGTGCGCTTCGCCCAGGTAGTAGTGCAAGGTCGCTCTCGTCGGATCGCGAGCCAGAGCCCGCTCCGCCTCCCGACGAGCGTAATCGTAGTGACGTCTCCTCAGACGAAGTCGGATGTTTTCCACGACGACCCCTTCGGTGGCACGTCGGTAGGCTTCCGCGTTCGTCCGCCCGGCTTCGGCACGGACCAGGCCCGAACGCAGGAGTCCGCGGAGGTACTCCCGGCGCGCCTCGTTGGAGGGGTGGCTCGAATAAAAGAACCCTTCGAGAGCCCCCGGATCTTCCATCTCGGTAAGGAGCTCGAAGACACGCACTCCTTCGCGCACATCGTAGCCCGCTCGTGCCATGGCGAGCAGTCCCTGGCGATCCGCCTCTTCCTCGTTTTCCCGGCCGAAGCCGGTGACGGTCGCGGCATAACTCAAGGCGAGAAGATCCGACGCGAGCTGTCCTCCTCCCGCGCCCCCGAAGACGACGGCCGCCGGAAGCAGCACCATCTCGGCGACCTTGGCCGCCACGGTCTTGTTCCGAAGGCTCCGCAAGAACTCGAGCTGGTGCCGTTCGACCGTGTGGGCCACCTCGTGGCCGAGGATCATCGCGAGCTGCGCCTCGTTCTCCAGCCGCGCCAGGAGCCCGGTGTGCACGTAGACGGAGCCCTGTGCCAGGGCGAAGGCGTTGATCGTCGGGTCGCGAAGGACGGCGAAACGGAACCTGATCCTCCCGCGAGCGGCCGGCGGAACGAGTTTCTGGCCGACGGCATCGAGGTACTCGAGAAGGGCCGGATCGTCGTAAACCAAGCCCTTCTCCGCGAGTTCACGCTCGAGCTCGTCGGAGCGCCGGATGAGCTTTTGCTCGTCTTCCTCCATGCCGTACTGCGTCCCTGCTTGCGTGAGCGGCGGAACACGCGTGCTCGCGCAAGACGCCAGAACCAGAGCGAAAGCGACCGGGACGGCAGCGACCCGGACGAGACCGTAGATCGGCCGTCCGATGGGGCGGCCCGCCGCGAGCAGGACATGCCGGCACGGGGTGCTGCTAGGCGGACAAAAACCCTTCGCCCCCGGATTCATCGGGCCCCCCGCAAGCGCGGGAACCCGCCTAACACGAATCGAACCCGCCTTTCAAGCTTCGGGCCCGCCCTGGAACGGGGCGAGCTCCACCTCGTGCATCCGGTCGCGCGAAAAGCGGATCGGGGCCGGCGGCACGGGACCGCCGCCGAAGGCCACGACCTCGAAGCCGGGAGCCACGAGTTCGAGTACGGCTTCCGTTCGCGGGGAGCGGTAACGCCCCTCGCCCGGTAAAAAACGCAGCACCAGGCGTTCCCCTCTCCGCACTACCTCGACCTCGTTCCAGCGGAAAAAGCCGTCCACGTAAGCGAACGAAAGCCCGTCGTCCTCGTAGAGGCCGCCGATCCTGCCTTCGGTGACGGGCTCGGCGAGGAACACCCTCCAGACGATCGGCGCGGTCGGCCGGTCTCCGGTGTGCCGGAGCCCTTCGACCGTGGGGATCGCCGAGTTCGCCCGCACGTAGAGCGGGAGCGTCGCGAGCGGAGCGGCGACGTCCAGAGTCCGGCCACCTTCGAGGAGAAGGCCGCTCGCCCAGTCGAACCAACGCCCCGGGGGCAGGTACACCTCTCTCCGCCGGGCGCCCTTTTCGAGAACCGGCGCCGCGAGGAGGGAAGGGCCGACCAGAACTTCGTCTTCCACGTCCCACGACGGCGCGTCGTCGGGAAACTCCGCGAAAAGAGGCCGCCAGACCGGCATCCCGCCCCGGCTCGTCTCCCAGAAGCACGTGTAGAGGTACGGAAGGAGCCGGTAGCGCAGCTCGAGCGCCCGGCGGGCAATTTCTTCCACCTCGGGCCCGAAGCTCCACGGCTCTTGCCGACGCGTGTGGAGCGCCGTGTGGGTGCGGGCGAAGGGCGAAAGCGCCCCGAGCTGGACCCAACGGGCGTAAAGTTCCGGGGTGCAGTCCCCGAAAAAGCCCCCGATGTCGCTCCCGGCAAAAGACATTCCCGAAAGCCCCAGGGAGAGCAACATCGGAACGGTCGCGCGCAAAAGGGACCACGAGCTCAGTACGTCGCCCGTCCACTGCGCGGCGTAGCGCTGGGTTCCGGCGAAAGCCGAACGTGTCAGGACGAAGGGTCGCTCACCGGGTCGGTGCCGGCGAAGCCCCTCGTAGGTCGCCCGCGAATGGAGGTGGCCGTAGGCGTTGCGAACCGCGAGATGCGGTACGACACGGCCGTCCTCGAGCACGTGCTGCGCGTCGTGGGTGCGCGCTTCGCCGAACGGCACGACGCCGTCCCCCACGTACCACGCTCCGCGCCATCCCGAAGGCTCGTTCATGTCGTTCCAGATGCCCGCGATACCCGCCTCCACGTACACCCGGAGCCACTCGGCCCACCACTGGCGCACCTCGGCGCGCAAAAAATCCGGGAACGCGGCCTTGCCGGGCCAGACGTACATCGTGAAGGGCTCGCCCCCCGTCCGGCGGACGAAGAAGCGCCGTTCGACGAGCTGGCGGTAGGGCTCGTAGCGCCGGTCGACCTTGAGACCCGGGTCGGTGATCGCCACGAGGCGGAACCCCTGCCGGGCGAGATCCTCCGAGAGCCTGCGGGGATCGGGGAAACGTTCGCGGTCGAACGTGAAGACGCGATACCCGTCCATGTAGTGGATGTCGAGGTGGATCGCATCGGTCGGGATACCGCGCTTTCGGAACCGGGAGGCAACCTCGCGCACCTCTTCCTCGTCCGCGTACGAGTAGCGCGACTGGTGGTGGCCGAGAGCCCAGAGCGGAGGCAGGGGAGGCCGCCCGGTCCAGCTCGTAAACCGAGCGAGCACCTCGCCCAGCGTGGGCCCCGCGAGAACGACGACGACGAGCGGGCCCGTGCGCGGTCCGAACTCGAGAACCCGCGGGTCGGTCGCCCCGAGGTCGAAAACCGAGCGTGCGGCGGAGTCGAGCCAGAGCCCCGACCAGGCGCCACGGCGAGCCAGGAGGAGAAAAGGAACCGAAGAATAGAGCGGATCCGAACGTTCCGTGACCGCGCTTTCCCACGCCCAGAGGAGGGTCCTGCGGCCGTTTCGCCGAAGTCCTCCCACCTTGGCGCCGAGCCCGTAGAGCCGATCCTCGGGCTCGAGCTCCCACCGGACACGCCAGCCCCTTTCGGTCGCGACGGCACGGCCGGCGAGCGGCCAGGCTCCCCTTACCTCGAACCCGGAAGAGTCCGAACGAAAGGCGGCCTCGAGCGCTCGGGTCGCGAGACGCCACGTCGATCCTTCCCGGGCCCGAGAGACCTCCGGCGGCGACGGAGGTTTTTCCACGCGCGCGAACGACGGAAGAAGCTCCTCGCCTTCGGCCCGCACGACGATCTCGAGAACTCCGTCGGAAAGAAAGCGCGCTTCCAGCTTCTCTTTCCCGCACGCGAAGCTCCAACCGGCGGGGATCTCCGAGACCGCGGACGGAGGTGGAAGCTCCCGCACCTCCCGCGGAGGCGGGTCGACCGGAAGGGGGCGAGCGAGCCAGTCGGCGAGCCAGGCGGGTACGTTCATCGCGAGTCCGGAGCGCTACTCGCTCTCGGCCTCTCGTGCAAGCACCCGCGGCGTCGCAAGGAGGCACGGGTTCCCCGTGCCCTTGCGGGACGGCGTTGCGCAGGACTCCTGCGCGGCGCTAAACTGCGGCGCCGCATGGATTTCGCCTTCTCCGAAGAAGACGAGCTCTTCCGCCGGACCCTGCGCCGCTTCGCCGAACGAGAGCTGGCGCCTCGCTACCAGCGGCACGACCGCGAGAAGACCTTCCCCGAAGAGCAGCTCCGCGGTTGCGCCGAGCTCGGGCTTCTGGGCCTCAGGATACCCGAAGCGTACGGGGGGAACCCGCAGAGCTATCTTGCGAGCGGCATCGCGGCCGAGGAAATCGCCCGCGAGGACTTCAACGTGGCGTACTTCCCCCTCATGTACGGCCTCGTCGGGGAGCTTCTTGCCCGTTACGGGAGCGAAGAACTCAAGGCCCGTTGGCTTCCGCGTATGGCGCGGGGCGAGATCGTGGCGGGGCTCGCTCTCACGGAGCCCGGAGCCGGCTCGGACGCCGCTGCACTCGCCTGCAGAGCGGAACGCGAGGGAGACGAATACGTTCTGACGGGCGAGAAATCCTCGATCAGCTTCTGTTCGCGAGCCGACATGGTCGTCGTCTTCGCCCGTACCTCGCCGGGCACGCGTGCGCAGGGCATCTCGGCCTTTTGCGTCCCGACCGACCTTCCCGGCATCGAACGCCGCGCCTACAACAGCATGGGCTCGAAGTGCCTCGGCCGCGGTTCGCTTTTCCTCGACCGTGTCCGGGTCCCCGCGGCCGAGCGCGTCGGCGAGGAAAACCGGGCTTTCCGCATGGTGATGGAAACCTTCGACTACAGCCGTGCCGTGATCGGGCTCATGTGCCTCGGAAGCGCCGCACGCGCCCTCGAACGCACGCGCGAACACGTCAAGCAGAGAAAAGCCTTCGGCCGGCCGCTCGCGACCTTCGAGGGCGTGTCGTTCCCCCTGGCCGAGCACTCGACGTACGTCGAAGCGGCCCGTCTCCTCTGTTACAAGACGCTCTGGCTCCGGGACCGCAACCTCCCGCACACCCGCGAAGCGGCGATGGCGAAGTGGTGGGCCCCGAAGGTAGCGGTCGACGCGCTCCACGACTGCCTTCTCCTCCACGGCCACTACGGGTACACGGACGAGTACCCGATCGAGCAGCAACTCAGGGACGTCATGGGGCTCGAGATCGGAGACGGGACGGCGCAGATCTCGAAGCTCGTCATCGCCCGGGAAGAGCTCGGGCGGGAATATCGGCCGTACTGAGGGAGGCGCGATGCGCATTCGCGGGATCGAAAAGACCGAGCGCGAAAAAGTCCTCGACCTCCTGCAGGAGTGGTTCGGGGACCGCGAGTTCTTCCGGCGGTATTTCGAGCACGACCCCGGTTTCCGCGACGACCGCTGCCTCGTGGCCGAAGAAGACGGCCGCTTCGTCGCCACGCTGCAGATCTTTCCCCGAACGATCGCGGTCGGCGAAGCCCGACTCCGGGTGGGGGGCATCGGCAACGTGTTCACGACCGAGTCCCACCGCATGCGAGGGGTGGCCTCGCGACTTCTCTCGCGCGCGATCGAGCTCATGGCCGAGGACGGCTGCGACCTCTCGCTTCTCTTCGCGACCCGCCTCTCTTTCTACGGGAGGCTGGGCTGGCGGCCCGTCCGGAGGCTCCTGGGCACGCTCCGGACCCCCGCGCGCCTCCCGCGGCCGGCTACGGAAATCGAGCCCTTCCGGCTCGAGCGCCACCTCGAGCGCGTCATGGAAATCTACCGCCGGTACAGCGGAGGCCTGCCCGGAGCCGCCGTGCGAGACCGGCGTTACTGGGAAGGGCAGCTCCGGTACGCGGGAAACCCGGACGAGCGTTTTCTCGTGGCGTGCCGGGATGGAGAGCCCGTCGCGTACGTGCGCGAAACGAAGCTCTACGGCATCGAAACCGTGACCGAACACGGCGCCCTGCCCGGCTGCGAGGACGCGCTCGCCGACCTCTACACCGTGCTCGGCGCCGAGACGCGCGACTCGGGCATTCTCCTTTTCCATCTCGGAGCGGACCTCGACCTCGCCGAAAGGCTCCGCGCCCGCGGCTTCGGCGTCGAAGAAGTGGAGGACATGTTCTGGATGTGGCGGGTGGTCCGTCCCGAGTCGCTGGCCGAAAAGCTCGGGCTTCCCGTCGAGGAGGTCGAGGCGCCGGGATTTTTCGAGAAACTTTTTCCCTACCGGGGCTCCGTGTTCTGGACCTCGGACCGCTTTTGAAGAGGGGATGACGGAAGCCGCGAGAGCTCTCGAGGACGAGGCCCGAAGTGGAGGGGCGCTCGAGCGAGCTTTTCCGGAGCTCGCCGAGGCGTTCCCGCGGCTTCCTTGCACGACGCTGCCGACGCGGGTCCACCGGCTCGAAAAGCTCGGAACCGAGCTCGATGTCGAGCTCTGGGTGAAACGGGACGACGAGACCGGCACGCTCTACGGCGGCAACAAGCCCCGGAAGCTCGAGTTCCTCCTCGGCGATGCCAGGAGAAAAGGCAAGCGCTCGATTCTCACCTTCGGAGGCATCGGGACGAACCACGGACTCGCCACGGCGCTCTACGGGCGGCGGCACGGCTTTTCCGTCGTCCTCGTCCTCCTGCGGCAACCCGTCACCTCGAAAGTGAGACACGGGCTCCTCCTCTGCCGTGCCGCCGGAGCCGAGCTCCACTATGCACCGAGTCTCGGGCAGCTCGTCGCGAGAACGCTCGGAATTCTCGTGCGGCGCGGCGCGCGGGGCGACCTGCCCTACGTCGTGCCCACGGGCGGGAGCTCGCCCGTGGGCGTTCTCGGTTTCGTCGACGCGGCACTCGAACTCAAGGAGCAGATCGCACAGGGTCTCCTGCCCGAGCCCGGGTGGGTTTTCGTGCCCGTCGGCACGGCGGGAACGCTCGCGGGACTCGTTCTCGGGTTCCGCCTCGCCGGGCTTTCCACGCGCGTGGCCGGCGTTCTCGTGACCGACATCCTGCCGCCCACGCGCAAGCGGGTCCTGGGCCTCGTACGCGCGACGCACGAGCTTTTGCGCCGGAAGCTCCCTTCGCTTCCCGATCTCGACCTCGCCGCCGAGCCGTTCCGTCTCGTCCACGGCTTCGTGGGTCCGGGCTACGGCACACCCACAGCCTCGGCACGAGCCGCACGCGACGAGGTAGCGGAGCTCGAGGGGCTCAAGACCGAGACGACCTACACGGCGAAGTGCCTTGCCGCGCTGCGGGAGCTCGCGCGCCTCGAGCCGTACAGGACGGGCCCCGTCCTTTACTGGCACACGTATTCCGGCGTCGACCCGACCGATCAGCTCGGGACACTGCCGGACTTCCGCGAGCTGCCCGACGAATTCCACCCGCTCTTCGAGGGCCCGCCCGTGCCCGATTGAGGGCCCGCGGACGGAAGCGCCGTGAGCATCCCTACGGACCCTCCACACAAGCGGGAAAGAGGGAGGAAGGCACGCAGGACAGGGAGCCACGAAGAGAGCCGCGCGCTCGTGCCGGAGGGCGGCGGGCAAATGCTCGGGGGCAGTGGAGGACGCGGCAGGATCGCCCGGGCGAGGATGCCGAAGCCGACCACCGAACCAGGAAGAGCCTCCGGGTGGTGCCGCATCCGGCGGGGCTTGGCCCACCCGACACCGGGTGCTAAAGGCGAACGCGATGGAGAGTCCGCTCCTGCGGAGCCCGCTCTCGCTCG